>NZ_FRAU01000005.1:0-37748 GCF_900142415.1 Rhodothermus profundi
CGTCCGCTGGGCGCCATGTGCAGCTCTGCAATCCACTCGCCCAGCACCCGACCCGTCTCGTCCAGCACCGCCCGCGCCGACCAGCTCTCCCCGCGCCACTCGTACAACACCACGCGCCGCCCATCCTCCGAGATCGCCAGCCACGTGCCCCAGGCCTCGTCCTCCCGAAACATCATTGGCAGCGTCTGCTCCCAGCGCAGCCGGCCTTCGGGGTCGTAGTAGCGCAGCCGTCCCTGCTGCAGTCCCAGTGGTTCGAAGACCACCAGGGCGCCGCGCTGGGCGGCCATGGCCAGGCTGCTTTTCTGCGTGAGGGTCAGGCCCTCGATGCGCACGGGGGTTGCCTGCACCCGGAGGCCGTCGAGCGTGCCGCGGGCCAGCACGGCCGCATTCTGCTGCAGCATCTGGGACGGTAGGGCCTGACCGACCGCCGGCGGCAGGGGGCTGCCGAGCAGCAGGCCCAGCATTGCGGCAGCGGCTACCAAGACCGGGCGATGCGTTGCGCAGCGCAGACACTGCAGGCTGAAAGGGCTGCGTCTGATCATGGGCTCGGACATCGGCTGGCTATCTGAAACGCTCAGAGCGTGCATCCAGGCAACCTGCCTCCGGAGAAGCACTGCCTCCCGCAGGCTGTCTCATTACGTACTTTTGCGTATACACAAATATCTCTGAAAAAGCAAGAGTTATCCAGTTATTTTCCGTCTAGCACGTTCATTAAGCGGCAAGACCACCTCCGCCGCTCCTTTCTGCCGAAGATCCCCGGTTTACCGGCCGCGCGTTTCCCTTTCTGTCTGCAGCCCAGGCGGCCTTGCGCCTCTTCTCTTCCAGGACCACTTTTTCTGACAAAAAGAAAGGGCGGCCTAAAGCCACCCTTTCTTACGCAAGGAAGCGTCCCTTTCCTATTCCAGTTCCAACGCAATCAGGCGGGTCACGGCCGTTCCTCCGCCCATTTGCGCCGGAAGCTGCTGCTCGGTTATCACACTGTAGTGCGGCGCTTCGCGGCGCACGTACAGCGTACCACTGCCAGGACCGCCATCAAGCATTTCGATCTGCACCACGTAAACTTCAAAAGTACCGGCCGGAGTCTCCAACGTCTGCGTACCGGTTACCTGTAACTTCACCGGTCGCACTTCCTGCTGCTGCGGATCAAACACGCGCAACGTTGCCTCGAATCCTTCCCGGAGAGGCAGACCGGCCACATACAGATCGAACGCACTGCCATCGCCTACGACCGGAGCCTCCAGCTTCTGATCAATGGCCATCGATCCCATGGGCGTCTGCAACCGACCGCTGATCCGATCGGCGGCATAGTGCAGCACCAGGGAACCCATTCCGCGTGCTACGCGACGAATGGGGTGCAGCGTGCGTCGGTCGACCCAGGTAGTATCGCTGGTTTCACCCATGGGCATGCGCACGTGATTGACCACCATCCAGACGGCCCGTCCGTCCAGCCAGGCAGCCTGCACAGTACGTTCGGAGCTGAGCGTAAATTGCTGACCCTGCACCTGGATGGTGGTTTCGTAGCGCATTGTAGCTGGACGGATCTGGCTACCGTCCGCTTCGGGAAGCGCCGCTCGCTGCGCCTGAGCCAGGGCAAGCGTGTCGGGAAGCGTAACCGTGGCCGGATCTACCATGAGCGAGGCCAGATGCGCCTCCAGTTCCGGACTCATCTCCTTCTGGTAGCGCCCGCCTAAATGCCGCGCCAGAAAGCGCTCGATTTCGGCGATCATGGCCAGGCGATTCATCTCGTCTCGAAAGCCATGCCCTTCATCGGGCGCGACCATGTAGGCCACCTCCACCCCGTTGTCGCGGGCTGCCACGACGATCTGATCGCTTTCGGTCTTTTTGACGCGGGGATCGTTAGCACCCTGGATGACCAGCAGCGGCGCCCGAATGCGGTCGGCATGGTAGAACGGCGACTGGGCCTTCAGCCGCTCCCGATCGGCCGGATCATCCGGATTTCCTACCCGCGTGTCAAAAATGCGACGGACAGCCGCCCAGTAAGGTGGAATGGTCTTCAGCAGCGTGAGCAGATTCGAAGGCCCGACAATCGACACACCAGCCGCGTACAGTTCAGGCGTAAAGGTCAGGCCCGCCAGCGTCGCATACCCACCATAGGACCCCCCCATGATAGCGATATAATTCGGATCGGCGATGCCCTGTTCGATCAGATAGCGCACACCGTCCGTGACGTCGTGCTGCATCACCCCGGTTCCCCACTGCTTGTTGCCTGCATTCAGAAAAGCTTTGCCGTAGCCAGCCGACCCGCGGAAGTTGGGCTGTAGCACGGCATATCCCCGATTGGCCAGAAACTGGGCAAAAGGATCATAACCCCAGGTATCCCGTGCCCAGGGTCCGCCATGCACCAGCACCACAGCCGATAATCCCTTCGGCTCAACACCTTTGGGCAACGTCAGATAGGCCGGGATCTCCACGCCATCGCGCGCCCGGTAGCGAATGGCCTGCATGGGCGCCAGGTGTTCGCTGGGAAGCTCCGGTCGGCTCCGGTAGAGCAACTGCACCTTCCGCTGTTGCCGGTCGTAGAGATACACCGCGCCGGGATCCACATCGCGCTGCACCGTAACCAGCATCAACCGCTCATCTTCCGTAGTAGCGCCCAGGTACAGCTCACCTTCCGGTAGCCTGGTCCGGAGAAAGGCCAGGTCCTGCGCCAGCTCCTCAGTTTTCGGATAGATCCGGAGCCGGTCGCCCACGTAGTAGGTAGCCACCAGCTCTTCCGTGCGATCCGAGAACACCGCCCCGCCGAAGTCCACCTCCCCTTCGGGATCACGCTCCACGAACGTCTCCGCGCCCGTTTCCGGATCGAACAGCACCAGCTCCGTCAGATCGCGATCCCCGCGATTGGTGATCAGATAAACGCGACGACCATCTCGATGAAAGCGCAGCGGACTGCAGGCCTCTTCCACCGAGCAGGTATAGACCGGCGTCAGCGTCTCCCCATCCACGCGTAGAATCTCCGTGCTGCCGTCTTCGGTAATTCGGGTGGCCAGGCGTAGCCGGCCTTCCAGGTCGAACGTAAAGCCTGCCAGTTCCTGTTCGTTTTTGAGCACGAGCGTCCGCTCGCCGGTAGCCAGGTCAAGCCGGTACACGTCATGCCAGCGCGGATCCCGGTCATTCAGCCCTACCAGAATCTGCCCTGGTGTCGCTTCGGGTACCGCATAGATGATTGCCCGTGTGTTTTCGTAGGGCGTCAGATTGCGCGCCGGCGGCACGCCGGTCTCAGGATCCGGGGGCAGAGTCGGATCGACCGCATAAACGTGGAAGTTTTCATCGCCGCCCTTATCCTGCACGTAGAGCACGTAGCGGCTATCTTCGCTCCAGAAATAACCTGGAACGGGCCGCTCGTCAGCCGTTAGCGGCCGGGCCGCCTCGAACGGCTCATCAATTCCCTTGATCCAGATGTTGCGAACCCCATTGTAGGGCTTCAGGAAGGTCAGCCAGCGCCCGTCTGGTGAAAGCTGCGCGCCCGATATCTCCGGATCGCCGAAGAACAGCTCGCGGTCCAGCAGCGGGGGCAACTGATCCAGGTAGGGACGCGGGGGCACCTGCGCCTGCATGGTCGCGGTGAACCCCAGCATAGCGACCAATAGCAACCAACGAGACATGATGCGTTATGGGTTTTGGGTTTGCGTGAAACGGTCTGCGTTTCCTCTACGGAAACAATGGTGCCGGGTTACAGGCGTTGAATTCTCGCTCAAAACCACTCTGGATGCCGTCCGAAGTGCCCCGGCAGTTGCACAACTAGACTTCGGCGGTGTACTTTTTGACGTTACGGGTTGCGCCGCACGAAAGCAAGCGATTGGTTGCTCTAACGTTCCGAAATTAACCTGCCGCCATACAATGGATCTGCCGCTGTACTGGACTGCCCTGATTGCTTTCCTGATCATCAACGCCATGCTGCTGACCGCCTCGGTGTTGGTCTACGCCGAGCGTAAGATTTCCGGCTTTATTCAACAGCGTCCGGGTCCTAATCGGGTAGGGCCTGCCGGTTTCCTGCAGCCTTTTGCCGATGTGCTCAAGTTGCTGTTCAAGGAAGATATCATTCCCGCGCAGGCCAACCGGTTTATCCATGCGCTGGCACCGATGATTATGGTAACGATTGCGATGACGGTGCCGGCGCTCATTCCTTTTGCCCGGGGCGTGGTGATTGCCGACATCGACGTAGGCGTGCTGGCCATTCTGGCCCTCACCTCCATCAGCGTGTACGGAATCACGCTGGCTGGCTGGAGCTCAAACAGCAAGTATTCGTTGCTGGGCGGGCTACGCTCTTCGGCCCAGATGATCTCGTATGAACTGGCCATGGGCACGGCCGTGCTGTCGGTTATCCTGCAGGCCGGTTCGCTCAACGTGAGCGCGATCGTCGAAAGCCAGCGCGATGGATGGGCGATTCTGGGCTGGCATGTGTTCACCAATCCGATCGGTGCGCTGATTTTTATTGTCACTGCTTTTGCGGAGACCAACCGGTTACCGTTCGACCTGCCCGAAGCCGAGCAGGAGCTCGTTGGTGGCTATCACACAGAGTACAGCGGCATGAAGTTTGGCATGTTCTTCCTGGCCGAGTACGTAAACCTGTTCGTGGCCTCGTTCGTGATTGCCACGCTCTTCTTTGGCGGCTACCTGATTCCGTTCGAGCCCCTGCTCCTGAAAGCTTTCCCTGCGCTGGAAGGTAGCGTCCTGCTGGGACTGTTGCAGTTCCTGTCGCTGCTGGCCAAAACCTGCTTTTTCGCCTTCCTGTATATCTGGGTGCGCTGGACTTTCCCGCGCTTTAAGTACAATCAGCTTATGACGCTGGGCTGGAAGTACCTCCTGCCTATTGGACTGGCGAACGTCATTCTCATCGCACTGGGCGTGGCTCTGTTTGCATAATCCATGATTCTGCTGGCGCCATCTATTCTGTCGGCCGACTTTGCGCGGCTGGGAGCTCAGTGCCGGGAAGCCCTGGAGGCCGGCGCCGACTGGATCCACATCGACGTAATGGATGGCCACTTCGTGCCCAACATTACGATGGGGCCCCTGGTGGTCGAGGCGCTTCGCCCACTGGCAGATGAGCTGGGTGCCCTGCTCGATGTGCACCTGATGGTCGAACAGCCGGAACGGTTTCTGCGCGACTTCGCCCAGGCCGGCGCCGACGTGCTGACTGTACATGTGGAAGCTACCCCCCACCTGCATCGGGCCCTGGACGAAATCCGGAAGCTGGACAAGAAAGCAGGCGTAGCGCTTAACCCGGCCACGCCCCTTTCGGCACTGGAAGAGGTGTTGCCGCTGGCAGATCTGATCCTAGTGATGACCGTCGATCCCGGCTTCGGGGGCCAGACCTTCATTCCGGCCAGCACGCAAAAGGTGCAGCGGCTGCGTCGATTGTTGAACGCCATTGGATCGCACGCGTACATCGAAGTAGATGGGGGGATCTATCCCCACAACGTAGCCGAAGTGGTGCGGGCCGGCGCCACGGTAATTGTAGCCGGAAGTGCGATCTTTAACCGCCACGCGTCTGTCGCCCAGAACGTGGCGGCTTTTCGCCAGGCGCTGCTGCTGGAGGCCTGAGGCCCGTGCCGATGGCCATGACGATGTCGCCCGACATGGTCCAGGTCGCCCTGCCTCTGCCCCTGATGCAGTGCTTCACGTACCGGGTGCCTCCGGCGTGGCAAGACGCGGTGCAGCCCGGCTGTCGGGTCCTGGTACCGTTCGGGCGCCGTCATCTGACCGGGGTGGTTGTGCCGGAAGCGCCTCCTGCCTCGCTTCCTGACTCGCTTAAGCCCATCCTGGACGTGCTGGACGACGAGCCGGCCCTGACCGAGGAGCTGCTCCAACTGACGCGCTGGATGGCCGACTATTACGTGTGCAGTTGGGGCGAGGTCATTCGCGCGGCCCTGCCACCCGGCCTTGAAATTGAAAGCCGACGTCGCCTGTATCCTGGCCAGCCGCCTGCCGAACCCCTGAGCGAACGCGCAGCGGCCGTGCTTCGGCTGGTAGCCGCCCATCCCGGCATTACCATTCGGCGGCTGCGTCAGGAGCTGGGTAGTACTCCCTACGGCCTGCTGCACCGACTGGTCCGGGCCGGTCTGCTTCGGCTGGAGGAGGCTCTTGAGGCACCCCGCGTCCAGATCAAAAAGGAACGCCACGTGCGCTTTGCCCCGGCCTACCGGACACCTGCCGCCCAGGAGCAGTTACTTCATCGCCTGCGCGGTGCCCGGCAACGCGCCCTCGTAGCCGCGCTCCAGGCTCTGCAACTGGAAGGGGTGACGGAGCCTCCCCGGGCCACATTGCTTGCTCGAGCCGGCGCCCCCCCGGCCACGCTGCGCCGACTGGTCGAGCAGGGTATTCTGGAGCTGGTAGACAAAGAGGTGATCCGCTCTCCGCTGGAAGCCGAGCCGCCTCCTGCGCCTTCCCCGATCACATTCCATCCCGAGCAGCAGGCCGCGCTGGACCGCATTGCTGAAGCGATCGATGCCCGACGCTTCGAGACTTTCCTGCTCCACGGCGTTACCGGCAGCGGCAAAACCGAAGTCTACATTGCGGCCCTGAAACGCGTGCGCCGCCAGGGCCGCACCGGCATCATTCTGGTGCCTGAAATTGCGCTGACGCCCCAGACCGTGCAGCGCTTCCGGGCTCACTTTGGGGATGAGGTGGCTGTGCTGCATTCACGCATGAGCGAAGGCGAACGCTACGACACCTGGCGTCAGCTTCGCACCGGTCGCTATCCCATTGTGATCGGTCCCCGCTCTGCCGTGCTCGCGCCGCTGGAAAATCTGGGGCTGATCGTGGTCGATGAAGAGCATGAGCGTTCCTACAAGCAGTTCGATCCGGCTCCTCGTTACCATGCGCGCGACGTGGCCGTCTACCGGGCTTACCTGAACAACGCCGTGTGCGTGCTCGGCTCGGCGACGCCCAGCCTGGAAAGCTATCTGAACGCCCGACGGGGTAAATACACCCTGCTTGAGATGCAACGCCGGGCACCGACCGTAGGGCGAACGCCGGCCCGCCTGCCTCAGGTTCGCCTCATCGATCTACGACACACCCGTCTGGCCAACGGTAATCCGCTGGCCCCTCCATTGGTCCGGGCGATCGCCCATCGCCTGGAGCGCGGGGAGCAGGTTATTCTGCTGCAAAACCGTCGGGGCTTTGCGCCGGTGCTGGAGTGCACGGCCTGCGGCTGGTCGCCCCATTGCCCGCATTGCTCGGTCACGCTCACCTACCATAAGGTGCCGCATCAGCTGCGCTGTCACTATTGCGGCTACGCCACCCGGCATCCGAACACGTGCCCCCAGTGCAGCGCAGCAACGCTCGAACCGCTGGGCACAGGCACCCAGCGCGTTGAAGAAGCCCTGCAAACGCTGTTTCCGGAAGCACGCGTGCTGCGCATGGATCTCGACACCACACGCGGCCGCCGGGCTCATCACCACCTGCTGAGCCGTTTTGCTCGGGGCGAGGCTGACATTCTGCTGGGCACCCAGATGGTTGCCAAAGGGCTCGACTTTCCCCGGGTAACCCTCGTGGGTGTAGTCAATGCCGATACCGGCTTGCTGCTGCCGGACTTTCGCGCCGACGAACATACGTTTCAGCTTTTGATGCAGGTAGCCGGACGCGCCGGACGCGCCGATCGCCCGGGGGAAGTGCTGCTTCAGACGCGCAACCCTGACCACCGCGTCTTTCGCTACCTGCTCCGCCACGACTACGTCGCGCTGGCGCTGGAGCTATTGGCCGAACGCCAGCAACTGGGCTATCCCCCCTACACCCGCCTGGCCGTGGTTGAATGCAGCGGTCCCGAAGAAACGCGCGTGCAGGAACTGGCCCGGAGCTGGGCCGAACGCTTCCACCATCTGCAACAGCAAACTCCCGGCGGCCATCTGATTGAAGTGCTCGGTCCCACGCCGGCATTGCACGAACGTCTCAAAGGACGTTATCGGTATCACGTGCTGCTCAAAGCGCCACGCCGCTCCGATGCGCCGGCGCTACAACCCCTGCTACGCCGCACCCTTGAATCCTTCCCTTCCCTGCCTCGCTCCTACCGCCTGACGCTCGACATCGACCCGGCCGGACTGAGCTGAGCTCCCGACAATAGATACGCCTCAGCACACGTATTTTGGTCGCCTTGAAGCAGCGGCAGGCAAATTCTGTCTGTTAGTTACGCCTCCGGAGTCGCCATCTGCTATCACGCGCTGGCCGTTTCGCAGCACGAGCCCGGAACCTGCATTGCCCTCGTTTCGTTGAGAAGCGCCCGGAAGGGTAAGTCCCGTACGGCCAGCTCCCTCTGAACCCCGCCAGGGCCGGAAGGCAGCAACGGTAGGAGGTTGTAGCGGCGCGATACGGGGTGCTTGCCCTTCCTTTTTTACTACGCACTTCAATAATGCCTGTTGTATTTTACCCCCGGTTGCTTTCCACCCACCAAGCGATCTCAGACCTCTATGTGGTACAACATCCTACTGGCCGGCCAACCTGCTGAAGGAGCTCCTAACCCGCTGGTCACCTTCCTCCCGCTGATTCTCATTTTTGTCGTGTTTTATTTCTTCCTGATTCGTCCCCAGAAGAAAAAGGAAGAGCAGCGCCAGAAGATGATTGCGGCGCTCAAAAAAGGAGACAAGGTGGTGACCATCGGGGGGATTCACGGGACCGTCACCCAAGTGGACGATACCAGCATTTTGCTGCAGGTTGATAGCAACACGAAGCTGCGTGTGGAAAAGTCGGCCGTAGCCTCCGTACTCTCCAAAGACTAAGGCGAGAACCCGAGGCACTTCGGCCGGTTCAAACCGCACCTGCCGACCAATTTTCGGGCATTTTGCTATGGCCGACAAGCCAATGAATCCGCATCCTCAATCGGCCCCGGCCTGCCCCTGCTGCAATGGATCGGAGCCGGAACGCTCGGCGCCATCCGAAGGGTTTCGTTTCGACACGATAGAGGATGCCATTGCTGATATTCGGGCGGGTAAACTGGTCATTGTCGTAGATGACGAAGACCGGGAAAACGAAGGAGATCTTATCGGCGCGGCCGAAAAAATCACCCCCGAACTGGTCAACTTCATGACCAAGTACGGGCGTGGGCTTATCTGCGTGGCCCTTACGCCTGAACGGACGGTCGAGCTGGACCTCGACCTGATGACGCCCATCAACACGGCCCTCCACGAAACGGCTTTCACCGTGTCGGTTGACTACCGGCACGGGACCACCACCGGTATTTCGGCCGCGGATCGGGCCGCCACGATTCGGGCGCTGGCCAACCCGTCGGTTCGCCCCGAGGATTTTGCGCGCCCGGGACACGTCTTTCCGCTGCGGGCACGCCCGGGAGGGGTGCTGCGCCGGGCCGGCCATACGGAAGCGGCCGTTGACCTGGCACGACTGGCTGGCCTGTACCCGGCGGGGGTGCTTGTCGAAATTCTCAACGACGATGGCACCATGGCCCGTGTGCCAGAGCTCATGCAGATGGCCCGGCGCTTTGGGTTGCGCATCATCACGATCAAGGATCTGATCGCCTATCGGATGCGCACCGAGCGGCTGATCAACCGGCTGGTCGAAGTCGATCTGCCTACTAAGTACGGTCACTTCCGCCTGATCGCCTACGAGGAACGCTACACAGGCGATGTGCACCTGGCGCTGGTCAAGGGTTCCTGGTCGGAGGATGAGCCAGTACTCGTGCGCGTTCACTCCCAGTGCGTTACCGGGGACATTTTCGGTTCGCTGCGTTGCGACTGCGGCGAGCAACTGGCGGCTGCCATGCGGCGGGTCGAGGAAGAAGGTCGGGGCGTCGTGCTCTACATGAAGCAGGAAGGACGAGGCATCGGTCTGATCAATAAGCTACGGGCCTATAAACTCCAGGACGAACAGGGGCTTGACACGGTTGAGGCCAATCTTGCCCTGGGCTTCCAGATGGACCATCGCGATTATGGCATTGGTTGCCAGATCCTGCGTGATCTGGGCATTCGCAAGCTGCGCCTGATGACGAATAATCCGCGCAAGCGCGTCGGGCTGGCCGGCTACGGTCTGGAGATTGTCGAGCGGGTACCGATTGAAATCCCTCCCAACGAGGTCAACCGTCGCTACCTGCTGACCAAGCGAGACCGCATGGGCCACCTCATTTTGAATCATCTGGACGAGCACGATCAAGAGGCGTTTCGTAAGCTTCTTTAGGGATCCTCCTTTCAGGTGCTCGGCGGTTCGTTTTCGGTGCCGTTGTCCGCGCGAAAGTGCTGGTAGCCGGCGGGCTCCAGGGGAATGATCGCGCCTTCGGGGGTTTGCACCTGCACGCCCTGGTCGGCTGGCAGAAACTCCCCGATGACGCTGAACGAGGTCGGATCCAGCAGCTCAAGCTGCTCCGGCGGTAGCGCAAAAAGGAGCTCATAATCTTCACCGCCAAAGAGCGCATAGGTATCCACATCTTCAGCAAAGCGATCGGCTACCTCACGCGTTTCAAGCGCCACAGGAATAGTGGAAGCATACACAATGGCTCCACAATCACTGTGGCGGCAGAGGTGGTGCACTTCAGAGGCCAGTCCGTCGGACACGTCGATCAGTGCGCGGGGTCGAACGCCTCGCGCGCGCCAGTCCCGGATCACGTCGAGCCGCGCCTCAGGCAGCAGTTGCCGCTGAATGACGTAGCGAAACGGTTCCAGATCGGGTTGGTAGTCCGGTCCTTTTTCTTTGAGGGCCTGTCGCTGTTCCAGCAAGATTTTCAAGCCAGCGTAGGCGCCGCCCAGATCGCCCGACACGCACAACAGATCGCCAGGCCGGGCCCCTCGTCGAAAGAGGACTTCGTCCATGCGGGCTTCGCCCACAACCGTCACCGAGATGCACAGCATATGCGCAGCCGTCGTGTCGCCGCCCACCAGGACCATCCGGTATTTTTCACAGGCCCGACGGACGCCCCGGTAGAACGCTTCCATCATTTCAACGGAAAGCCTGGCCGGAATGCCCACCGTAATTGTTGCATACCGAGGCTCGGCGTTCATGGCCACGACATCGCTTACATTGACCGCGATGGCCTTGTAGCCCAGATGCTCCATGGGCGTCATCAGCCGATCGAAGTGCACCCCTTCAATCAGCGCATCGGTTGTAATTACATGAACGGTTTCCTCATCAGGCAGACGATAGACGGCCGCATCATCGCCTATTCCCATAATCAAATCCGGATCGGCCAGGTCGCCCACGATCGTTTGCAATCGTTCGATCAGGCCGAACTCGCCCACTTCATGAATCGGCGTGAAGGGTTCACTCATGGTTATCTTGTTTCAGGCAGGAAGACACAGCTTACCCAGCAAGGTGGCTCGGCGTGCCCCGGTTACCCCGGGGAGGTTAGTAGGCACGCCATTTAGCAGCTCATGGGCCAGAACGGCAAAACAACACGCTTCCTTGGCATCGGGATCCAGGCCATAATCGGCTACAGAGCGCACTGGAATGGGAGAAAAATAGCGTTCGAGCAACGCCATTAACGTTCGGTTATGCACGCCTCCGCCCGAGACGATCAGCACGTCAAATGGATGGTGCGTTCGCACATAGCGGGCATAAGCCTGATAAACGGAAGCAGCCGTCAGTGCCGTCAGCGTGGCCAGTTGGTCGTGCGGATCGGTCAGTCCCATGGCGTTCGCTTTTTCTAAAAATGCGGTTAGAAATGCGGCGCCAAAGTATTCACGTCCTGTGGATTTCGGAGGAGGTTTGAGGAAGTAAGGGTCATAAAGCAGTTCAGCGAGCAGATTTTCATCGATACGTCCCCGGGCGGCGTAGCGGCCATCTGGATCGTACGGTCGTCCGAAATGCTGTTGAGCCAGGGCATCGATGAGCATGTTTCCTGGTCCCGTATCGAAGGCATAAACTTGTTCAGGAGCGGCGTTGGCAGGCAGGATGGTCAGATTAGCGATACCGCCAATGTTGAGCAGCCCGCGCGTTTCCGTTGGATGCGTAAAGTATACATAGTCGAAGTACGGCACCAGCGGAGCACCCTGGCCCCCCAGTGCCATGTCAGCCTGTCGGAAGTCGCCGACCACAGGCACCCCCAGCAAATTGGCCAGCACGGAAGGGTCTCCGATCTGCAGGGTAGCCGTCACGGAGGTACCGGCGCACGGTGCTGCTTCCGGAATGTGGTACACGGTCTGTCCGTGCATTCCCACCAGATCCAGCGTGTCTCGGGCGCGTCCGGCTCGGGCCAGCACCGCTTCAACGGCCTCCGCGTAGAGCTGGGCCAGCCGGACGTTGAGCAGGGCCAGTTCGCGTACGGAGGAGGTTTCAGGAGCACTGTTGCGTAGCAGGAGCGCGCGCAGCGCATCCGAAAATGGATGGTGGACGAATGCCTTCAGCGAAAGCTGGAGTTCGCGTCCGCTTCCTTCAAGATAAACCAGCGCGGCGTCGACACCGTCGAGCGACGTGCCGCTCATTAATCCCACCACCCAACGCCCGGAACCGCGCCAGAGTCGCTGCCAGCAAACCGGAAGAGCAAGCGCCATAGAAGAGCAACTTATGAACTGGTTTGGCCGGCTGCTTTTTCACGCATTTTCGCCGCCTGTTCGCGATAGTGCGCGGCCTTCTCCGGGTGTTGCAGGGCCAGTTTTTCATAGACACGGGCCGCCTCCTCGTACTGCTGCTGCGCCGCATAAATAAGGGCCAGCGTCTCTGAGACTAGGTCGTCCACATCGTCTTCCAGATCGGGCGGTGGAATATCGTCCAGATCAGGACGCGGCTCAATGCGAGCCGATTCCAGCTCAGCGATCAGCCGATCTAGATCCAGATCTTCCGAAACGGCATGCGTGGTTTCGAGGGCTGCAACAGTAGAGGGGCCATTATCAGATTGCGCTGTGCGGCCGGCTGCTCTGGCCAGTTCCTGAAGGGGATCCGGTAGCGTAGCCGACGGCTCAGGCGCCTCGCCGGTTTCCACAGGTTGCATTACGTGCCGGAGGGCCGTCTGGATACCTCGTTGCACCACGGGACTGTCGGGCAGCCAGAAGGCAGCGCGTTGCCACACCGTCAACGCTTCATCCCAGCGGGCCACGGCTTGCAGCGCGCGCGCCAGCAACACTTGCACTGCCCCCCACGCCGGAAACTGTTCCGCAAACTGGTAAAGCGTGGGAAGCACCTCACGGGCCTCTCCTTCTTCAATCCGTCGGGCAATGTCCCGCAGCTCAGGAAGCGGCATCGTTACCGTTTTCGGGATAGCGAACGCAATCTCCTCTCCAAAGATACAACAACTTTAACATACAACAACGCTGAAAGATACAACGATTTTTCACGGGTTACCAGTTGGAGGTAGCGGCGGTGAAGATGTCGTCTGCCAGATTGCGAAGCACCAGGCGGGCGGCTTCTTCTTCGCCAGCCAGTCCCTGCGCTACAGGATCGTATTCTTCGAAAGCGGAAAAACTTCGTTGGAGCAGCACCTGATCGTTTACCTGATCGACGTAGCGCACCGAGACGGTGATGGTTACCCGGTTACGCTCCGCCCGTTCGGCTCCTCCAATAGCTGTAGGTTCATTCGTGTATCGTTCGATGCGCACGGCCAGCAGCGCATCGGCCGCTTCCAGATCCGGTTCGAGCGTCAGCCGCGTCTGATTTACAAAGCGTTCGATAAGCAGGTCGGTAAGCTGCTGGTCCAGGTTCGTAAACGGACTGGTGCTTCGGTCTTCCACAAGAGGAATTGCAATTGTCTGCAGGTGAGACGGGATAGACGCGCCGGTGAAGCTATAGTAGGCGCATCCGCCAAGCGCCAGGCAGCCGATCCACCAGCTCCAGAGCCACCGTTTACAGCGCCTCATCGATCTCCTTCAGCTTGCGATAGAGCGTACGCTCGCTGATGCCCAGGGCCCGGGCAGCCTGCCGCCGATTGCCACCGTAGCGCTTGAGCGCTTCCACAATCAGCATTCGCTCAGCCTCAGCCAATGTCGGCAGCCGCTCGCCGTTCAGTAATCCAGAAGCTGGAGACTGCTCGACATTTTCCATTTTGCTCTTTTCTGAAGCCGTGTCGGGGAGGCGGCCAGCTTCGGGCTCCCAGGAGGAGGCTGTGTCTACCGACTCATAGTCGAGTTCCTCTTCGAAAGGCACTTCTTCGACAAAATCCACATCCTCTGCCTCTGTCCAGGAGGAGGGCGACCGGAAGGCGGGCTCTTCGGAAGGTGCTGGAAGTTGCTCGGGGCGCCGCATCTGGCCAGCAACCAGCCGATGCAGCAACGCCTTGACTTCGTGCATGTCGAACCGGAGTTCCAGCAGCAGGCGGTAAATCAGTTCCCGCTCGCGAGGATCGCCCGATTGCTCTGACGGACGGCTGACCGGCATCAGGCTACGTCCGGCGCTCACGCCACGCAGCAGAGGTCGCAGGTCTTCGGCCGTGATGGTTGTTTTGGGCAGCAGTACGGCCACCTGTTCGGCCACGTTGCGCAGCTCACGCACATTCCCCGGCCAGTGATAGCGCAGCAGCAACTGGCGGGCGCCCTCATCCAGCCGGCGTAGCGGGGTGCTATAGCGCTGCGCGGCGCGATGCAGGAAATATTCAAACAGGGGAATGATGTCCTCGCGCCGTTCCCGGAGGGGCGGAATTTCAATAATAACCGTGCTGATTCGGTAGTACAGATCTTCCCGAAAGTGGCCGGTGCGGACAGCCCGGGCTAGATCTTTGTTTGTGGCCGCAATGATCCGCACGTCGGTTTTGATAGGACGGCTGGAGCCTACGCGCGTAAACTCGCCGGTTTCCAGCACGCGCAGCAGCCGGACCTGGGCGGCCAGCGGCATTTCTCCAATTTCGTCCAAGAAAATAGTGCCGCCGTCTGCTTCTTCGAAGTATCCCTTGCGGCGCTCGACCGCTCCCGTGTAGGCGCCTTTTTCCGCTCCAAACAGCTCTGATTCGATTAATCCTTCTGGGATGGCTCCGCAGTTAACAATCACGAAAGGCCCATGGCGACGCGGGCTCATCCCATGGATGGCATGCGCAATCAGTTCTTTCCCTACCCCACTTTCGCCCTGCAACAGGACCGTAATGTCCGTGCGGGCTACCATGCGAGCCCGGTCAATCACATGCCGGATGGCCGCCGATTGCCCGATGATGCCAAAGCGCTGTTGAATCGCCTCTCGATCCATGGTCTACAACGAAACCGCACCGGTCAGTTTGTTTTGGACTTCGACAGGAAACGCTGTCTTCTGGCTCCAGACCAGAAATCCAGACAAACCGTTCCCATACGTTTGAGATAATACAAAACCGTGTCGATGGGAATAGTTACAGGCCCGTAAAAGGCGGACAGCGCTCACCTTTATACCAGGGTTGGTGCTGCCTGCGCCGACTCGCTCAACGTGGTGCGGCCCAGCGGCTCACCCAGCAGCGTAGCCGATGTGCAGTCGGTAATGCGCACGCGCACGTACTCGCCCGGGCGGAAATCCTGGCGGTCAAAGACCACCATTTTGTTGGTGTCGGTGCGTCCGCAGAGTTGCTCCGGACTCCGCTTGCTGGGGCCCTCTACCAGTACGGTATGCACGCGACCGATTTCTTTCTGATTGTTTTCCAGCGAAATGCGCGTCTGCAGCGCGATAATCTCCTGAAGGCGCCGTTTTTTCACTGCCAGCGGGACATCGTCCTTGTACTTACGCGCTGCATAGGTGCCCGGTCGCTCCGAGTAGAGAAACATATAGGCATGATCGAATCGCACCTCTTCCAGCAACGAGAGCGTGTCCTGATGCTCTGCTTCGGTCTCGCCGCAGAAGCCCGCAATAATGTCGGTCGAGAGCGAAATGCCGGGTACGATGCGGCGCGCTCGCGCTACCAGTGCCAGGTATTGCTCGCGCGTATAGGTGCGGCGCATGCGCCGGAGCACGTTGGTGTTTCCGTGCTGCACAGGCAGGTGGATATAGTTGCACACGTTGTGCCGTTCGCGGTGCACATGCAATAGTTCATCGGAGCAATCCTTGGGATGACTGGTCGAATAGCGCACGCGCAGCTCCGGCGAGATGAGACTGATGCGATAGAGCAGCTCCGGGAAGGTAATGACCGTACCGTTTTCGGTGTAGCGGTATGAGTTTACGTTTTGCCCCAGTACCGTTACTTCCCGGTAGCCTTCCTCTACCAGGCGGGCACATTCGTCCAGGATGCTCTGCACCGGCCGGCTGCGCTCGCGCCCGCGTGTAAAGGGCACCACGCAGAAGGCGCACATGTTGTCGCAGCCGCGCATGATCGACACGTAGGCGGTTACCCCGTTGGAATCGTAGCGTACCGGGGCGATGTCAGCGTAGGTTTCCTCGCGGGAGAGCTGGACGTTTACAGCGGCCTGCCCGGTTGTCTCAGCCTCTTCCAGCAGGCGCGGCAGGTCGCGGTACGCATCAGGGCCCACGACCAGGTCTACAAGCTGCTCTTCTTCGAGCAGCTTGTGCCGCAGCCGCTCAGCCATGCAGCCCAGCACCCCAATGCGCAGGCCAGGCCGCCGCTTTCGCTTGTGCGCCCGAAAAACGTCGAGCCGATGCCGCACCTTCTGTTCGGCATGCTCCCGAATGGCGCACGTGTTGAGCAGCACCACATCGGCCTGCTCCGGATCGCGCGTCAGCCCATAGCCATGCGCCCGCAGGATGGCTGCCACAATCTCTGAGTCGGAGACGTTCATCTGGCAGCCATAGGTCTCGATGTACACCTTCCGCGCTCCCTCCGTCTCTTCAGCCGTCAGCTTGGGCGCGTCCAGGTCATCCAGAATTTCCAGATCCTGAATCAGGTCCATAACCCACGCGTCTTAAGCGCTTTCCAGCGGAGAAGATGAACGCAGGCCAACCGCTTTCGGGTCCCGGCCATGCGTTAGCCAGCCAATCACATACTTGCCAATCATATCGAATTCGAGATTGACCGGGGTGCCCGGCTGCCAGGTAGACACATTGGTTTTCTGAAACGTATGCGGAATAATGGCAACGGTAAGCGTTTCTTCCGCAAGCCGAGCAACCGTGAGGCTAATGCCGTCAATGGCAATGGATCCGGTGGGAATCAGGTAAGGCCGAAATGAACGAGGAAAGCGGATATGGTAGAGTCGGCCCGTAGCCTCTGCTTCCACCCCGATGATTTCTCCGGTTGTATCGACGTGTCCCTGCACCAAATGGCCATCAAGCCGCCCATTGGCCAGCAGGGCTCGTTCTAGATTGACCGGCTGGCCTTCGGTTAAGTGCCCTAGCGTTGTTTTACGCAGCGTCTCTTCTACTACTTCCACCGTAAACGTCTGCGCATCGGCTGCCACTACCGTCAGACAGACCCCATTGACTGCTACGCTCTGGTCAGGACGTAACGCCCGGGCAAATTTTGCCCGAACGATCAAACGCCGCCCCCCCTTCAGGGGCTCTATCCGAGCGATATGCCCGACTTCTTCGATGATTCCGGTAAACACGGAGCAGGCATGTTTATTGTTAGCCATTTTCGCCAGTAGCGGAAGGGGTACCGCACGCCGCGGGGGAAGTTTCGCGTTGTGCATACCTGCCATGTAGTTTAGTCAGTTGTGTTTGCCATGTCGGCTTCAATCCCGGAATACATCTACGAAAGCGTTCGTTCGCTTCCGCCCCTGCCCGCCGCGGTGGAACGTCTGCTGGCCATGTCCCGCGAACCGGAGGTGGATTTCCGGAAGGTTTCGCAAGTTATCGAATCCGATCCGGCCCTGACTGCCCGCATCCTGCGGGCTGCCAACTCAGCGTTTTATGGGGTCTCGCGGCGCGTTCAGACGGTGCGGCAGGCTATCGTACTGCTGGGACATGAGGTGATTATTAACCTGGCGCTGGGCGTTTCGGTGCTGAATCTCAAACGCAATCTGCTGAAACAGTGGCCCGGCGATCCGGCAGCCTTCTGGCGGCACAGTCTGAGTGTAGCCCTGCTGGCGCGTGAGCTTGCGCGCCAGCTCAAGCTGGCCGATAGCGAAGGCGCCTTTGTAGCCGGTCTGCTGCACGACATTGGTAAGCTGGTGTTGCTCTCCCATCACGGGGTCGTCTATGCCCAGGCGTTGCTGGCTGCTCGCCAGAGTCCGGATCCGCTTTTTCTGTTAGAACGCGAACTATTTGACGTTGACCATGCCGCAGCCGGCTATGCGCTGTGCCAGCACTGGAATCTGCCCGAAGCCCTGGCGCAGGCTGTCGCCGAACATCACGCAGAAGAACCCCCAGCCAGCGGCACCATTGCCGAACTGGTCTATGATGCGAATGAGCTAATTAAACGGTTGGGATTGGGCGACAGTGGCAACGCGTTCACCACGCTTCAAACTGGTCCGCTGCCTCCCCACCGTCGGCTTACGTTTGATCGGCTGCGTGAGCTGATTAAACAGCTTGTTAAAGAGCTAGAGCATACGGAAGCCATCCTGGAGGGCCCTTCACATCGTGAAGCATTGCCCACGCTTCCCAGCCGTTCACGCGGACTGGTCCACCTGCACCTGCGAGATCCTCAGCTTGTCGATTTGCTGCGCATTGTGCTCTGGGCCATGGGCTATGACGCCCTCGTGGTGGGCGATACCGAATCGGTGTCTGTTTCGGCCCCTCGCCTGTTAGGGCTGATTGCCGATGAATCCGTCCCGGCAACCCGACGCTTTGCCTATGAACAGCGGGGCATTCCGGTCATAACCGATCTTATCCCGCCTCACACGGTCCACGTCGATCTTTCAGCCCTGCGGCGGCGGCTGATCCAGGCGCTTAACCATCCGGCTGCGGTCGACGCTTCACAGAGTCCAGTTATAGCCCATAAACAATAAGTCGGGGCCGACTGCTGTCCAGCGATATGTGTCAAAGCGCCGCCCTTCAGGCACGGCGCGCACGTTCAGATCGCACAGCACGGGCACGCCAGATCCAAAGAGCCGGGGACTTATAAACACAAAGAACCGATCCACCAGATGCTGCTGCAGCAGCGCCGTTGCCAGCCGCGGGCCCGCTTCTACCAGCAGCGACTGCAACGGACGTCCCTCCCGTCCTCCCTCACGCCCCAACCGCTCGAGCAGTGCCTGCAGGTCCAGGTGGCCCTGGTGCAGGGGTACTTCCCAGAGTCGTCCGCCAGCTTGCTCCAGCGAGGCCGCGTAGGGCGGTCGCACGCCAGGGCCTACCACAGCAATTGTACTGGCTGCATAGGCATCGGTAAACAGACGGAGGGTGGGAGCAAGGGTTCCGGTCCGGTCCAGCACAATTCGGATCGGCTGGCGCCCTTCGACATGCCGCACGGTCAGCGCCGGATCGTCGGCAGCCGCCGTGCCGCTTCCGACCAGCACCCCATCCAGCACAGCCCGCCATTGATGCACCAGGCGCCGCGCTGCCTCTCCTGAAATCCAGCGCGAATGTCCGGTCCGGGTGGCCACAAACCCATCCAGCGTCTGAGCTATTTTGAGCGTAACAAGCGGGCGTCCGGTCTGCACGTGGTGCACGAATGCTTCGTTGAACCGACGGCAGGCAGCCTCCAGCACTCCTACTTCTACCTGCACCCCATGCGCGCGCAGCCGGGCAATGCCCTGTCCGGCTACTTTGGGAAAAGGATCGACCATGCCCACTACGACCCGCGGAATTCGGTGTGCCAGGATAAAATCGGCGCAGGGCGGCGTCTTGCCATAGTGGGCGCATGGTTCCAGATTGACGTAGAGCGTTGCCTGACGGAGCGCCTCAGGACCATGCTGATGCAGAGCGGTCTCAATGGCCACTCGCTCGGCATGAGGCCCGCCGTACTGGTCGTGCCACCCCTCTGCCAGCACCCTTCCGTCGGCCCCTACCAGCACGGCCCCTACCATGGGATTCGGACTGACGCGACCGGCCCCGCGAAACGCCAGGGCCAGGCAGCGCACCATGAAGCGTTCTGCTTCGGTGCGAGCCGTCAGATCTCCTGGATGTAGTCCGGCCGCGAGGGCCCATCCAGCATCCATTGCTCAAAGTAAAACCGTTCTTCCGTACGGGCCTTCTGGTAAGGCACCAGAAAACGCCGGACCCCTGCCCCAGGATGCATCTGCAAAGCAGCAGTCAGCCGTTCCCGAAGCGGTTCGGCAGCGAACAGGTGCCAGTCGCAGCCGTGGTGCGCTGGCTCTCGAAACGCGACCAGAGCTCCGCTATCCAGCAATCGACGCAGCAATGGAAGACGTGCCTGGGGATCCAGAGTGGCCAGCGGAGCTGGATCTACCGGAAGAGCGGCCGCGCGTCGTCCTACCAGCACAACCGTCTGGTCTGGATCCGCAAGCACGGCAGCCAGGGCGTCGGGCTGCAGCCGATACACTGTTCCTGTTTCCTCGACGCGCCACCAGTGTGACCAGTCACGCAGCACCTGATGCAACGGCGGAACAAAAGCGTCAGAGCGCAGGGCCGTCAGACCGATACGCGGGCCGTCCAGATCCGTCCCGGCCAGGTAGAGGCGAAAGTAGCGTGGCGTTTCGGGTCCTGCTGGCCAGACAAAGGTCTCCGGCTCCAGCGCTGCCGGCTCTTCATAGAAAACTTTGAGAATCTGACGCACGATTCATGCAAGAAGATATCCGCTAGCGCTCTGGGCCATTGGCACACGAACAACCGCAGCGCGACCGCCTTGTCTGCGCTGCATACTTCGGTTCCTGCAGTCCGTTTCAGCGACGCGGATGGTCCATAGCGGCCGGCGCGTTGTTCCCGGGGCCTGCTCACGGGCACCGCGGGTAGGAGGTTCCTTGCCTCACAGCCCGGTCAGGCAGAGCTGAGACGCCTGAGCCTGCTCGCTATCCCGCAGAACAGCCAGCTTTACTTTGGCGGCATTCGATCGATCAAAAGCATGTGAACGCGTTTGTTTTTCGGGGAACTCCTGCAGGGTTCAGGGCATTTTATGGCACGCTTTCTCACTGCCCGGTAGCTTAACTGGCAGAGCACCTGACTCTGGATCAGGGGGTTGGAGGTTCGAGTCCTCCCCGGGCAGCACCAAAAACCCGCTCAAGCCGGCTTGAGCGGGTTTTTTTGTGTCCATCTATTGCTCCGGATACGGCCCGACAAGAGCCCTCCTGGTAGCGTGCTGGTCCACGCACCACCCGATTTTATTTCAGGGAATGACTTCAGGCGGAAGCCGGGTGGATATTCTGGTTCACCCGGAAGAGGTTGTGCGGGTCGTACTGGCGTTTTATCTGCGCCAGACGGGCATAGTTGTCCCCGTAGGCCCGTTGCAGGGCATCGGACTCGTCCGCCGGAATAAAATTGACATAAGCCCCTCCGCTGGCAAAAGGTGCCGTTCGGTGAAAAACCCGACGGGCCCACCGAATGCACCGGGCATCATCAGCAGCTTCCCGCCAGCGACTGTGGACATTCATCACGAAGCGGGCTTTCCGGTGGGGATAGGCCGTGGCTGCCGGATCGGGCCGACCGGTTGCGCCCCCGAGCGCGCCAACAAATAGCTCACACTCTGCAGAAGGAAGCTGCGCCAGCGCGTCCACCAGCTCCTCGAAGAACGAATCCTCCAGTACCTCAAGATTGTGCGATTTCCAGTAGTTGCGCGCGCCTGGCGTCAACAGTGGATCGAAGGCCTGTTGCCAGTTGACATAGGGCTGTACTCCGACATGCTCTCCCAGCAACGTGCCAAAAGCACGCAGCGGCTCGATCAGCCGTTCTCCTTCGTCCGGATTGCCCGCATAACAGAGGGCCAGAACGATCACCGGTCGGCCATGCACCGACTCCGGAAGAAATGGCAACGGGGGCGCCTGTCGCATCACGATCCAGACGGCCAGTTCCTCTGGAGCCCGGGCTGCAAACGCCCGGTAACGCTGCAGTACAGACAGTGCCTCCTCGCCGGGAAATACCATCAGTCCACATAACACCTCGGGCCCTAGCGGATAGAGCCGAAACGTGAAATGAGTCACCACCCCGAAGTTACCTCCACCCCCACGCAGCGCCCAGAACAGATCAGGATGATGGTTGGCATCGACCTGAAGAACTTCACCGGAAGCCGTCACCACTTCAGCCGCCTCCAGGCTGTCCACCGTCATACCATACTTGCGACTGAGCCATCCAAAGCCGCCCCCCAGCGTGAGTCCGGCCACGCCCGTGGTCGAGTTAATGCCGACCGGCACGGCCAGTCCGTAGGTCTGCGTGGCCGCATCCAGATCGCCCAGCGTAGCTCCTCCCGCCACGGTAGCCCGTCGTTGTTGTGGATCGACCTGCACCGTACGCATGCGGGAAAGATCAATCACAATCCCACCCTCGCACAGCGCATTGCCAGCAATGTTATGGCCGCCTCCTCGAATAGCCAACAACTGGTCGTGCTCGCGGGCAAAACGCACACACTGCACCACATCCTCGGTCGTCTGGCAACGCACGATAAGCGCTGGATGCCGATCGATCATCGCGTTCCAGATAGCACGTGCTGCCTCATACGAAGACGTGCCCGGTCGGCACACCTCTCCCGTTACCCGGAGTTGCCTCAGTCCCTGTCCTACCTCCTGTTCTTCGTTCATAATCCCTCCATCCGTTTGGTTAGTCTATCTCCACGCCTGCGTGCCTGCGCTACCGTACCCCAGACCGGTGTTTGCGGTCAGATCGACAACAGCCCGAATCCGTGACATGCCAGCCAACTGCGCGATCGGAAAACGCCGGACAACAGTACCCGGGAACGCCCGTAACGACCAGCCTCAGCCCGATGCATTGGAGCATGCGACCACCACGACCTCCGGCCCATCCTTATCCATGGTACTTCGATCGCGATGCCAGCCCCGCATACTTCAGCGCAGAGAAGATACGTCTTTAGGTAGCAATTACCGGAAATATGTGTAAGGAATGGCCTATATCCCACCGAAATGATCCGTTAACCGTTCCCATGCAGTCCGGTCATGGCTTGCGTTTTGGGAGGAGAGGTTGTACCATTTCGGCGACCTCCCTCCGCTTTCCACCGCCAACCACCCTGCCTGACCATGATGCGTCCCCAGTACCTTGAAGAAGTGCGTGCGCTCAGGCAATCCAGTCGCTGTGCGAGCCATCGAGGGATCGTTTGCACTGGTAGCGCGCGACGGCAAGACGGTGCGCCTGGCCCGCTCCATGGACCGACCCATGCGCTATTTCCTGGCCAAACGCGATGACGGACCCGCGTTGGTCATGGCCCACCGCATCGAAGAAATCCACCGCTGGTTGCAGGCAACCGGCCTGACCACCATGTTGGCAGGAGCTCTGGTGTGCAGTATGGTTTAACCAGCAGGCTCATAGAGAAATGAATGAAAAAACATTCTTTATAGCTGCTGCAATAGGTATGATAGCAGCATATGCCCTGCTTCAACTCACTCTAATTGTTGCTGATAAAATCAGCCTGACTCTTGGCATTATCCAACTTTTTATTGGATCACTTACGTGGAGTCTAACGTTTTTTTTAGCTTATTATTTTCGCCAAAAATTAGGATTAAAGGGCAAAAATTTATTAACAAAATCTATCGCGGCAAATTTGATTATCTTGATTATCTCATTAACGCTTATTCTCGGAGCATTTATCATTTATATTTTTTGGATATCTTCTCTGAATAAATGGAATTTACCATTAACTATTTCTGCATTTGTAATTTTTATCTATCTATGCTTTCTCATAATCCTTTCCTTTTATATAAGCCTAAAAGAGTTAAGACATAAATACCTCAAAAATCATAATCAATAACTACAATCTTGGCGTCTAATATTCATTAAGATATACTCTACAAATAGCTTTCCACTTCAAATAAAAATCACATCTTATCCTCAGCTCTTGCGTTTTGGGAGGAGAGGTTGTACCATTTCGGCGACCTCCCTCCGCTTTCCACCGCCAACCACCCTGCCTGACCATGATGCGCCCCCAGTACCTTGAAGACCTGATCGACCTGACCGATCCAGCCCTGAACCATATTCTGAACATGAGCCTCGAAGAAGCCCGCGCGCGCGTGCGCTCAGGCAATCCAGCCGCTGTGCGAGCCATCGAGGGATCGTTTGCACTGGTAGCGCGCGACGGCAAGACGGTGCGCCTGGCCCGCTCTATGGACCGACCCATGCGCTATTTCCTGGCCAAACGCGATGACGGACCCGCGTTGGTCGTGGCCCACCGCATCGAAGAAATCCACCGCTGGTTGCAGGCAACCGGCCTGGCCGATCAGTTCCATCCAAGCTATACACGCATGGTGCCTGCGCACTACATCGTCACACTGGAATTGATCGGCTGCCCGGATCCATCGCCGGCCTATACCCGCTTTTTTGAACTCCCTGCAGAAACCCTGCCGCCCGATATTCCCACCATTGGTCGCTACTACATCGGGGCGCTCAAAGAAGAAATTCGGCGCTGGCTGCTGAGTATCCCTGAGAACGAGCCCATTGGCGTAACCTTTTCCGGAGGCATCGACAGCGGCTCCGTCTTCCTGGTTACCTACCACACGCTCCTGGAACTGGGCATGAATCCTGCCCGACTCAAAGCGTTTACCCTGGACCTGGGCGAAGGTCCGGATCGCAACCAGGCTTTCGCATTTCTGAAAAAGCTCGGACTGGAATTATTCTGGGAGCCGGTGGAGGCCGGGTCGGAGCTAATCGACATCCGGGAAGTGGTGCGCCTCGTCGAAGACTACAAGCCGCTCGACATCGAATCGGCCGCCATGCATTATGCGCTGGCCCGCACCCTGCGCCAGCGCTACCCGAACTGGAAGTACCTGCTTGACGGCGAAGGCGGCGACGAAAACCTGCGCGACTATCCCATTGAGCACAATCCTGAGCTGACCGTCTACAGCATCATCAACAACCCGTTGCTGTACCACGAAGGCTGGGGCGTGGACAAGTTCAAGCACTCGCTCACCTATACCGGCGGTCTCAGCCGCTCCTACACGCGCACCTTCGCCATCAACCGGCATTTCGGTTTTGAAGGTTTTAGCCCCTACACGCGCCCGAACGTGATTGAAGTGGCGGAAAAGATTCCGTTTGCTGAGCTGACCGGCTATGACAAAGAAAAACTATACCGGCTGAAAGGCGAGGTTGTCTATCACGGAGTTAAAGCCATTACCGGCTTTGAGATGCCTGTATATGAAAAGCGCCGGTTTCAGCATGGTGCCCTGCCCGAAGCACGGTTGCGCGCGTTGATACCACCTGAGCGCCAGCTCCGACGCATGGTCGAGGATCTGTTTGCAGCATGATTGAGCTGACGCGCTGGGAAACGCTTACGCCGCTGGTCCGCACGCGGCTGATCCGACAGGTGCGACCGCCCCGAGCAGCGGTCGATCCAGAGCGCCCCTACGCCTTTCATCAGGAATGGGAACGGGCCCCCGACGGCCGCCTGGAGCGGGTCAACGTGGTTTTTCTTACCAATCGGGAATGCCCGTGGACGTGCACCATGTGCGACCTGTGGCGCTACACGACCAACCATCCGGTTACGCCTGACCAGATCCTGCGCCAGCTCGACCACGCCCTGGAGCGCCTGCCCAAAGCCGATGCCATTAAGCTGTATAACAGCGGCAGCTTCTTCGATCGGCTGGCTATCCCTCCAGCTGCCTACCCGGGCATTGCCGAGCGCCTGCGCGGCTACCGCCGGGTGATTGTCGAGTCGCATCCCACCCTGCTGGGTTCGCGCACGCTGTGGTTTCAGGAATTGCTCGACGGACAACTCGAGGTGGCTGTAGGGGTGGAATGCATCCACCCGGGCGTGCTCGAGGCACTCAACAAACGTCTGACGGTGGCAGCGCTGGAACAGGCTGTAACCTGGCTGCATGCCCAGAACCTGCTCATGCGGGCGTTCATTCTGCTCAAGCCTCCGTTTCTGCCGGCCCGCGAAGCGCTTGCCTGGACGAATCGCACGGTGCAATGGGCGGCGGCGCGGGGCATACAAACCCTGGTGCTTATTCCCACCCGATCTGGTAACGGTATCATGGAGCGTCTTGAGCAGGTCGGACGGTTTGCGCCCCCAACCCCTGCCGAAATCGAAGCGGCTGTCGCTTTTCTGTTTGCGCAACCGGCTCCCGTGCGCCTGCTGGACACCTGGGACCTCATGCGGTTTTATGCCTGCCCGGAATGCGCCCGGCTGCAGCAGGAACGGTACGTCCGCATGAATACCACGCAGATCTGGGAATCCCCTGCAGTCTGCCCTCAATGCACTCCCCATGCATGACCGTTGCGACGTTATCATCTTAGGCGCCGGATTTGGCGGCGCTCTTCTGGCCCTGATCCTGCAGCGTTGCGGCCTGACGGTCACGCTGATCGAAAAAGGCCGTCCGCGTTTTGCGATCGGCGAATCCTCAACGCCCCTGGCCAACCTGTATCTGGAGCAGATCGCCCAAAAATTCGGCCTGCCCGAACTGCTCCCGCTCACCAAGTACGGCCGCTGGAAAGCTGCGCACCCTGCACTTCCGGTGGGCAAAAAACGCGGCTTTACGTTTTTCTGGCACCAACCAGGCCGCTCCTGGTCGTCCCATCTTGACGGACATCCGGCCTATCTGCTGGTAGCAGCCTCTCCCCACGATGGCATTGCCGACACCCACTGGTATCGGCCCGCTTTTGATACGTATCTGACCGCGCTGGCCCTCCAGGCTGGCGTTTGCTACCTGGAGCCTGCTGCTCCGGTGACAGCCGACGTCGATGCGTCTGGCGTTCAGCTTTACCTCACAACCCCTACCGGTCGGCGTTTGCTAACGGGCCGCTTTATTGTGGATGCCACCGGCCCTGCGGCGTGGCTGGCGCGGCATCTAGGCCATCGTCCAGTGCCCCATACCTATCTTCCTGAACGCATTGCCGTGTTCGCCCACTTTCGCAACGTTGCCCGCGCCGATAGCTGGCTCACTTCCTGGCAAGCGCACTGGCCGTACCGACCTGACGACGCGGCTGTCCACCACCTGCTTGATGAAGGATGGGCCTGGATCCTGCACTTTGATCACGGCATTACCAGCGCCGGTCTTTCGCTGCATGCCTCTTGCGCACCGGCCCGTGATCCTGCCGCCTGCTGGCAGCAGGTGCTGGACCGCTATCCTTCGTTGAAAGCGCTGTTTGCTCGCGCAACCCCTCTTTATCCGCTGCGCCTGCTACGCGAAACGCCTTCGCTTTTTCGGACCCTCGCAGGCCCCGGGTGGGCCCTGCTTCCCAGTGGGGCAGGCATTCTTGATCCCCTGCTTTCTACAGGCAATCCGCTAACGCTGCTGGGCGTGTGGCGACTGGCCCGGATGCTACTCCAATACCGGGCTACCCCCCCGGCAGAAGCCCTCCAGACCTATCAACAACAGACGCTCCACGAACTTGAGCAAACAGCCCGTCTGCTGGGTGGTCTCTGGCGCGTGCTCAACCATCCTGCTTCCTTCACCCTGCTCTCCAAGCTGTACTTCGCAGCTGCCAGCTTTCGCGAAACACGCATCCGACTCGGCCGAGAAACTGCTCCCCCGGGCTTTCTGCTCACCGACCATCCCGGCTTCACCCGAGTCCAAGACTGGCTCCTGGCGGCTGTTGCCCAAGGCTCGCTGCCCGCGCCCCACGAGGTGCATGCTGCCCTGGATCCCTTCGACGTGGCGGGCCTCTGCATGGACCGAAACGGATTCTACCCTGCTCGGGCAGAAGATGTACTGAACGCCTGCCACAAGATTCCCGCTTCGCGGGACGAAGTATGGGCAGGTCTTCAGCAGAGCGGATTTTTGATCGCAGCGCCCGCTTGAAATCAAAAAGCGGACGTTGCCAAACGTCCGCCCTTCCTGCATGAAAAGCTGGCTTTTCAGTTCACAAACAGCTTGGGTTGATCTTCCTCAATCACTTCCAGATCCTGAATGGCAAACCAGCCTTCATTTTCTTCGCCAGCGCTGTTTCGATAGGGAACGTTTGGATCGCCTGTGGTAATATCTACCACATACGCCAGATCCTTTCGGATTTCGTTACCATTGGCGTCTTTCCCGACCGGTACATCGGCTGCTACGTCGGCCACGCGGCCTTCGATGCTGCCCAGCAGCCATCCTTCGCGCGTGTACAGATGAACTCGCACACGTTTGCCGATCAGATCGTAACGCATGGCTCTCCGCTCAGCATCATTTTTCAACGCTGAAATAACGAAACGCTTGATTTACTACGGAAGGTTCCAGACGCCACGCGCGCCTGTAGCAATCTTTAGTCATCCTTTGTAGAATTAAAGAGATTCAGGTCGAACGCATCTGGAGGTGGCATAATGGGAGTACGGATATTAGATATCGACCTGGATTTTTTTCTTAACAAAGTGCAATTCTGGCCTGGATTTGGGCGTCCTGTAGATCCTGAGCTGCGTCCGTGGTCGCCTGATGCGGTGCGGGATTTTCTGGAAACCCGTTGTGGATTGCGGCGAGACCGTCCGCTTCCGGGCCTCATTGTGGACGAGCACCACGAGATTTTTCTGGACTGGCGTCGCCGTATTCAGGAAGGGCTACTTCGCCCGCCCTTTGAAGTCGTGCACATTGATGCGCATGCAGACCTGGGGTTTGGCGATGCAAGCGTCCCTTATGTCGTGACCGAATTACTCAGCCGTTCGCCAGACGAACGCGCCTTTCCGCGCGTGGGTGGTCGCGAAGGTCTGGGCCCGGGCAATTATTTACTTTTTGCCATTGCCTGTCGATGGATTTGCCGCCTGACGTATGTCTATCATCCGGGACGCTATGCGGACCTGCCCTCCCACATTGTGCAGCTAACCACTCGCGGCGAGGGGTTCATCCAACTGCCCTTCTACGGGCCCCGTCCGCCTGAGCTGTTGCAGCACCGCTGGCCGGCAAGGCCGATAGCCTGGGAGCCGCCAGTTCCCTATCGGGAAGTACCCGGTCCTGCGTACCGGAACACGGAAGGCCCCTTCGACCTGCTCTACATTGCCCGTTCTCCCGCCTATACGCCCGCCGAAGCTGACCGGCTGCTGGACATCTTTCGAGAGTATCTGGCCGAGCCGGCAGCCTTGCTGCAGCGGACGGACCGCCATCCCATACGGCTGCCTTTGAATGTAAAAGGCCGCCTTCCCTCACGAGAAGGCGGCCGTTAACGGTCCTGTTCAGGCTTCCGGCCTACGCCTCAACGCGTTCGGGCTGGCTGCGCAGGAAATCGCGCAGCACGTAGTGCAGGATGCCTCCGTTTCGGTAGTATTCGACTTCGACAGGGGTATCGAGCCGCACCAGCACCTCGAAGGTAACCTTTGAACCATCCGCTCTGGTAGCCGTAACGGTCAACGTCTGCCGCGGCTTGACTTCGTTAGTTACCGGGATATCGTACACTTCCGACCCGTCCAATCCCAGCGACTCGACGTTTTCCCCCTCTTTGAACTGGAGCGGCAGCACGCCCATGCCGATCAGATTTGAGCGGTGAATACGCTCAAAGCTTTCAGCCAGTACAGCCCGCACACCGAGCAGAGCGGTTCCTTTAGCGGCCCAGTCGCGGCTGGAGCCCATTCCGTAATCCTTCCCGCCCAGTACGATCAGCGGGATGCCCTGCTCCTTGTAGCGCATAGCGGCCTCATAGATCGGCATGATCTCGCCGGTCGGGAAGTAGCGGGTGACGCCTCCTTCGGTACCTGGCACGAGCAGGTTCTTAAAGCGGATGTTTGCAAACGTCCCCCGCATCATCACCTCGTGGTTGCCGCGCCGCGAACCGTAGGAGTTGAAGTCGATAGGTTTGACGCCCCGTTCGATCAGGTAGCGCCCGGCGGGACTGTCCGGCGGAATAGCGCCGGCTGGCGAAATGTGGTCGGTAGTTGTCGAGTCGCCAGCCCGTACCAGTACCCGTGCTCCCTGAATGGGTTGGATTTCGGGCACTTCGGGCGTCAGATCTTCAAAGAACGGAGGCTCCTGGATGTAGGTCGAGTTGGGATCCCAGTCGTAGAGCGCGCCGCCGGAAACCTGGATTTGATTCCACAGCTCGTTTGACGTTTCAATGCCCTCGTATTCCTTGCGGAACATTTCAGGGCGAATCGCCTCGTTGATCAGATTCAGGATCTCCTGGCTGCTGGGCCAGATATCTTTCAGGTACACGTCATTGCCTTCGGCATCTTTCCCCAGCGGCTCGTTCATTAGATCAATATTCACGGTGCCGGCTAATGCATAGGCAATGACCAGCGGAGGCGAAGCCAGGAAGTTGGCCTGCACCAGGGGATGGATGCGGCCCTCGAAGTTTCGATTGCCCGACAGCACGCCAGCAACCACCAGGTTCCCTTCCTTGATGGCGCGGGCGACCGGCTCGGGAAGTGGCCCCGAGTTACCGATGCAGGTGGTGCAGCCGTATCCTACCAGGCTAAAGCCGAGTTTTTCGAGATAGGGCATCAGCCCCGATTCAACCAGGTAGTCCGTGACCACCTTGGATCCGGGTGCCAGGCTTGTCTTCACATAGGGAGGTACCTTTAGTCCTTTTTCGACCGCTTTTTTGGCCAGCAGGCCGGCGCCCAGCATCACCGAAGGGTTGCTGGTGTTGGTGCAGCTTGTGATAGCCGCGATAACCACATCGCCGTGCCGGAGTTGCAGTGTGTTGCCCTGTTCGTCCTGGTACGTAGCCGTTTGCGTGAGTTCTTCTGGCTTCCGCCCAAACCCTTTGGGGCCGACCGGTGCGGAAAAGGCGGTTTGAAAGGCCTGCTTCAGCGCCGGCACCTCAATGCGGTCCTGGGGACGTTTGGGTCCGGCTACGCTGGGCACCACGTCGCCCAGATCCAGTTCGATAACGTCCAGAAATTCAGGATCTGGTGTTTCGTCGGTTCGGAAAAGCCCCTGTTCTTTCGTGTAGCGTTCGACCAGGTCGATTAGCTCCTGGGGGCGGCCGGTGCGCCGCAGGTAGTCGAGCGTTTCCTGGTCGACCGGGAAGAAGCCCATGGTGGCGCCATACTCGGGGGCCATGTTTGCGATCGTGGCCCGGTCGGGGACCGAGAGTTTGCTCAGGCCGGGTCCAAAGAATTCCACAAAGCGCCCTACGACCCCGTACTGTCGCAGGATCTGAGTAACGGTCAGCACCAGGTCGGTGGCGGTGGCTCCTTCGGGGAGTTCGCCGGTTAGCCGGAAGCCGATCACTTCAGGCATGAGCATGTAGATGGGCTGGCCCAGCATGACCGCTTCGGCTTCGATGCCGCCTACGCCCCAGCCCAATACGCCCAGCCCATTGATCATGGTCGTGTGGCTGTCGGTCCCGACCAGCGTATCCGGATAGGCTACGGGTACCCCTTCCTCAGAGGTCTGCGTCCAGACCACCCGGGCGATATATTCCAGGTTGACCTGGTGGCAGATACCACTGGCTGGGGGCACTACCGAAAAGTTTTCAAAGGCTTGCTGTCCCCAGCGCAGAAACTCATATCGTTCGCGGTTGCGCTTGAATTCCAGCTCGGCATTGAGCCGCAGGGCTTCGGGCGTGCCGAAATAATCAACTTGCACCGAGTGGTCAATAATCAGGTGTACCGGCACGCGCGGATTGATTACTTCTGGATCGCCGCCCAGGCGAGCCATGGCAGACCGCATTGCTGCCAGATCCACTACGGCTGGCACGCCTGTAAAGTCCTGCAGCAGGACCCGCGCCGGCATGAAAGGAATTTCCTCAGGAGCCGGCGCCTTCGGGTTGTACCGGGCCAGCCGTTCCACATCTTCCTGCGTTACCAGATAGCCATCACAGGTGCGGAGCAGTCCTTCAAGGAGTACCTTAATCGAAAAGGGCAAGCGATCTAGCCCTGAGAAGCCCAGTTTTTCCAGCCGATCGAGTCGATAGAGATACGCTGTGCCGTGTCCGGTATTGAACGTGTCGCGCGTGCCCAGTAGATCGCGGGGTTTTTCAGAAGCCTGGCTCATGGGACCCTCACGGATTGATCCGTTTACGTGTTATGATTGCTACCGGCCTGCACCCCATCCTTCTCCACACCGGCTTGAAAGGAGGAAAGTTTACGGTGGAGCGCGACTTTTTGTTTTCTAACCAGGGAGGGATCCGTTGTGTAAGCCCGTGAAAAACATGTAAACGTGCGAAGCCTTGCGAAAAATTCGGCTTCTCCTGCCGTGCTCAGGAACTGTCCTGCGACCATTCTCGTTGATTGAACCGCCTTAGGCGGACAACGTGGGGACATAGCTCAGTTGGTAGAGCGCTGCGATCGCACCGCAGAGGTCAGGGGTTCGAATCCCCTTGTCTCCACCACACGTTAGCCGCAAGCCCTTAATTCAAAAGGCTTGCGGCTAATTTTTTTTTTGGCACGGGTACAGGTTTTTCCCTGCCTGCAGCGGCAGGGAAAAGTTTTACCTGTGCCATTATGCCTGTCTGGCTCCCTTCAGTCACAGCTTATGCAGAGGGACGAGCACGATCCCCGCAGGTGCGAGGGCACCCAGTATGCACAAAAAAGCACCGTGCCCTGTTGCTCGTCGGCGAAAGCGAGAAGGGACTTTTCAAAAAGACGTTCATTTCTATGCAACAGAGGCAAAAGGGAGACATTACCTCCCTGAATCGGCGTCGAACCGGGTTGCTGATCCGGAGTCGGTAAATAAAAAGCAGGATCACATAGATCCTGCCCGATGTGTAAGGTCCAGTCCGCGCCGCACCGCGCTGGTCCGGCACCCGGGCTTCCGGGGTGCGGCCCTCACCCGGGATCAGAAAATGTTACTCTGTAATAGCAATTTAGTTTTATGCCAGTGCGGGTCATTGCCTGTCTGAACGACAGGGCTCTTCAGGCATTCATCCAGAAACTGCATCGACGCGTGCACAGCCTTCATCTCCTGCTGCAGGAGATAGTCGAGCTACGAAGGAGCGGCTTCGCACGCAGCCCGATCCCCGGGGGCATGGCGACCCTTCTCTCCAGAGACGCCGCTACAAGCGCAGGAACCAGACCAAGATCCTCCTCCTCAACCTCTGGTCGTCTATCAAGTGCGTGGCAGTACGGTGCCCTGTCACGCATGAGAGGCTATCTCTGCGTATGTGGGGACTGCTGCGCGTGTTCAAAGTGGACGAAGGAAGCGTCACGATCGGATTCAATCGGACCGACGCGGCAGAAAAAGCTTACTATCACGTCATAAGCGGAGCAGGTCGGTCGCGCACGATCCGCGACTTTCTGGGGCTGACCGATGAAGAAGTGGCGCGTGTGGCCGACGTAGTAGCCCGGGGCATTCGCCTCGAGCTTTAAGCGTACTCCTCATCCTCTTCCGGTTCGCCGATTATGGCGACGTCCAGGTCCCGCAGATAACGCTGGCGGTCGATCTCAAGCTTCTGTTCCAGCTCTTTCATCTCGCTATAGGTAAGCTTACCCATAGCGAAGGCTTCTACAATGCGTCCCCACATGATAAGCCGAGCAGCCTCTGTCAGGAGACCATTCCGTCTGGCACGGTCTATGACTTCTTCATATTCCGATTTCATCAAGGATTTCATGAAGCCTCTTTTCCAATATAATCTGCCTGAACAGTTCGATAATTCTTTCCTCCTCAAATATTATGTAGATCTTCCGAATTCGTTCCTTTTCATCACGCGCAACGGCTAACCTGATGCCTTTGAAAATTCTTTCTATATCATTTTTATCTACCTTTCGATCAACAAATAAAGCGACCACATGTAAATTGGTTTTTTTCTTTGCCTCTCTTAAATGCTGATAGGCGGCGTTGAACAGGTTCTTTGCCTTCGTGGTGATCGTCTTGAACTCCCAGTACTCGTCACCTACCAGCGCATCGGCAGTCCGTTCCGCACCGCTTGGCGGGATGAAAATCACGTCCTTTCTCAGGCGCTCGGCAAGCATCCGGGCCAGTTTCAGTTCGTGCGCCAGCGGCTTGGTGGTAGGAAACACATACACGCCGGCCCCGCTTGCGCTCCGATACATCCGGCGAAGCTGCGACGGATCGATTTTATCTGCGGCAAGCGGCTCGACCACCGCGACCCAGCGATGGCGGCAGTTGTACCCGCCGCCGTAGATCCAGACCGGCAGTCCCTGGCCGTTGTCGAGCTTTTTGATCTCTTCCAGTGTGTAGATCTTGCCGTAGTGTTCCTTGCAGAACCGCCGGATGGGTGGCGGTCCCACGTAGCGGAAGCGCTGAATACCGGCCTGCTTCGCATCGGAAAAGGACTGGATGCGATCGAGGCCAGCCAGCGCCGTGTTGGCCACGGTGAACATGTAGCGCTCCCCGCGGCGAATGATGCGCTCCAAATGGCGGCGAGCCGTGCGTTCCAGCTCCCGGCGCGGAGCATCTCGAGCGAGCAGGACCGTCAGCTCCCGCAGAAGTGCTTCCTGAATACGCGAGGCGGCCCGGGCCACGTCCGCCCCGGCCCATCGCAGAACCTCGGCAGCGGTCTGCAGGTCCTCAAGCGCAGCCAGTCGTACATGCGGAATGCTTCTTTCCACAAGGCTTCTTGTAACGTGCGTTCGATGCGCTCACGCCGAAAGAACTCTGCCAGGCGGCGGTGGGCGATTTCTGGGGGTGTTCGTTCCCTTACCAGGCTGACAACCAGCCGGCGGAGGTCGCCGGCAAGCTTTCGATATTCACGTTGCATCGCGGCTCAGGTTATCTTTGCCTTTCCCCCTCAGATACTGAAAGGCGACCTCCTGCGCTATCACGTGACGTGATAATCTTCCAGCGCTCCAGATCGATCCATTTGGACCTGTAGTGCGTCGGCTGGTAGACCTCGACGCGTGCGACGCGCTCTTCCGTTTCCAGGAAGAGTCCACAGTTGTCGCAGCGGCGCCGGCGCAGGATGACGTTCTTGCCGCGAGTTGTGCGGACTACCAGGAGCCGATCGTCAGCGCAACGCGGACAGTACATACACGCTTCAGGTGTTGCATTTGTCCTGTTTGCGGAAAGGTAGTCTTAGAAGAGGCGGATGTTTTACCAGGAACTTTGTCAAGACTTGTGGCAAAAATCTTGACAAAAACCGGTAAGGAGCACGTGCAGTTGCCGGAGCACTGGGCGTACGTTCAGTACGAGGACCTGAACGAAGACGGCCGCCTGGTGTGGGATGTACTGGGCAAGGAGGCGGCTTTGAAGCTGATCAGCGCCGTAGGTGGCGTGCGGCTTTACCTTCAGAACGCCTCACGGTTGGAGCGACGTGCCCGTCAGCGCATGGCACGCGAGCTGCTGGCCCGCGGCGAAGATCCGGAGAAAGTGCGGCGGAAAGTGCGCATACCACTAAGACAACTCTCCTGATAACAAATCACGAGGTTTTCACGATTTTTATTTTTTACACCTTTTAACTTTACATAGCTATACTGTCAATTCTTATCAAGAATTAAAGCTTAAAATGACTAAAAAGATATATTCCATAGGTTACGAAAAAAAGGATCTTAACGAGTTTATCAACATATTAAAAAGCAGAGACATAAATGTTTTATTAGATGTGAGAGAAATACCCTGGAGTAGAAAAAAAGGATTTAGCAAAAATCAATTAAATGAGGTACTTAAAGCACATGGAATTACCTATATACATGCTCAATTTGCCGGTAATCCTTCATACATAAGGAAAACCGCCTCAAGCAGAAAAGAATGTTTGGATAGATACAGAGACTTTATAAAAGATAACTATAGCATAATTTATAAACTTATTGATGAGATAACAACCATTGTTCATCAAAACAAAAATGCTATAGTATGTATAATGTGCTATGAGTCCAATCATAAAGAATGCCACCGAGATATTTTACTATCAGAACTACTCAAAACAAAGAAAGTTGATGATCTCCAGATAATTCATCTTTAGCCGATCTTCTAGGATACCAAAGACCTACTATTCCAAAATTATTAGGATGTCTTGCAAAATTACCCACAAAAAAGGCCAATTCATATTTATCAAGATTGGCAAGTTCTTCCATTTTCTGAAGTGCCTTATTATATCCCTTCCGCCGCCCCAGTTCACATAAACCCCAATCCAGAACTCCAGCCCAGTGACCACGACAATCAGGATCCAGGCACTTCCATTGTACATAAACTCGCTTCTCGATAAATTGTAAATCTTTAATATATCTATTGAATAGATCAGTTTGATTTTTTAAGGCATTATACTTTTCTTCAAATTCTCTTCTTTGCTGCTCAGGCCTGGTCCTTAACCTAATGTCCAAGATTTCACGTACAGGTATAAAACCAAGTGATTTTTTTCTTTTTTTCTGTTCTTGCTTAAGATATCTCAAGCAATCATAATGCCATGAAGTATCACGAAAAATAATATTTTTCCTTTCCATCCAATTATTTTCTGTTGAAATTACCTCTTTACATACTAACTTGTCCCATGATACTACTTTGTAACTTTCAGGTCTCGGATCTTTATCATTTCTTTTAATATCAACTTCTATCCATTGATAGAGTCTAAATCTGCTATTATAAGGCAGATACCTATATGGAATAGGATACAGTCTTATAGGATTGCCGTTGTCAAGGCATCCTGCAGTACATACAGTTTCAACGTGCTGTTTACTCAACTCTGGATAGGTCTTCCCCCAAATTAAAATCCTCGCTCTCATAATATCCACCCACATCAACCCTCCCCCAGCAACTTCCTTTTCTGCTCCTGGAATTCTTCTTCGGTAATTACGCCCTTTTCCTTTAATTCAGCCAGTTTGGCCAGCTTGTCTACCAGGTCACTCTGGACCTCCTTGGCCGTGGGCGTCGTGGCGGTTTCCTGTTTTTCGCTCTTGGTGACGATGATGTGCGTCAAAGCCACCGGCCATATCAGTGCCCCATAGAGAAACCAAGGGAACCAGTTTTTCCCCTTACTATTGGCAATAATGCCAACAACTGCACCCATGATGATCCAGAAAATCAGCAGCTCCATAACGACAATAAGTAAGTTTTACATTTGTGTTTTCATCCATTTAAGACACCGAATTGCTCTGGTTGTAACAACTTTCAACACCTTTCAATACCAAAATAAGGTGCAATTAAAACGATAGACTGCTTTCTTGATCAGATGGACTATCTTCACGTGTACGGGAGCTTCGTCCCTTATTTCTTCTGCCTTATTTGGACCATCCTCATGGGTATGGGGACACCATCTTCCCAGACTGCTCAAGCTCTCTTACGTAAGGACTATCCCCACGGGTGCGGGGACACCTCTCGTTGGCCTTAATGCTGGCCAGCTGCACGAGGACTATCCCCGCGGGTGCGGGGACACCCCGGGTGGCAGCAGGATTCGGATGAGCCTGTAGGGACTATCCCCGCAGGTACGGGGACACCAGATGATGCGGACGGGAGGGTGGCCCGATGATGGGACTATCCCCGCGAGTACGGGGACACCCCGGCTGCAATACTTGTGTTGGCCAACTCCACGGGACTATCCCCGCGGGTACGGGGACACCGCGATCTCACAGATTGCCGCCCGGGCCGCATCAGGACTATCCCCGCGGGTACGGGGACACCGGACCCGATCGGTACCAGGGCTTTCCTTGCTAGGGACTATCCCCGCGGGTACGGGGACACCACTTGCTGGAGCGGGCAGGCCTGCAGGTAGGGAGGACTATCCCCGCGGGTGCGGGGACACCACCACCTGCGCCGTCCCGAAGTCATTCGTTGTGGGACTATCCCCGCGGGTACGGGGACACCATGGCTGGTCCGCTCTCGCATGAAGCGTCGCAAGGACTATCCCCGCGGGTACGGGGACACCGGCGCGTGGTAGCACTTGGCTTCGACGGGAACGGGACTATCCCCGCGGGTGCGGGGACACCGGCGCGTGGTAGCACTTGGCTTCGACGGGAACGGGACTATCCCCGCGGGTGCGGGGACACCACCTGCGGCCGACAGCAAGCCGCAGGGGGCGGGGGACTATCCCCGCGGGTGCGGGGACACCCGCGGAGTACAGGGGTTCCTGTCAGGGCTGGGGGGACTATCCCCGCGGGTGCGGGGACACCCTTGCGTGGTCACGAATGGCTTCCAGCACGCGGGGACTATCCCCGCGGGTGCGGGGACACCATGTCCATGAGATAGTCAGCATTCCTGATGAAGGGACTATCCCCGCGGGTGCGGGGACACCGGGCA
>NZ_FRAU01000005.1:37853-293184 GCF_900142415.1 Rhodothermus profundi
GGGACTATCCCCGCGGGTGCGGGGACACCTCCAACATGTCGATGCACGCCTCGCTTAGATAGGGACTATCCCCGCGGGTGCGGGGACACCACGTTTCCCGCAACGTACAGATCGCTGGTGATGGGACTATCCCCGCGGGTGCGGGGACACCGTGAGCCCGTGGATAGCCCCTTGCACCGTCAGGGGACTATCCCCGCGGGTGCGGGGACACCTTGTCCAGAACGGTGAAAGCCGAGCCGTATATGGGACTATCCCCGCGGGTGCGGGGACACCACGTCTACCCAAATCATCACGTCACCATGTTTGGGACTATCCCCGCGGGTGCGGGGACACCTCTATGCCATTATGGCACTATCAAAAGATAAAGCTTATGAAGCGGGCCCTTCTGCTTCATCCAGGTTTAGTCCTTCCATCAGACGCAGAACCGGATCGCCTGCTTCCAGAGGTGGCTCCTCAGCCTGGACCAACCTTGCCAGTTCTTCCACGTCGTGCGCAGTCGTCAGCCCACGCCACGCCAGCCACAATCCCTCGTACTCCACCAATTCCTTTTTCGGCCAGCCCAACAGCCGCATGTCGAGCCCAGAAGGCGCCTTTCGGTTGCGCCAGAGCAGCACTACGCCACCATCCGGCGGAATCAGCTCGGCCCAGGATAGCAGAACCTGCCAGACGCGCTCGCGCACATCTCGGGGCATTCGAGGTGCTACATATACGCCCGGCGCTATTTCCAGCATGCAGGAAGCCAGGAAGCCTCGGAAACGCCCAGGTGTGTTACGGGTCACGGCGATTGTCATGTTCGTCAATCAGCGCTTTAATATGATCGATCATGCGCGGAATTACCTCTTCTTGCTGCAGCGTGCGGCCCGCCAGCGTGCGGGTTACCGACTCAATATCGTGTCCCCCTTCTGTCGTGAATTGTCGCACCGCTCGAAAAGCAACCGGTATCGTAATGGTAGTTCGAAATAGATCGGCAATATCAAGCGCAAAAGCATGCCCTGAGGCCTCATGGATAAATCCAAGCTGGGGAATCGTACCCGTTACCGCTACAGCAATTCGGGCAGCCGCATAAACCGCAACCGCAGCATGATTGATCGCGTTGTTCATTAGGTCATTTAGCTCTGGACGTTGCCGGTCGTACCGACGGCCTTGCCAGTCAATCCTGAACTGACGGGCTAGCTGCCGGTAGCTTTCCTTCACACGCGCCCCTTCGATTCCGCGTAGTGTGTTTAAATCCTGGATATACGGTGGCAATTGACCACCGAGACGAATGGCGTACATGGCTCGCGCGACCTCCAGTCGCGCTGCTTCGTCAGCCCACAGACGTGCATGCCGACGCGCTCGCTCTGAACGGTCTGGGCCAAACGGCATGCTGACAGCGTAAAGACGCACGCCGTCAGCTCCGACAGCCAGCAATCCGGTCTGCTGCCGGGCCAGCAACCGCAGTGCATCGTGGCTGACCACTGTGCCTGGCCCCAACAAGATATTAGAGACCTGCTGTAATGGTATATTGTACGTACCGGCTGCCAGCCGATCAGTCCCCGCCGTAGTAAACACGAGCGTCCCATCTTCAGCGCTCAGACGTCCTCGTTCCAGCCACAGGAGTCCATGCCGATCGGCCTGAGGCACTCGCGCCGTCTCAAGGCCAAGACGTCCTTTGAAGACCATTGGCTTTTCTGTCAGGCTCGTCGCAGCTTAAGCATGCCATAACCAAAGCTTGTGTGCCGCCCAATTCCTCGACGTAGCATCCGCAAGAATGCTTCGCTGCTGGTAACGGTCAGCACTCCTTCGAAGGTGACGTCCGGACGCTGAATCACCGTTACCGAACGCTGCGCTCCCTGCATCCGTCGGATCATCCGCTCAATGGAAAAACGGGTTATACGGACACTTTCAAGCCGAGCCCCCCCTTTCTCAGACCGGGCCATTTGACGTCGAAGCCATGCTACATAGACCGACTCGCGATCCAGCCTAGCATCGGGCTGGTTCCATGCGGCATCGAGAAACACATCCAGTTCCTGGCCTTTTTTCCAGGTCCGTCCGCGAGATGATCGCCCGGCCGAAGCCTTTCGCACCACCGGACAGACCCGCACTGCAAAGGCTAACCGGGTCCCTGGAGGAAACAAGGTAGGCATCGGCTTTGAAGCACCGCGCTCCCAGCTACAGATGGCATAAACAGCCGGACTGGCAAAACCTTTAGCAAGCTCCTGGAGCACTTCCCACGGCACATCCGCATAGCCGAGCACCCGAATCCAGCGACCGCTCTGATTTTCATTTTCCACAGAAAATGGTCGGGGAGCCTGTTGCTGAAAAAGTTCACCCAGCGCACAGTGTACCAGATAGGGCAAATTTACCGGTCGGCGCATCCGTAAAAGACCGAGCATGCGGCCCAGTTCATACAGGCGCCGGACGTCGAGCCAGAGCTGCACCATGTAAAACGGCATGGTTCCGGCCCGGGTCTGAGGCAAAGCGCTATCCTTCATGGCGTCCTTCGGCGGTATGGATGGACAGTTCTCCCATGGCAATCCAACGGCTACCTACGTGGATCTGGTTGGCCCAGTCGCGTCGATCGGTAACCGGCCATCGCCGGTTCTCCCGAACATCCCCGCCTGGAGGCGGATCGTCGGGGTGAACCTGCCACCAGACGCGGTACATTGGCCCCGAGTCAGCCCGCCTATCCAGCGGGGCACGTTGCAAAGCCTCCAGTAAGCTGGCGGCCTCCATACGCTGCAGAAAAAGCGGCGCAGCCGGCAAACAGGGCTTGCGACCGATAAACAGCGGCCGGGCCGGGAAGCGCAGGGCCTGTTCAAGATCCACCAGCGTAGGCGACGCATCCGCTGGTTCGAGCGTGAGGGCAACGGTATACACCGCGTCGGCCCAGTAATCGCGCAAGCGAATATGCGTACCCGTGCGGGCAGCACCTCCCATTCGCTTCTCCAGCACTCCCCGCGTGGTCCAGGCCCGATTATCTTGCATAAACGGCTGCGACAGATCTACCGTCTGGTAGTCCCGCAACGGTTGGCCGCGCCGGTCTTCGCGCACGGCGTAGCGGAGGCGCTCCTGCAGACGCTCCAGACGGGCCGTTTCGGCATGCTCATAGCCCAGCGCATTGGCCAACAGACCGGCCATCATGGAAAGCGCCGGATAGGGCTGGATAAATCCATACTGATCCACAATGGGCGCCCCAAAACTCATCAGCGGCGCATCAAAGCGCAACAGAATGACCTCCATCATGCACCTTCCCGGATCTTTTCGGCGACCCAGTTGGCAATTTCCGGTATGGAGTGCAGCGCATCCACCTGGAGCTGGCAGCGCACCTCTTCAGGTAGGTCGATAGCTGCCAGGCGACGTTCCGTCAGCTTACCATACATTCGATCCATCTGCTCGACGTATCTTCCCAGGGCGCGGTAGCTGTTGATCAGCACGCCTTCGCCATTCAGTGGTACGGGCCTGTGGAAAGCATTGGCCAGCGTGCGCGGCTGAGACCGCCCCCATTCCACCAGCATAAACTGGGCGTAGGCATGCGGCGCGGTCGAACCCAGCTTGGCTCCCGGCGAAACGGTAGCGATCAGATGCAGCAACCGCTGCACAACTTCGGCGGCCAGCGTGCGATCGGCCTGCTGCCAGTCCGTGCGCGGCACTCCTTCCAGGTTTGAAACCAGCAACGGCACGTCCACCACTACGTAGCTGTAAAACAGACCACTGGTCAGCTCCTGATTGTTGAGATGCCCGCTGCCTAGCTCGCCTTCACCGTCCTGGACTACCAGCTCATCTACCGCCGTAAAGTAGTCGCTTTCGCTTTCTTCCGCGTGCGTCGTGAACGCGTGCGCTACGTGAATGGCAGCGTCGCCCCGAGCCAGCACGTCGCTCGTAGCCATACGCCCGAACAGCGCCGCATCCAGTCCGGCTGCCAGCCTCAACCCTCTGAGATTCTGCCGTAGATCGCCCTTGCCGATGGCCTGCAGCTCCTGATATACCTGCTCCAACTGCTCCCCGGAAAGCGGCGTTGACGCGTTTTCCCACACCTCGCGCAGGGCATCCAGCCGCTCCCGGATGATCCGGCGCAGATAATCGACTTCCGGCCGGCCCAGGACAATGAGCTGGTTCGATTTGAGCCGGTCCAGCAGCGCTTCGTCGTCCGCTTCGTCGCGCATCAGCCTGTTGAAGTCGGCTCTGCTCAGCGCTTCGTCTGAAACGATCAACTGCTGCAGATGCAATGCGAAGGCAACGACCAGCCGCAACGGATATCCTTCCTCAACAAGGGGTCTGGCAATCAGTCGTTTAAACGTCTCGCGTGATCGCACGGAGCGAGGCACGTCGATCCCATAGAGGGCATGTTCCCCGGCGAAATTGCGCCAGTGGTACTTCAGACACTGCGAGGAAATCCGGGTGCGTGTAACCCCCCCGAAGGGCAGGCGCTTGGCAAATCCAGCGTCGTCCCGGTTGAGCAGCGCGGCGGGATACGCCGTCAGGGTGTGGATCTGAACGAATGCGGGTACCATGGCCTTTACGAGCTTGGTTGCAGGGAAACAGCCTGTATCGACACGAGGCCTCAGGGAACCTCGCCTTCTTGCTGATAGCGCCGGGCGTAGTAAGCCCGAGCAATACGCAGCCGGACAGCATCGGCGCGTTCGCCTGTTTGCTCAAAGAGCAGCTCCGCTACGTCTGCCCAGTTCGCTGGCTGCTCTCTGGCCGAAAGGTATTGGGCCATTCTCCGGAGAAAGATGGCAAGCTGCAGCCCTCGGGCCCGGAGGAGCTGAGTGAACCGCAGTTCGGACCATCCGGCGTCGGCCAGGGCGCGTCCGAGTGGAACCTGATAATCGTGCAGATTCCGGCGTGGATCGACGCAATGGGCCATGCTTATGAGCAGCGTGGCCCAGCGGCGCTCGTCTGCTTCGTCACCAATACGTACGGGCGCCCCTTCATCCTGCAGGTAGAACAGCACCCTCCACAGGGCGGGCGTGAACGGTGCTTCAAGAGCTGCCCGTCGTAGTTCGGCACGCTCTCCAGCCGAAAGCGCCTCCGAGGCCAGTAATCCGGCTACCTTGCCGACGGCCTGGCCACGCGTAATCGACGGTGCTTCGGTTCGAATCGGCGTAGTCATGAGCAGACCCTCCTGTTCGGGTATTAGACCGAAAAGGCGTAGGGCAACACCTCACGGGCGTTGCCCTCGAAGATCGCATGGGCCCGGCTGCGCGCCCGCCAGCGATGCGCAGAGGCGATGGGCGTGCTGCGCTCAGCCGCGGCAAACTGCCGCTGCGCTTCTTTCAGCAGGAAGTTTTCCCAATCGCGCCGAGCTGTTTCCTCATCCTGCTCCACCGAAGCCCAGAGATTGTCAAAAAAACAGCTATCCACCGCCCGGTCGAAGGCTTCGATCCACGGTGCCACCTGCGCCTGCTCCACCCGGGCATCTCGCCCGCCGCTCAGCAAAGCAGCAAGGGCTGGATAGAGCACCTTGCGCTGCACCTCAGCAGCCAGGCGAACGCGCTGTTCAGCTCGGCGGGCCAGCGTCGCGCGCTGCTCCCTGGATCCGGAGAGCCATCGCGCTGCCGGCCGCGACACCGGAACGATCCGGCAGTGCAAGCCACCGGTTTTTCCCTCACCGCGCACAAGGGTACGCGCTACCAGGTATACACCAGCCCTTTCATCCGCTCGAAAGGAAAGCGCTACAGGCGGCTCATAATCGCCCGAGAGAAAGACCTGTTGGAGCAGCCGGTACGTGAAGCCGCTATCGCTAACGGTCAGCGCCCGGGGCTTTTTTCTTTCCACAGGCGTCCAGGGGTCACCCGTGATGCCCTTCAGTTCCTTCGGTGCTGCAATGCGTGGCCCTCTGGTGTTGGCACGCCAGCACACGATGCGCCCAGCTTTCTCCAGAAATCGGATTCGGCGACACACTTCAATGAAATACGGATCGCAGCTTTCGAGCGGAATACCGCTATGCTTCTTTCCATCCCAGGGCAACAGCCAGAGCAACGCATGACCGTCCAAGTTGTAGCGATCGGCAAACGACGGACGCGCCTCAAGCAGCACCTCTACGTCACGGCGAAAATGGGCCCCAGGCGTAAGCGCTCTGGTGAGCCCTACCAGAGGACGGTTCCCATACCCTCCATTCATGCGTACGATGCCGTAGTTACCCTGGCCATGATAGCCCTCCATCGTCTGCAGCGTCACCAGCGCAAACAGCCAGTGCTCAGGCCGGGGGTGCACGATGCGCCGGGCCTTTACATCGTGATTTTTCGAGGTGATCAGCACATCGAGTTGATCCGGCGTTTGCACGTCGTCCCGGTAGCTGGCTGCTTCCAGGGAGCCTTCCGGAACAGGCGGTTGCAGAAAGGCTGGACGGCGGAGATCGGACACCACCAGATACCAGGCCGCCTCTTCGCCACCGGCCAGCTCAAGCAACGCACGCCGCCAACGGTTGGCCTCCTCGGGAAAGGTACCCGGCATAATGCGCGCTACAGCCATTGCGACAAGTTGCACCAGAAAGCTGTGCCAGGCCTGTTGCTGGTGCGGCTGCAGCACTTCAAAGCCAAGCACCGTATCGGCCAGCAGCGCGACAATCACCTCCGGCAACGTACAGGCTCGCACCGTCTCATCGCGGAAGCGCACGTGAATTAAGGGATCGCTTAACAGTGAATGCCGCAGCATTGCTACCGCTCAGAGATGAATGCCCGGTTTAAAAGCGCTTTTTCAAGGTAAAAAAGGGTGGTGACAACGGTATGTCACTCGAAGCAAGAAAAAGTATCTACGCATCTCGTCGAAGTCCGAGCCGGTCGTACCGGAACCAGACGCCGGCAACCTCGAAACGCAATCCGCCCTTGAAGGGCATCACGTTCGAGACTTGTGGACTTGGGGGCAGCTCGCCGCCAATCATCCAGGAAGGAACTGGTAAGACCTCGACCGGCTGGCCAAATGGTCCTTTTGTAGGTCTGGATAGTTCGACGCGATAATCATCATCGCCCAGACGCGTGCGCGGCGCAATATCCTGCCCGAAGGGATGCGTGCCAAAGGGCCGGTCAAAGTGAAGCCCGGTTATTTCGGGCACATAGCGGTCGGCTGCTTCCTGGCCCAGAATTTTGCGCTGATGGGCCTCCCAGCGCTCGCCTTTTTCCTGAACGATCTGCTGCAAAACAGCCGGATGGGTTGCCTGCTCGACCAGGCGGCGGTTATCCCGGGGGAGCTGCCATACAGGACGCTGCTCTAGCACGCGCCAGGTTGCCTCAATTACACGGAGATCCGGGTAGACAGTCCCCAGCCCCTGCGGACCATACGCTTCCCCATTATTGCAAATGCTGTCGCTCAGATCGCGTTGCGCTGGCGTCAGCACCAGACACCGCGCATCCTCGTAGCCCTGAGGACGGGAACGCTCATGTCGATGCAGCCGTCCGATTCGCTGCAGCAACACGTCGATCGGACACAGGTCCGTGATCAGCAGATCGGCATCAATGTCCAGGCTCTGCTCCACTGTTTGCGTGCAAACAGCCACGATGCCCCGCCTGGAGCTTTCTTTGCCAAAGGCTGCCTCAATCGCGGCGTCCAGCGCTCGGCGATCCTCCGGGGCGTAGCGGCTGTGATGTGGCACAGGCTGGCCATTGCAGGTCAGCAGCAACGAACGGTCGTCGCCAGCCGCTGCTTCGAGGGCCTGCTGCGCAGCCAGACAGTCTTCCACCCGGTTGCGGATGATCAGTACCCGTGCCCCGGCACGGGCGTGTTGCAGGGCCAGTCTGGCGATTTTTTCTGGCTTATCGGCGATCGGTGCCAGACGCATCGTTACCCGCTTCTCCCGTCCGGACGATGCAGCAGACACCATAGTAGGAGGCTGGCGGCGGGTGGCATCCACATGCGTCAGCAAAGGATAGGGGAGGTTTTGGGCTGCTTCAAGAGATGGCAGTGTCCCATGCCCTCCTGTCACGTAATGCATGCGAGCCGTTGCCCCCAGCGTAGCCGACATGAGCAGCGCATGCCCACCGGCTGCCAGATGATACCTCAGCACCCGCTCCAGCAGCGCCGTCATGTAAGCGTCCGAGGCATGCACTTCGTCGATTACCAGAAAATGGCGCAGCAGCGCTGCGGCCCGCATGTGCGCGTGGCTGACCTGAAGCCCAGCCAGCAGCACCTGATCAATAGTTCCTACCACAACAGGACCGGCCAGATACCGCTTGGGGTGTTCGGCCGCCCATCCGCGATAATGCATCGCTTCGTCGTCCCAGAGCACGCCAAAGTCTGGCAGGCGCACCGACTCCTGATCGTCAACGCGTAGATAGCCCGGCACGGCTAAAATTACAGGAGGCCGCCCTTCTTCTGGAAAAATGCGTCGGATGATTGCGGTAATGCGCCGATGGATCTGCGAAGCCGCGCTGCGGGTGGGCAAGGCGAAATACATCCCGTCGACCAGGCCTTCCTGGTACAGACGGAGAAAACGCGCCACGGCTGCCTCGGTCTTTCCCGAACCCGTGTCCGATTCCAGAATGGTCAGGCTCCCCTGGCGGTACACCGGAAGGTCATAGCAGGCCTGCTGGATAGGATAAGGTGTACCCGCCTCAATCACTCCGCGAAATCCCACGGGCTCTGCGCCCAGCGCTTCCCGTCCGAGCGTGGATTCCAGAAAGAGTACCTGTACCGCCTGCCGAGCTCCCTTCCGCGCTCGCTCAATCGGAAGCATCGGATCTGCTGTCTCCTCGGCATAAGGAAAAAAGCGCGTATCCGAGCCGATCCAGTCTGCCAGCGTCAGAAGGCCGTTGAATGCGTGTTGCAGGCGCGGATTTTCCGGAAAGGGTCTGCCCTCCGATTGGAAAGCGTCTGGAAACCACTGGTGCACAAGTTCGGCCAGACGGCGCCAGGCCTCCTGGGGATTGCGACGCGCGTTGGGCCGCCAGAGGTACGCCCGAAAATCCCCTTCCGGCACCACTGGCCGTCCGTGATGTCCCCACGTTGCCAGCAAGAAATGGTAGAAGACCTCTTCCGAAGCAAACCAGGAAGCCATTGCTCGTATCCCGAGCGGTTCCAGCCACTGGATAGGTTCATCAGCACAGAGCATTTCAACAACCGGGCGAACGTGCCCTGGACTCTTTGAATGCGGGACAAAAGCCTGATCCTGAAAGCCGTGATTGGCCTTGCCGGCATCGTGCAATGCAGCCAACACGGCCAGCCGTGCCACGTGCACTTCCGTCAGATCATCCCATCCAATCAATGTGGCCAGCCGTCGCCGGAGCAGTGTCTGCTGCAGCAACGCCTCAACAACGGCGGCCACGTCGGCCGCGTGAGCAACCAGGGGATGCCAGGCCACAATATGCCCCTGTTCGTACTTAAGCTTCGCCCAGAACTGCGAAGGGGCCGGTGCTCCCTGCATAAACGGCGTAACGATTGCGTTAGTGATAAGTCCAGGTTAATTGCTGCATGCCAGCATCGGATAAGGTCCGGAGTTTCCCTCTGGCTACCAGCTTCCAGAAAAGCGCCCGGGTTGCGCGAGCATCAGCCGCAGCCGTATGCAACGTTTCTGTTGACTCGACGCCAAGAATCTGAAGCAACGCCCCCAGTCGGTAATCCGTCTGTTCAGGAAGAAGTCGCCGGGCCAACCCGAGCGTATCAATAAAACGGACTGGCGGCATGGCAAGGCCCAGCTTTCCAGCCTCGTGCGTAACGAACCAGAAATCAAAACGCAGATTATGTCCCACCACCACGCCCTTGCGAAAGTGCGCAAAGAGCGCCATGAACTGAGCACGCGCCATACGTTGCGTTCTCGTGCCCTGCCAGAGTAAAAGGGGTTTTTGCACATCAATCAGCGCGAGTTCCACAATGGTCGCGCCACGGTCAGGCCGGAGTCCACTGGTTTCCACATCAAAGAAAAGCAGCGGGGCCACTTCAAGCGGCAGTTCTTTCCAGCGCATGTCTGCCCGGGAGTTGGGTCCCTTACAGCCAGGCCAACGGGTTCTTGAAACTTAGCAGATCTGGAGCGCTTGTTTCAAACGTTAAGCGCACGCCTCGTCCGCGCTGATTTTTTCCATCCCAGCGGCTTCCATCATACCGCCCAGAACATGCACCTGGTCGTTTCGGTCAATCCCCCTCCGCTTCTTCGACCGCACGTCCCGATGCCATCACCACAGCCCCTTCCTCCGGCTGCGTCCACAGGAACCGCTTCCCACTCTGCTACCGGAACCAATCCAGAATACGCCGCTTCAGCGTATCTACAGGACTGATCCACTGATGGCGATTCTCAGGATTCAAGCGATAGAAAAGCAGGTGGGGCGCAAATTCCTCGCTCCCATGAGGCCACAACTCCACAAAACGCCCTTCACCCAGGATACACTCGCCTCACAAATGGATAATCAGAAAAATCATCTTCATTTTGATAGATTATGCGTAACAAATTTTTCTCCATATGAACCATATGGGTCAGGGAAAACAGGGCGAAATGATCACAGATACATCTCTGAGCAGACATTCATTGTCTTCTATCCAGCACGCTTTTATGGTCATATTCCGCCATTTCTCATAGGCGCGCGGAATGCGTAATGAAAGGGACAAGCTGAATCCTCTCTATTCTTTCCCAGTCTGGTCCAATGTAATGACGGATCCGAACACTGCCAGATTTCCTGGATACACCGATGCATTCCCCTGAAAAAAACAGGCCACGGCAGGAAATCAGCGCACCCATGGGGCTTCGTCGAGGCGAAGCAGTGCATGAAGCAGAACGTTGGCGCCGTTTGCGACGTCTTCGGGTCGGGAATACTCTTTCGGGGAATGGCTGATGCCGTCCACGCTGGGAATGAAGATCATGCCGGTCGGTCCCAGCCGGGCCATGTCCTGCGCATCGTGCCCGGCTCCACTGGGCATGCGCTTCGCCGACAGACCCAGCGCCCGCGCAGACGCCTCAATGACGTCCCGCACCCGTGGGTCGGTAGGGGCCGGTTTGTTGACGTTAATCGGCTCGAACCGGACGCTTACTCCGCTGTCCCGGGCAATGGCTCGGGCTTCCGCTTCAATGGCCGCGTACAGCCGCTGAATTCTGGCATCATCCAGGTCCCGCAACTCCAGACTACAGACCACGCGCCCCGGAATGACATTGGGCGCTCCGGGATGGGCTTCAATCTGACCCACGGTGCCGACCTGGCGTCCCGGCTCCGAGGTAACCACGCGGTTGACGGCCTGGATAAACCGGGCAGCCGCCAGCAACGCATCCCGGCGTCGATTCATCGGCGTGGTCCCTGCATGGTTCGCCATCCCTTCCCACGTAACCCGCCACCATCGAATGCCCACGATCCCCTCGACCACTCCGATATCCACCTGCTCCTCATACAGCACGGGCCCCTGCTCGATGTGCAATTCAAGGTACGCGGCAATGTCGCCCGGCCTGCGCACCACTTCGTCCAGGCGATCCGGATCGCCGCCCAGAAAGCGAATGCCTTCGCGGATCGTTTTGCCGCTGTGACTGACGTGGTTCAGCTCTTCCGGCGGCAGCTCCCCGATCCAGGCACGGCTGCCGATCAGGCCCCCTTCTTCATTCTGAAAGATGACCACCTCCAGGGGATGGCGGAGCGTGACGCCCTGCTCGCGCAGCGTCTGGGCCACTTCAATCGCGCTCAGCGATCCCACTGTACCATCGTAGTTGCCGCCATTGGGCACCGTGTCGATATGAGACCCCATCACCAGCGGCGGTCGGTCTGGCTCGCGTCCCGGACGGCGCCCTATGATGTTGGCAGCCGCGTCGATCTCGACCTCCAGGCCTGCGGCGCGCATCCATGCGATCACCTGGGCCCGCCCCTGACGATCTGCTTCGCTGTAGGCAACCCGGCTGGTTCCCCCGGGTCCGCGTCCAAACATGGCCAGTTGCTCCAGATGGGCCCACAGACGCTCGGCGTTTACGCGCAGCGTAGCCTGCCCCTCGTCCTCTGCTACCCGTGCCCACGCAGCAGGTCCCCAGATTCCCAGGGCCCCGGTGGCCGCAAGCGTTGTGCGCAGAAAGGTGCGGCGCGATTGCTTTGTCTGGTTAGCCAACCGCTGGACTTTCATCGCCCTGGTGACAGATCAAACGCTATCCTACACCTGGTGATTAATGTCAGAAATTTTTAAAATTCCATCCATATAATCAATTATTCTCAGAATCAAAACTGGATAGCAGCCTGCCGCCATGTATCGAAGCGTTGGTACCTTCCTGCTCTCCTGGTTGCTCTGGACGGCCGGCTTGGCTTTGCCTGCCCCGGCGATAACGCTGGCTCAAGAGGTTTCGCCCGATTCGCAGCTTCTCGGGTTTACCCGGGAGCATGCCCGTCTGCAATGGTCCCTCGAGGCACGCCTTCCCGCTCTGATTTCAGCAGAACGCATGCGCACCTATCACCGGGCGCTGACAGCCGAGCCGCATCATGCCGGAACTGAAGCCAACGAGCGCACAGCCGAATACCTGGCAGCCCGTCTGCGTGCATTTGGCTTCGATAGCGTGGCGTTTTATCGCTACGAGGTGCTTTTGCCCCGACCTGTTGAACGATCGGTCGAGCTCATTGCCCCGGAGTCCTATCGGCTCCGGCTGAGCGAGCCCCCCTTAGCCCCCGATCCTGATACCCGGAAGGACGGCGTGCTGCCGCCCTTTAATGCCTATTCAGCCGATGGGACGGTCGAGGCCGAAGTAGTGTACGTAAACTATGGCATTCCCGAGGATTACCGGGTGCTCGACTCACTGGGCATCAGCGTCGAAGGGAAGATTGTGCTGGCCCGTTACGGCCGGAGCTGGCGCGGGATCAAACCCAAGGTGGCTGCCGAACGCGGCGCGCTGGCCGTCTTGCTCTACTCCGATCCCGCCGACGATGGGTACGTCCGGGGCGACGTGATGCCAGACGGAAAGTGGCGGCCTGAATGGGGCGTGCAGCGCGGATCGGTCCTAGACATGCCGCTTTACCCGGGCGATCCGCAGACGCCCGGCTATCCGTCTAAGCCGGAAGCCGAACGCCTGCCGCTTGCTGAAATCCCCAACCTTCCGAGCATCCCTGTCTTACCCATTTCCTACGGCGATGCGCTGCCGATCCTGCGCAACCTGAAGGGTCCGGTTGCTCCTGAAGCGTGGCGGGGCGGCTTGCCGGTCACCTATCACATCGGTCCTGGCCCAGCCCGCGTGCGCATGACCGTGCGCCAGGACTGGTCGGTGCGTCCCATCGTCAACGTGATCGGATACCTGTGGGGGCGCGAAGAACCAGACAAGATCATCATGGCCGGTGGCCACCGAGACGCCTGGACGTTTGGCGGACGCGATCCTATTAGCGGAGCCGCTTCCCTGCTTGAGACAGCCCGCGCCCTTGCGCACCTGGCCCGGGAGGGGCACCGGCCGCGTCGCACCATTGCAATCGCCTCCTGGGATGCCGAAGAATACGGGTTGATTGGCTCCACCGAATATGCAGAAGAGTTTGCAGATCAGCTTCAGCAACAACTGATTGTCTATCTGAATCGCGAAAGTTATACAGCCGGTCCCTTTCAGGCCGGCGGTTCCCATGCCCTGGAACCTTTCATCAATGAAGTCGCACAGGCTGTTCCGGCTCCGGAAGGTCCGGGCACGGTGTGGCATTTCTGGAAAGCCCGCACCAGTGCCCAGCGCCTTGTGCGCACTTCTCGAGGAGAGCGTATTCGCATCGCTGCGCTGGGCTCCGGTAGCGACTACACGGCCTTCCTGGACCACCTGGGCATTCCTTCGGTCAATCTGGGGTTCGATTCCGGAAACGGTATCTACCACTCGCGCTACGACACCCACTGGTTTTTCACTACGTACGGCGACCCTGGCTTCCGCTATGGTGTCCGGTTGGCGGACCTGGTTGCCCGGTTTCTGCTGCGCCTGGCCAATGCTGACATCCTTCCCTTTGACTACGCCATCACGGCCGAAACCATTCAGCAGTATCTCGACGAGCTGGAAGCGCTCCAGTCCCAGTATCTGAAAGAGCCGGTTGACCTGCAGGCCGTGCGCCAGGCAGCACAGGTGCTGGAAGCGACGGCGATTGCGTTCCGGGCCGAGCGCGACCGGATTCTTCAGCTCCCTGCCGCTACGCTGGGGGCCCATCGCGCAACGCTGGCGGCGATCAACGAACACCTGCACCGAGCCGAGCAAGGCTTTCTGCATCCGGAAGGCCTGCCTGGCCGTCCCTGGTTTCGGCATATGCTTTACGCTCCTGGTTTCTACACGGGCTATGGGGTGAAGACGTTGCCAGGCATTCGCGAAGCCATAGAAGCGGGCCGTGCTGCCGAAGCCCGGGCAATGGCCGAAGCGACGGCCGCGGCCCTGGAGCGCGTGCGGCAGCATCTGGTGGCAGCGCTGGCACTTGCTCACACGATTCGCTAAACGTTAAAACCTGTAATCCAATATGCGCTGGCTTTGGAGCTTTGTTTGCCTGGTCCTGGCAGGTTCACTTTATGCCCAGGAGCGCCCTGTGGCGCTGATCGGTGCCCATGTGGTCAACCCAGCGGGCTTTCCGTCTTACCCGGAGGCAACTGTACTGCTTGAGGGATCCCGGATTGTGGCAGTTGGTCCTGCGGATCAGATCACGGTGCCTCCTGAAGCCGAACGCATCGATCTCCGCGGGAAATGGATCATTCCGGGCCTGATCGATGCCCACGTACACTTTTTTCAATCAGGGGGTCTCTACACCCGGCCAGATGTCATCGACCGCCGACATGTCGTGCCCTATGAAGAAGAGCTGGCGCAAATTCGGCAGCGGTTGCCCGATACGTTTGCCCGCTACCTGCGCTGCGGGATCACGGGTGTTGTCGATGTTGGGGGCCCTTTCTGGAACTTTGACGTGCGCCGACAGGCGCAGCAGACGCTGCGTGCGCCGCGCGTGGCGGTGGCTGGCCCCCTGATTTCTACCTACCAGCCTGCTGCGCTTACTACCGACGATCCGCCGATTATCAAGGTAACTACGCCTGAAGAAGCCCGGGCGCTGGTGCAGCGAGAACTGGCCCATCAGCCCGACCTGATCAAAATCTGGTACATTGTGCGTCCGGGGGAAACGCCCGCGCAGCACCTGCCTGTGGTCCAGGCTGCTATTGAGGAGGCCCATGCGCATGGCGTGCGCGTGGCGGTCCATGCCACCCAGTTGGAAACCGCCCGGTTAGCTGTGCAGGCAGGCGCCGACATTCTGGTGCACAGCGTCACGGATCAAGAGGTGGATGATGCCTTTATTCGTCTGCTTCGGGAGCATCAGGTACTGTATACGCCCACGCTGGTAGTCTGGGAAGGATATCTGGAGGTGCTCAGCCGTCAGGTGCAGCTTTCGCTGCCCGAGCTTACGTGGGCCAATCCGTACGTGGTCGCCACGTTGTTTGACCTGTATGCCGATACCACGTACCGTCCTCCTTCCGCGCGCTGGGTCGAAGCGCGTCGGCGACGTCTTCGGATAGCCCAGCGCAACCTGAAGCGGCTGCAGGAAGGGGGCGTGCGTATCGCAGCCGGCACCGATGCCGGCAACATTGGCACCCTGCATGGACCGGCCATTTTTCGAGAATTTGAGCTTATGGCCGAAGCTGGCCTGACCCCTCACCAGATTCTCACCAGCGCCACGCTGCACGGGGCGATGGTGCTGGGCATGGCGGATAAGCTGGGGGTTATCGAACCAGGACGCCTGGCCGATCTGGTCGTGCTGGATGCCGATCCCCGGCTTGACGTTCAGCACTTTCGCGCGATCCATCTGATCATCAAAGACGGACAGGCTTTCCGTCCGGCCTCGTTGATACAGGAGACGGCCGTTGATCTGGTGCAGCGTCAACTGAACGCCTACAATGCCCGGCATCTGGAAGCGTTTCTGGCCACCTATGCACCGGATGTAGCCGTGTACGACTTCCCGGGGACGCTGCGCATGCAAGGGTTGGAAGCGCTCCGCGCCCGCTATGGCCGCCTTTTTGAAGAAAACCCGCGGTTACATGCCCGTCTGCTAGGGCGCCTCACCGTCGGCGCTTTTGTGATTGATCGAGAACAGGTAGTGGGGCGCGCTGATGGGCGAATCTTACATGCCATTGCCATCTATGAAGTGCGCGACGGCCGCATCCAGCGGGTGTGGTTTATTCGGGGCAACTGAGTAAAACGAACAGACCTGCGTTCCTGATGAAAGGAGCATCGCAGCCCTGGCCTGACGCCTTGTTCTTTGGATCGTTTCGGTAGGGCTCCCAGGCTTGTCCCTCTCCAGGCGACACCTTCGCATTTTTTGCGAAACCGAAGGCCAGGCAGCGGGGTTTAGTCAGGCGAGTTTGCCCGGGTGGCGGAACTGGTAGACGCACGTGACTCAAAATCACGTGGCCCTCGCGGCCGTGTGGGTTCGAGTCCCACCCCGGGTACCAGTTGGGATTCTGTGTACTCAAGAAGTTCAGGATCCACTGCGCCCTTTACTCAGGATGTCCATGTGCCTGTAGTCAATGCTCTTTCTCTTTTCCCTCACAGAATTCTTTGGTAAGGCTGGTCTCTTTAGTGTTCCTTTCCCTACGTTCATATGCCGCAGTGGTAGTCAGTTTTTTTGCAAATCCTGTGGACAGCGGTTGCCAGGATCTGAAGGATCACAAACTTTACCGCTTACCTCCACACCAGTACTTCAAACCACCAGCGGAGCAACCCTACAATGTTGGTAAGGATCAGTCTATTTGAATTTCCTTCCACATTGCCGATCCAGATAATCCGTGAGCGCATGTAATTCCGTTGATCTCACATCCGCCATCTCCATTCCTTCTGATGCGCCTGTGATTTTCTCAGCCCTCCTCCCTTCCTCCTCTTAAAATCTCCTCCATCCCCACCCAATACCGCACCTCCACCACTTCCTCGGGCTTCAGGTTCACGGCCGGGTTCTGGATGATGTACAGCTCTGGCTTGGTGGCCGCGTTCAGCACGACATACAGGTAGTACTCGTCCCCAAACCGTTGAGCTTTGAACCATTCATTTTTCGTCAGCGCTACCGGTCCCACGCCGGCGCGGGCTTTGACCTCAATGTAGCGCTTGCGGCCCGTGCGCGGATCGCGGGAGCGGATGTCGAAGCCCAGATTCTGCGCTGAGACGTCCTCCGGCTCACGGCTGTAACGACGTTCGTAGTCCATGGCAACGGCCATGCCCACTTGTTCCACGTCCGGGTCTTCACTCATCTTGTCTGCGGCCACCTTGGCAGGCACCACCCGTGCCGCAGCTACAAACCGCGGTGTGCTCAACGTCAGCACGCGCTCGCGCCGGATCTCCTCCTCCAGCTCGCGCAGAGCCTGTTCGTAGCGGCGCTTTTGCTCCTTCTTGTTGTGAATAACCAGGTCTACCTTCTCTCCTTGTTCCTGCCGCGCGTACAGGTTTATCAGGTCGCCATCCAGCTCCAGGATGAAGTGCTCCAGCGAACGGAGGCCATACTTCTCCTTAATGTGCGCCTGGCGTTCCCGCTCCCTGGCTATTTCGGTCCTGTAACGTTCCAGTTCCTCCAACACAACCGGCAATGTCAGCTCTTTCAACGCCTCCAGGGACACGTCGTCCCTGCCACACGTATCCCCGCCCTCAAGCAGGTCCCAAAGTAAGGCCGGATTGACAGGCCGGACATCGCCACCTTTCCTGTCGGCAAAAAAGGCGAGCAACCGACGTCCGGCCACCCGGCCGGTGCCGTCGGTGATTTCCCCTTCGTAGAAGAGGAGGACCCCATCCAACCGACCATCCGGGTCTGTGAACACCGCCCCTCGGTGTAAGGCATCGTTCAGGGACATCTCGACCCAGCGCAGCAACGCTTCGAACAAGGGATGCCCGAAGGAGACGAATTCCGCATCCGGATGCCGGAAGGCCACCTCACGGTCGAAGGCCACCTTGGGATAGCGGTTGAGAAGGGAGCCAAACCGCTTGCGGAAGGCGTCCTCTTCGGCCACGCGGCGAATGGCGGGCGGAATGCTCTCCACAGCCAAGAAGCCATCCCGGCGTTTGCGGTAGCGCCCCCCTGCAGCTTCCCAACCCTTCTTGAAGAAGGCTTCCGTGTACTCGGGAATGAGACGATGCTCGCGGGCCTGATCTGCCATTTCCCGGATGCGAGTGTAGTCGATGTAACGGGTGGCCAGGCTTTCGCCCAGGTTCTCCCGCACCCGGCGGATGTACTCCTCGTCCACCTGAATGTCGATCTCGCGCAGAATCTCGTCCAAACTGCGCGCACTGGCCGCGGCTTCCAGCATCAGCTGGGCCAGGTTCTTGCCGTAATAGACTTCGCCTAGAACATCAAAGACCTTGTCGCTTCCCAGCGCCTGCCGAATTTCTTCCAGCTTCTCAAACAGACGTTGCAGGACCATCCCCTCCCGGGTGTCTGTGGCTACCAAGTTGAAGATGTCCACCTCCTTGGTCTGGCCGTAGCGATGAATACGGCCCATGCGCTGCTCCAGACGATTAGGGTTCCAGGGCAGGTCGTAGTTGACCATCAGGTGGCAGAACTGGAGGTTGATGCCCTCGCCCGCGGCTTCCGTGGCCACCATGACCTGGGCCTCGTTTCGGAACACGGCTTCAGCCTGGATGCGGTCTTCTAGTTTCATCCCACCATGGATCGTGCACACGCTGTACCCCCACTGGCGGAGACGCTGCTCCAGATATACCAAGGTGTCCCGAGACTCGGTGAAGACGAGGATTTTTTCGCCGGGAAAGCGGCGTTCCAGATCATTCAGAGCCTGGCGGAAGTGGCGCAGTTTGACCTCTTCGCCGCTGTGGATGATGGCCTCAGCCTGATGCAACAAGTGTTTGACCGTCTCGATCTCCCGCTCCAGTTCGCGACGGTTCTCAGCGACCGTAAGCGTCTCCCAGATTTCCTCTTGCTGCCAGCGCTCAGCCTCACTGGCATCTTCGGCTTCTTCTGGGTCAAAGAGGATGGGACGTTCCAGCTGTTTGCGCCTTTCAGGGTCACTCATGCGCAGGAGGTCTTCCAACCGCTTCTTGCGCCGCTGGAGAGTGCGGTAAAGCGCGTAGGTGCTGGACGCGAAGCGGCGCTGGAGGATGACCAGAGCGAAGGCGACGTTGCGGCGTTTGTCTTTGGTGAGTGCCTTGTTGTACTGAGTCTGCACGTAACGAGAGAGCGCGTTGTAGAGCTCCTTCTCCTTGGGCGATTCCTGACCCAGGTCGAAGGAGATGGTGCGCACGTGGCGGGGAAGAAACAAGGGCTTACCCTCGAAATCCTTCAGGTCCTCTTTCATGCGCCGGATAAAGAGCGGATTGTCCCGGTTGCGAATCGATTCCTGAAGCAAGTCCTCTGTCGCGAAGAAGCCGGGAACCAAGAGGTCCAGGAAGAGACGGAAGTTTTCAGGATCGCCCTTATGGGGGGTGGCAGTGAGGAAGAGCAAATGCGTGGCGATTTGGGACAGCGTTTCACCCAGGCGGTAGCGGGCCGTACGCGTCAGTCTGTTGCCGTAGCGGTAAGCGCTCATTTTGTGGGCTTCGTCCACGATCACCAGGTCAAAGTGAGCGGCGGCAAGCGAGGGCAACACATCGTCCTGCTTGGCAAAGTCCATGGAGGTGATGATCTGATTTTCCCGCAACCAGACGTTCTCGCCGAACAGGGCTTCCATCGTGCGGCGGTCCACGACTACAAAGTGCTCCTCGAAGCGCTCCTTCATTTCCCGCCGCCACTGGTCTTTAAGATGGCCGGGCACAACGATGAGAATACGCTGAGCGAGACGGCGCAATTTCAGTTCCTTGATGATTAGCCCTGCCATGATCGTTTTCCCCGCACCCGGGTCATCGGCGATGAGAAAACGAATCCGGGGCAGGTTGAGTACGTAGCCGTAGACAGCTTCTATCTGGTGAGGGAGCGGATCGACTTTCGAGATGTTCATGGCCAAGAGTGGGTCATAGAGAGAGGCGTAGCGGTAGCGGAGCGCCTCCAGGCGAAGGAAAATATCCCGCGCGGCACCAGCGAAATCTGTAGCCACAGGCACGATCTGGAGATTCTGGATATCCGCCCGGGGTAGCATCTGGTCAACATGATACCCCGATGTTGTTGTACGACCAACGATGCGCACATAGGAGCCTAAATCCTGAACAAGGTTGACCTCAACAGATTCAGGCCAGTGAGGTCCCTGAATGATGTCTCCCGGTTTAATGTGTCCCATGGTTGTTTCTTTCTATCTACAGGTTGCTACTTAGTTGCTGGTTGCGCAGGGAATGCTGAGAGCGTGGTGGCAACTCACCGGGAGTGAGAAGTTTCTTTGAGACTTAACATAATCTCTGACACCAAATATTATATGCCTGAGATGAGATAAAGCCAATCTGCGAGCTGACCCAGCTGGAGGCTCCACAAAAGCAGGAGACCCATTTTTATCAGAGATGCCAGGTGATTCGAGAAATAATGAAATTTTACTTTCGACAGATGAGCTCGGCTTCAAGTATTTCTACGCCTCCTCCACCTCCATGCCCATCTGTCGGAAGGCTTCCAGGACCTTGTGTTCGTACTCTTGCTCAGTCATCTCGCCCTCACTGGCGTTCACAGTCACTTCCAGCCTGTTGAACCGATGCTGAAGCAGATTGAACACGCCCAACAACGAGGATACCTGTCCCCGGGACACGACGAAACGCAAGGTCAGAGTGCGGCGCACAGGCTCAGTGACAGGTACACTTTCGGTGGTGGCTGTGGCCCCGGGAGTGGACGCGGTACAATCTCGCACCTGACTGGCAGGGATCGTTTCTGAGTACATGTGGGTAGCTTCTGATTCTACCCCGTCAGGGGGAGAGGCGGCCTGTGCCTGCTGAGTCTGTTGGGCCTCGCAGATGTCCGCGCGGATGATGATTTCGTTCCCGGCCAGCGCTACAGTGGGCGATTCCTTGTAGGCCACGCAGCGGATTTCCCCCTCTTCCAGCACGCCCAGGCCAAAGAGCCCCTGTTGGACACCGGCCACGATGCAGCGGCGCCAGGCGTCCTCACTGACGACGCGCAACGCGCCCGGGGTGCGCGACCAACTCTGCGCTAGTTGGGCGGTGGACACGTACTCCTGGTCGCGCAGGTAGCGCTCCTTCAACACCAGAGGCTCCAGCCGCTCCAGAATTTCACCTTCGTTGCGTAATTTGTCGTATACCTCCTCGTCAAGGGGGACATCCACGCCATACGTGCCTGTGCCCATGTCCAGCTCCAGTAAGTCGCCGTTCGGGCCCGGGATGTAGATGAGGCGGTAGGCATTGCGCACCTGGTCGGTAAGGTCTTTCTCCAGTTTGGCGATCCGCTGCTTCACCTCTTTACGCTGTTCCTCGGTCAGGCGCAATGTGTCGTCCCTCTCGATGGAGCGCAGGGCCGCATACTGGCGCAGAAGCCGCTGCAGTGCGAGGTGTTCGTGCTCCATGGGCGCGAGGAAGAACAGGGTGTTGCGGTGGACGCGCGGGGTCTGCCCCTTTTTCTCCAGGAACGCGCGCATGCGTTCCTCGTCCCGCTGGCGGAAGATCAGCAGTTTGAGTTCGGGGGTGTCTGGGATGTCGTTTTCGCTCTCCGGCCAGATGTAGACTTTGACCCTGTGGCCGCGCATTCGACGCCCGAGCCGTTCCCGTTCCAGGTTGGTGATGTCCTCGGGGCGGATGTTCTCCTCCCGCACCAGGAGGATGCGGTTCAGGTTGGGCTGGTTGGAGAAGTAGACCTTGCCGTCGGACTGCTGGAGATAGAAGAGGCGGGTCTTGAGGTGTTCCAGGGCTTCGGCCACGACGCTGGCGGGATTCTGCAAGGTGGTGGCGTGGCGCTTGACTTCGCCCAGGGTAGCGCCACGCTCGGTGCCCCCAGAGAAGGAGTGCAGGAAGACGGTGGTGGCCGCGCGCGTGCCCAGGCGCAGCCATCGGTACGCGTCACCCAGTTCCTGGTCCACCTTGCGCGCGCCCGCGGCCGCGTCGGTGATGTCCGCGGCAATAACGCTGTCGAACTCGGGGCCGATGTGCTTGAGCAACTCGCGGCGAATCTCGGAGTCAGCCAGGTCGAAGTCGGCCAAGGTAATGTAGGGCAGGTTGCGTTCCCGCAGGTTGTAGACCACCAGGGAGAGCAAGCGCAACACGCCCCGGGTGCGCTGGAAGGAGGAGAAACTGCCCCAGCGGTGGTAGAGCACGTCAATGGCGTCGGGCAGGAAGGGGTAGGAAACCAGGAACCGCTCCCGATATTCACTGGGCTCCATGCCCGGTGGCAGCAGGTTCTCCCGCTCCGCGTAGTGGAGAAAGCCTTCTACCACCTGTCGGGCTGCGGCCTCATCCACGCGGCTGAACAGGCGACGGCGGATGACCGGGCTGATCTCGTGTTCCTGCACCGGGGTGTAGATTTTCTCCATGCGGCCGAGCACTTTCTGCATCTGCTGGAAGAGGCCCTCTGCGTTTTCGTCGTAGCGTTCCAGGAGGCTGGAGGGCAGAGTGACCACCAGGCAGGCGCGCTCCAGGGTGCCGACGGTCTCGGTGAGTTCCTGGAGGAAGGCTTGCGTCTGCGCGGCCAGGTTGCTTTGGCCCACGGTCACACCGGCAGCCTTGATGGCGTATTCGAGCACCTCGTCCATGAGGATGAGGACGGGCTGGTGCGTGGCCAGCAGCGTGCGCAGGGCTTCCCGGCCGGGCGCGGTCCTCCCCTCGAAACCGACACGCGTGCCGGTCAATTGCTCGGCCATCACGCCCCACAGGGTGTCCTTGTTGGCGTCCAGCACGGTGCCCACGAGTACGACGGCGCGCGCGTTCCACTCGCGAGCCTTGTGGTACATGGCGATGAGCGCGTGGGTCTTGCCGCCGCCAAAGGGGGTTTGCACCTGGATGATCGGATCGCCGCCCCGACCGCTCAGGCGCTTTTCGACCACGGCGAGCAGGTTGGTCAGGCCCTCAGTGGGATAGGTCTTCTGGAAGAAGCGGCCCGGGTCCTGATATTCGTCCGGCGCGCGGCCCTGGAACACCTCCCACAGGTCCGCGGCGAACACGTCCATGGTCAGGCGGCCGGCCAAAATGTCGTCGTGAGGGATGGCGATGGTGTGGAAGGCTCGCACCACCTCGCCGGTCTGTTCCTGCTTCTCCGTGATGATTTTGCGAGCGTCCTTCAAGGCTGGCCAGCGGTGTTTCAGGTATTCTACAGTTTCCTTGGGATTCAAAGAGCGAGTGGTAGTGCCAACGCGGACGTAGAACTCTTCTCCTCTGGTCCCTTTGAGAAAGATGGGTTCCGAGGCGGGCTGCACCTCGAGGACATAGATGAGTTTACCCTCTACTTCCTCAAAGCGCCCCTGGATAAGGGGGGCGTACTGGGCGCCCAGGTGGCTACTGAGGATGTTGGCCAGGTGCTGTTCGAAGCGGTCACGGGAGTGCCTGAGCAGGCGGAGGTCATTCTCAAGCCCCAGGATGTGGCCGTCGTCTTCGATGCCGATGACCAGGGTGCCGCCGTCAGTATTGAGAAAGGCGACGATGGTCTTCAGTACCTGGTGTTGGAGCGCGGGGTTCCGTTTGCCCTGGCGCACATCCCATTGCAGGCTGCTCTTGAATTCAACGGTCTGGCTTTCGCCGCCGGCTATGATCTGTCTGATGTTCATGCTAGCCTCCTGCATTCGGGCCAAAACGACTATCGGACCGGGTTTGAAATTTGTGCCTTTGGAGGATATGGTCTTTCCTTACTCTGTATAATACCTGGACACGTTCGAATCGTTCTGCTTCAAGTATTTCGGCTGGGTTTTGCAGGGGAAGGATTTCATCGGTGTTCAAGACAATCACCATAAGCCAGTATCGCGTGCCATACTCTTCCGCTTTCTTCCATTCATTCTCTGTCATCACAACGTCTTGCAAAGAGCTTAAGCCCTTCACCTCTACAACAAAATATTCTTCTCCATTCTCTACCACCAAGTCATAACCGCGATTTTGTTTCGACACGTCCTGCACTCGATATCCTTGTTGTCGCCACCATTCTTCAGCCTTCTTCATGGCATATTTTTCCACATCGGCATCACCCTTCTGACCCCGATATCTGGAGACTGGTTTGACATGTGACTCAGCCACGCCGATTTGATGCTTTACGGGAGTTTCTTGTTTAAATCGAGTCGATTCCTCTCGGGCAGATTCATTTGGACGAGGTCCACTTTTCGTGGTGAGAGACTGGAGTTCTTCTAAAGTGAGAGGGACGTAATCTTCGTCTCGTTCCTCGGCCCTTATCTGGTTAAGTTGTTTGTCTTCTGGATGTGCCGCATGGGAAGATGAAAGTTGAGGCTGTGCCGGCGTAACCTGGCGGTCATCTTCCACAAGCGTGTGGAGGTTGGACAGACTGACCTGTATCCTGCGCTCCCAGCGTTGTAGGATTTTCTGTAGCCGCAATTTGCTCCCCAATGCTTCCCATACGTCCTTTGTGAACTCTCGTAGACCGGGTACTTCCAGCGCTCGCTCTAAGGCATCACCTACAGGATCGGCCAGCGATTCCAGGGCATCAGGGGTGAGATACAAGTGCCAATTATCCCGGTCAAAGTAGGCTTCGTCCGTATCAGGGGCACTGCGAATTCCCTTGATCTCGTAGTAGACGTATATCTGCTCGACACGCTTAACTGCAGGAAACTTTGTGGGCAGGTTCTGATTACCTGCCCGGTTTGCAAACTCTATAAGCAAGGGCCATATTCGGTGTAGCGTTGAGATGTCCCTGGCCAAAACAGAAATTTCTTGTCCTTCATGCTTAATGTGCGTGGTCGCTGTTGAGACACCTGGAATCTCCAAGCGACCCGCTAATTCTTCTAGCCCGGTTAAGGCCCACCAGCCCAGTGACCACGAACCAAACTTGCCCTGGAAGAGGTTGACCAAACGTTCTTTGTCGGGTATCACCAAGTCCTGGGCCTTGTACCACCAGACTGTACCCCCTGAGTCGCGGCCCGGCCAACAGCGTTCTGTGCTGAGCAAATGCCGGTCCTCTTCCTCCAGTTGATCCCAGTACTTCATCAAAAGGTCGGCAATGCGCCTTACCTGTTCAATATCGGGATGTTCTTTCTGTTTGGCCAGTTGAAGGAGACGTTTGGCAAGATGACCCGGCTGCGGGTCCTCAGAAACACCCAGAACTTGGACAAAGAACGACTTAAGGTCGTGTTTTCCCCATGCCGGACTGAGGTGGGGAACACTTTCTGACGGGTCGTACCAGCACACCTCGTCTGTACGGAACCAGCCATACTGGGGATGCAGGATAAGGGGCGAACTGTTGAAGTGTCTTGCTACATCCTCTATTTCGTTATTATCTTGCTTTGCAAGCCATTGGTAAATGGGTAGAACTTTGTTCACATCCCTCTCATTCTGATCGGCAAGGTCATGCAAGTATTGGAGTACATCTTTTATGTCTACAGAGAGCCGGATGCCCAATATTTCTGCGAGTTTTCTATATTTTTGCACCCTGAGGGGAATATCGGGGTGCAGGTATCGCATCTCTGGACCAAGGACTTCCTGGAGAGAAGGATCCCATAATTCCCTTGGAGGCGCAGACATGCCTTGTGCATCCACCAGCCAGGCAGCCTCTCTGAGGCGAGCTATCCAGAGTGACAAAATTGTCTCAGACCGATTGGTGTAATAGAAGTACTTGACTTCTGCATTTTGCACTTTGGGGTGTTGCTCAAGTACTTCTGCCATTACGACCCAAAGACATCGAGAATTTTCTACTGTGGGATTACTGGACACTGCCCCATACACTGCTTCAAAACCATCAATGTCCCAGTCTACCCCCTCATATCCTTGAGTAGAGTACAGAAATAAATTTTCTGATGGATTCCTTCTCGAAATCCATTCTCTCACCTCCCAGTCGGATAGGTTTTCTTTCACTGGTTTAACAACAGGAAGATCTTGTACCCCAAGAGCACGAAGAAATTCTCCCCAATCATCCTTGGACTCTTGTTGCTCCCTGTAATCCTCAGACACGAAAGAGCGTCCCCCAGCGATACGGAAGTATTGCTCCACTGCCCTAATCCCTCCCAATGCTGTAGGCAAGTACATGTTACTTGCGCTCATGTATTTTCCTTCTTGCGATCGTAAAAAGGGGAGCTCCCCTATCTTCCTCAGATCATCTCTTGCGATTTTCCCATCATTCCAGAGGTGATAGAGCATTCGAATGTGCAGCCTGTTATCATCGGCTGGCGGCACGGTTTCGTGACCATAAATCTCCTGTAACAGGCGTTCAACAACGTTGAATGGGGTAAACTCTCTCACTCCGAGTCCACGCAAGGATTCCCGAACGGCCTCATCGGTTGCCAAATCTTGCGCTATCAGAGGAAGGTATCTTTCAAACGGCTTGAGCACCTCAGGCAGGTCTGATGGTGGAAACACGGCAACGCAAGGCTGAATATGAGCCCCAGTATGCACTCTCACAATGGGGATCTGCTGTATGTCTTCGAGTAAATCTCTTTGAGAGGCAAGATACCTGTAGAGTTTCTTGAGCCATTCGGTGGATTGCTGTTCGAACCATTGAGGTTCTTTGTTCGCAAGCCATTGCACTACATTCTTGCTGTGAATCGTTTCCACACCGAACTCTTGGAGTAGCTCACGCGGGTAACCTTGCCTTAATTCCGGAGATACCCACATTGCCTTGGAATTACCGGTCAACTCACGCAAGTCTTGAACATCGATCAGACTATAGACATCACTATTATGTGCAAGATATACATCTTCCTTGCTGTAGAGACCTCCGTCTTCTCCGTGAATGAAGGCACCGCTCTCCAGTGCTTCATATAAATCCCCAACAGGAGCCACGAAGGGGCCCTTACCGTCATCTTTGCGTGGGAAGATATGCCAGACACTCGGAGGAAGTCTGTTTGCGTCTCGCAATTTCTCCGGCAACTGCCGGAGGGTCTCTCCGAGTTCCTGTAAAGCCCAACGCGTGAGAGGATCGTTTTCTTGAATGCCTCTGCGGTCCAAGGTAGCCGCGAAGCGGGCACTGATGTGAAACCGCAATCCGGTATGCTGGTAAAGAGGGAGCCGCACAAATGCCATTCCTTCTTGTGGGAGATAGGCTATAGGAGGCTGATATCGTAAGGCTATTGCGGACTTGGGCGTGATATTTTCTTTCACTTTTCTCCATCGTTTCGCTCCATGAGCGTCTCCGTTCTCCTCGAGGTAATTTACAATTTCGGCGATAACATCTTGGGGGATTGCCTGCGATCTTTCCAAGCGTAGCCAATATTCCTCTCGTAAAGTTCCATCTACCTCGTACAAGAACTCCACTTTATAGGCCTGCCATGCAGGATCTGGTACTTTTATAGATGTCCGTTCACAGACATATTCCGATGTGCGGTGCTTCACCTCATTTTTCCAAATAATGTTTTTCAGGGAGTCCATGAACAGGAGAAAGAGAAAGGCCTTCTCGTCAAAGATTTCCGCAAGTTTTTCAGTAGGTGTTCTTTTCACCTTTCTGAAAGGTAACCAGAAAACAGTTTTGCCTTTGCTGTACAGTTCGTTGACCAGGGACGGTAAGGCTGAGTTATCTACGGGGAATGGGTCAAGCGCGCTCTTGAGTCGAAAACGAAATGCACCTGACAGAACGTGAGGCTCATCGGTTACCAGAAGCACAGCCTTAAACCCAATGCCAAAGTGTCCTATCGAGCGTGCATCCTTGTCGGAAACCAGAAGTCCTGAAATGGCTCTCACATCATTTTCGGAAAACGCTCTCCCGTCGTTCCATATGAGAAGTCCGCTTTCGTACAAATGAAATCCGAGATTTTTCGCGCCTGCGTCTTCTGCGTTCTGAATAATCTCTAAGGCTAACTCTTCAATAGAGGGACGCAATTTGACGCCAAGCGCTTGGGCAACCTCGTACCGTTTCTCACCCCATAGCCGTTCATTCCGACGACGAATTTCTTCGAAAAACACTGTTTTGTCAGCCACCATCGTAGGTCCTCCCAGGTCAGATTTCGTCAAACAACCGGCCCTGCCGTCCACTCTCTCGCACGGCCTGGCGCACGCGCTCGCGGCCAGCCAGGAAGCCGTCCAGCAGTTTCTTCTCCTTGCTGGCGATGGGTAGGGTCTCGGAGATGGCCTGGGCCACGCGGTAGAAGACCTCGCTGGCGCCGTAGCCTGTGGACGCGAGCAACTGCACCATTTCCTGCTGTTCTCCGGCCTCCCAGTGGCGCAGCGCGCGGTGTAAGGTGTCGATCAGGGGCGACGCATGCGTCGCCTCTACACGCAGGTCCTCGATGTGACGCTGGTGGGGACCCAGAACGCGCACGAATTCCTGTTCCTTCTTGATGAAGGTGCCGCGTCGGTTCCACTCTTGCGCCAAGTCGATGCCACAGGATTGGGCCAACTTGCGGGCCTCATCGAAGGGGGCGCGGGCTTCGCCGAAGTTCCAGCGCCAGAGAACATAGAAGCGGGTCATGGAATCAATCTCACCCGCGAAACCATTGTGCAGAATCTGGCGCACCGCGAAGTCGGTGGCCAGGGTGCGTACCTCTTCCAACAGGCGGTCAGCGCGGATGATGTTGCCCTCGTAGTCCATGATCTTTTCGTATTTGCCGAAGACCTCGATGGCCGAGCCGATGGCGGCGATGAAGAAGTCCGCACCGCCGATGCCCTCCTCCCAGAGGCGCTGCAGTTTGCGGTCCAGGTGGCGGCGCAGTTCCTCGCGCACCTCATTGTAAAAGCCGGTCGCTTTACGCGCCACCTTGCGAGCGACAATGTAGATGGAGGAGGCCAGAGAAGCTGTTTCCTGCGCATTCATTCGAGCCTGCATCTCGGTGCTGAGAGGCCAGGCACCGCTGACCACCAGGCCGCTGTCCAGCAAGGCGTTGATGACTGTCTCCCAGCCGACTGTCGTCTTGTAGGCGTAGACGATGACCGCAATGCCATCGGGCTTGAGCACGCGGTGGATTTCGCGGAAGGCCTGGCTCAGCATGGTTTCAAAGCGCTGCTTGCCTTCCTCCAGGCCGCCCTTGCCGTGGGAGTAAGCCACGATTTCTTCGCCCTTGGGTGTGAGGGGTGTGGCGAAGAGGTCGGGATAGAGGTGCCCCACGGTGCGCTTGAGCCAGACATAGAAGAAGTCGGAGAGGTAAGAGTAAGGCACGTTGTCGTAGTAGGGCGGGTCGGTGAGCACCGCATCGAAGTGATTGTCAGGGTAGGGCAGGCGGGTGGCGGAGGCGTGGGAGGTGTGAGGGGTGAGGGTTGGGGGGTGAGGGGTGAGGGAGAGATGTTGGATGACCTCCAAAATGCCTTCCATATCCCATTGGCCGCGTGAACCACTGAAAGGATTAACTTCGCCGAAATCCCAAACCATTGGTAAAGCTTGTCTATCAAACGCTCTTTCAAAGCTTAATGCATCTGCACGCCATCGCGTAAGACTGCACAAATGGGTGGATAATTTGTTCAGGACAAAAGCCAAATACGTCGCCACGGCTCGGGCGAAGTCCTCCCTCACCCCTCGTTCCTCACTCCTCACCCCTAATCCCTCACCCCTCACCCCTTCATACGCCTGGCGCACTTTCTCGGCGAAGGTGATGAGGGCCAGTTTCTGGCGGGCATTGAACAGGTCGCTCCAATTCTTCATCTTGTAATTAAGAACGCGGTTTGTACCTCCCATCGTGTTGGATGGTGTAGGCATTATCGGCTCGGTTGGCACAGGATCCATCCCCCACTCTAACATCAATCGCTCGCGCTTTTCGGCCAGAGCCCGTTCGGTTGCGGCATAGGCAGCCAGGTCGGCCTCGGTGGGCAAACGGTATTGTTTTCCCCCACCCCTCCTTCCTCGCCCCTCACCCCTCGTTACGACCACAGCCACCATGCGCTGGCCTGATTGGCCTTCTTGGAACAGGCGGCGAGTGGTCTTGGCGTCCATGACCGCGCCACAGACGGGGCAGGTGACCACGGCCTGGGAAACGGTGCCCCGTTTGGGGTCGAAGCCCTCGGGCCAGGGGGCGTAGGGGCGACCCGCCGGGTTGCCCCTACGTTTGCCACGGGCGACGATCTCGAATTCCACCCGGCCGTCGCGCACTACGGGGCGCAAGGCGATTTCGCGGTCCTTCTTCTTGGCCAGCCAGAACTGGCGCATGAGGGGAATCTCTGCGCCGCAGGAGGGATTCTGGCAGGGCAGCGTGCGGGCCCAGATGTAGCCGACGATGGTCTCGTCGGGGTCGGGCGAGCGGTAGAAGGCGGCTAGTTCCTTGCGGGCCTCTTCGAGAACCCAGGTCCCCCATTTCTTCACGGCAGCCAACAAGGGGTTGAAGTCAGGCGGGACCGAGGTGGGAGACGGCTCAGGCTCCAGGCCCAGGCCCATCTGGGGGCCGTCATCGTTAGGCGCGGCCTCGTCCTGAGCGAGCAAGTCGGCAGGCATGCCCTCGAAGAGACGGCCGTACTTCTGGGGATACTCCAGGGTGGCCTTGAGGATGAGCACGGCCACAGGGTTGTAATCGTTGGCGTAGGTCTCACAGCCCAGGCGCAGCGCTTCCAGGGGAATGGCACCGCCGCCCGCGAAGGGATCGAGCACGCGCGGGGGCGGCACGCGGCCTGCCTCGATGTCGTCCATGGTGACCGGGCGGCCCAGTTCGGCGGAGAGGTGCTCCGCGTGGGCCTGGTAGATGTCGCGGCGGGCCTTTTCCAAGATATGCGGGTTGAGGGAGTTCTCCCACTTGCTCAGGTCGATGATGAACTGGCGCTGCTTCTGCCACTCCTCGGGCGTCTCCGGTGGGGGCACCAGCGCGGCGTAGGCCGTGGCCCGCGAGGAGGCCAGGGGCCGCCGCGCCCACCAGATGTGCAGCGTACTGATGTGCCCGTGGCGGATGTTCTTCTCGCGCGCGGATTCCGCGCTGACTTCCCTGACGGGAAAGGTTTCTTCAATGAGACGGCGGTCGTGGGTCATGGACGTTCCCTATCCTCACTTCCACAGATCGCAGTACATGCAGCTCAGTAGGTTCTTCGACCTAAGTATTCACCACCTTGGCCAAGCAAGTATCGTGATCAATGCCCTCCAGGGGGTGGGGAGGCCAGACACCCAACGCACGCGCGTGTTCGAGCAGAACCTCAAAGACGCGTAGGTTCGCCTCCAGGTCGGGCTCCTGGCTGCACTGCCACTCGGCTTCGAATTGTTGCCATGCCTTTCTATCCCGGATCATGTTTTCCTCTTACGTCTTCCTGTCCAAAAGCCGTCGCGTTCAATGAAAAACACAAACTCTAACTCTTCCTCTTTCGGTTCTAAAATCTGCGTGCCCGGCTGCCAGTAGAGTTGACAGATTGGTCGTGGCGTCTGCCAATCCCATTGGACAAGGGCCTCTCGGTCGCCTTTTGCAGACGGAAATACCCCATGGGCTACAAGGTATGAAGGCTGTTTTACGACGGGCGTATCGCCGTTTAATTCAACTTCATCGCCAAAACACTTCTCTGCCTCTTCCCACGGCTTTCGCTTTGAAAAAGGTAGCAATACCAGGTGTCCAAAGCCATATCGCGTCTCGCCGCCGATGAAGACTTCCCGAACATCTTTCAGTGCACTTTGTAGGTGCTGGGGTAAAGTATCGTTCAGAAACACGTATCCCACAAAAGCCACCGGAGAAGGCTGGTCGTGGGCTTGTCCTTGTGCCGGTTTCCAGTGCGTGGCGATGCACTCGACCTCCCGCAGGGTACCCTCTTCGGCGGCGCCGGAACCGGGCGCGATGGCCGTGCTCGGTCGGGTGTGAAGGAACCGCCGGCGGAAGCGGCGGTCGGGCTCATTCTTACCGTCTTCTCGATGCCAAAGTAGACCTTTATCCTCTTCGTAGCGTGGGAGCCAGGCGTACCAGTGGCCATTCACCTGCTCTGCCGGGAAGAGATAGGTGAAGCGAGCGTGTTCCTGAAGTTTCCGGCCGATATCTTCATAGTTTGGAAATGAACTACTGGCCCGCTGCCGTGCGACTTCGGCGGTCAACGCGGCCCACATGTTGCGAGCCGGGATGTAAAGCCGCGTGCGATTCAGGGCTCCGGCAGGGGTGTGACCGATGTAAAGCGGGGAGTGCAACTGCCAGACCCAGCGGTAAAGCGTCCAGCTCATGATGTACCGCCTCCCTTGGCTTTCAGGTGATAGCGCGCGTAGGAAAGGGCCGTGCGCAACAGGTCGCGAGCGAAGAGCAGGTCGTCCAGGTCTTCCGATAGCTTCTTTATGGCCTCCAGGATGTCGTTTGCTCCAGCCAGCCGGTTGTGGAAGATGCCTTGAAGGAAATTTAAGGTTTTCGAACTCATGTCACCAGCCACGTTGCTATGCCGGGCCTGGAGGTAAAGGAACATGGCATACGGCCCCTGCTCCTCCAGCACGGCCAGAGCTGCATTGACGCTCTTTTCTTCTATGCCAGAAATCTGGGTTATTTCACGACCCAGTTCGGCGCACCGGATGTCCAGGTTGGTCATCTGAGCCTCACGCATCGCTGGCCTCCTCTTGCTGGTTCTCTGTTTCCGCCTGCATTTCGGAAGGTTGATGCCCTTGGCAATTTATCTCTTCTCCCTCTGCCCATCTGCACTCACAAATCACTTCCACCCGCCCCATGCCACGCGTACCCATGCCACCGATGCCCAGATGCTTGAGATAATTGTGGGCTTCCCTGACCGTTTCATACACCTTATTCGGGCTATCCACAGCTTGGATGTCTTGTCCGTTTATGCGGAAATGCTTGGGATTCTTGGCGATAATTTCCCAGATTAACACGGTGCTGCGAGGAAGCGCTTCATAAGAAAACAGAGCCTTGTCTTCAGCCGCGCCGGTTTCCGGGTTAATGGAGACCGACGTACGCACTTCCAGGTTGCTGTTCACGATGTGGGCGAACAGGCGGTCAGGCACCAGGGCCAGGCGGTCGCGAATGTAGTCGGGAACGCCAAGCGAGTCCAGGTGCCTCGTTATTTGCCCCATTTCACTGCATTGCCGGGTCTCCAACAACAGCCAGCCCAAGTTGAGGGGATTCCCCGGTTCTTCGGCCAGGTATACGGCATCACCGTCCACACCGCTTACCTTCAGGCCCACCCATTCCAGCGCCATGAGTGAGGTGACCCACATGGGACCTCGGCGGGTAGGCACGGGAAAGAGCAGCACGTGGGCATCGCTGAAGGCGGCCAGACCGGCGAAGCCTCCTTCCTGGCCGGCTCCCCGGGCAAACCCGAAGACGGTGCAGACCGGGCAGTCGGGCTGGCGGCAGTGGCCGTGGTCTTTATCAAGCCCCAATCCGGCACAATCGGGGTAAAAGGGTTTTTGCCGGACCTGCTGACCGCTCTGGCTTTGTTGCTGGCGCTGTTCTTCGTAGTGCATCGCCACATAGGTCCGGTACACTCCGGCCAGGCTGGAGCCGGGGATTTTGGGAACTTGTGTGACCGGATCGCGGACGATGGTCAGATCCACCCGACCGATACGAGCACCGCCGGTCCCCACATGGATGGGATCCAGGGCAATGCCAGTGTGCAGAAATTTTTCGTAGCTTGCCATACCTTTTTCTGCTTTTATGAGACTCATTCTTTCAGCACTGATAGATGCCAGTCCAGCGACCACGTAAGCTCGTCCTGCACTGCGGCCGCCGTCAGAGCATCCAGCGCTGTTCCCCGACATTCCAGATGATGCACCAGAAGGGCTCGGTAGGTATCCTGACGCAGTTGTTCAGAAGCTGCTGGAGCACCTTCCGGTGTGCGCCATGCTTCCTCTACGTGGCCCAGCTCGCTCCGCAAATGCTGAAGGGCCGTCTGACTGGGCGCTACTCTCCTGAGCAATCCCCAGGTCTCACGCATTTGCTTCCACTCCTCCAGGTAACGCACATCCCAATCAGCGAAGCGGGCTGCGGTGCTTTCCATAAAGAGAGCGGCTATACGCGCAGGGAATACTCGGATTCCATCCCCCGGGCGCAGGTCAGCCACGTGCCGGAAGACGCGGCCATAGGGATGGCGGAAATCCCGGGGAAAGCGCAACTCGGTGTCCTCCACCTCCACGTAGGGATAGAAGACGTCCTCCCGGCCATCGGGCATGATGGTGGGCACCACCCGCAGGGTGCTCCGGCCATCCTTTCGCTTCAGGCGAAGCGCCGTCACACCGGCCCGGCATTCCACTTCTTCTACCTGCCAAATTTCTACTTTTTTTTCTTCTTTCTCATTGGCCACAAGCGCATCTTCCAAGTTGCGTGTGGCCTCGATCACGGCCTGATAGGGCAACGTGCGGGGGAAGGCGACCACACCCACCCGCAGGGGCAGACGGTCCCACACCCGTGCAAAGCGTTCCTTCCACCACGAAGCGGCCAGGTCCACGCATTCTGAAGCTGCTTCCAGCGGCACCAGCACCCGGAAGCGCAGGGGCGAGATTTCTACAGGGATGACCGGCGCGTAAACCCCCAGATGGGAATGCGGTTTGCCAAGGTCACGCACGGTCTCCACTTGCATATCCCGTATGCGTCCAAATCGGTCCTCTTCTTCCAGTGGGATAACTTCATCCTGCAAGACCGCTTTGGCTTCCTCGGGTTGCAGCAGACGAGCCAGGTTGGAAGCTGTTACAAAGCCTCCCAGACTTTGTATATAGACCAGACTGATTTGCTGGCCTCGCCAGCGACCATCGTAAAGGGTCAAGTCTCGCCAGCCGTTCTTATTCTGGGGGACGAGCACCAGCCGCCGCACCCGCCAGGGATTGGCACTGCGGGCAGCAATTTGCCGAAATTCCCGGAGTAGATCGCAGAAGAACTCCTCTGCCTCGCGCCAGAAACGATACACCCGGCCCGGGGAGGGGAGTTTGCGGAATGATTGGAAGACAAACCATTTGGCATTTTGTATCGTATCGCTGGAATTCCACGAAGGTGCTACGGATCGATCTTCGACAAGACGATTGTAGATGCGTTCCCAAGAAGATGATGCCACACTAGGATCTGAAAACTCTTCTTCTAAATTCGGAATAATACTTCGCAGAATCCCGTCCGTAGAAATCTGTTTCGGGGGACGATCTATTCGTTTTTTGAAATACTGTGTTAGCCTTTCGTGGAGGGGCAAAGTTCGCCAACGCTTGGTTTGATTCTCTATAGCTCTCGCAACTTTCTTGTTGTATTTAAACCACTCCGAAATGGCCTGCGCCCTTAGGCTGTCCACTCGCTCACCAGAAAGCCAGGATTCTACGTCCAAGGAGAAAGTGACCAGGGCCAGGCGGCCGTTGCGGTCGGCCACTTCCTCGAACCAGATAGTGTCGTATCCCAGATGCCCCTGAACCCAAGCGTCCCGGCGGTGGTGGCGTCGCTCGCGGCACATCCGGCAGGGACGGGTCTTGCTGGTAGGGTCGCCATTCAAGCGCACGCGGCATACGGGGCAGACATGGCCACGGGCTTCAGAGGGTGTCGTCCAGCGCACATCCCAGCGTTTGTGAACAGGAATGGCCACGACCTTCAAAGCCTCCTCGCGCTCCTGCACAAGAGGCACCAGAGAACGGGTGGGTGCGCTCAGGCGCACATGGGGCGGAGTCTCCAGGTCAAGGTCGCAAGCAATCCGTTCCACCTCGTCTTGGAGCCATTTCTTCCAGTTCTGAAGCCAAAGTGCAAAATTGTCTTCATCATACTGAAAATTTGGATCGTTTCGGCGCTGGCGCTCCTGTTCCTCCTCGTCAAACCGCTCGCCAGGGAAGGAAAAGACGACCACGCTGTCGTCCCGATATAGCAGCGAGCCCACGGCCAGGTCCACCTCCACGAGCTCAGCCACCCGGCGGAAGAACTCTTCAATCGTCCCCTGGGCGCCGGTCCAATCGCCGATCTTCACTGAGCGGGCTTCATAGTGGTCAGCCCCGATGGCGACGGTAAGCAGACGCCAGCGCACTTTTCCTTTGATATTTTTATCCGTCCACGGGTGGTTATGGTTCAACAGCGCCCCTGCCACCGCACTTTTGAACAGAGCTGCGGCCACATAGGATTGGTCCCACAGGGTCACATCGTTGTTAGGCAGGCGCGTTTCGGCCAGGGTGGAGAGAAAGGCACGGCGGATGAAAGAATCCTCACCGATGGCTTGTTCCCGCCAGCGCCTCCAGGCGGGCACATCGGCCGGTGGATGGCTGGCCCCCAATCGGCAGGCCTCCTCCAGGATCCGGCGGATTTCCTTCACCAATTGCTGCCAGCCCTGGGGTGTGAGAATCTCGGGCGGGTCGGCCAGCAGGTTGCGCTTGGGGTGGCCCCAGGGGGAGGAGAGCCACATATGAAGCACCGTTTGATTAAGGTAGTGTGAGGTGCTTCCAGGAAGATTTTTCTCCACACCGGAGACGACGCCATGAGCGGCCTGAAGAAGCCCAAGCATTCCGGTATTTCGGCCTGCATGCTTTTCTGTAAAGTCAGCAAAACTTCCAGGCCAGGCGTTGTTAGGAATGCCAGCGCCGTACAGCCGCCGCACCCACTCCAACAGATTGTCCCAGGGAAAAGGCGGCGTTTCCTGTTGATGCCATTGGCGTTCGTTATAGCCGTTGTTCTCGCTCCCGTGCCGGCGCAGAAACTCAGCTCGCGCCTTCCCGGCCATATGGAACCAACCGATGGCTTCCATGGCCAGGAGCAAAGGGCGGTGTTGGCGCAGGGTTTCCGCAGGGGTGAAGGTGCTCATGGGTCGCCTCCTGCTGGAAGCCAGTTTTGGATTGCCTCCCACAGCTCCTCGCGTTGAGTTTCCTCTATGGAGCCATGCGTTTTGTGGAATGCCTGCCATCGTTCAATGCGAGCTGTGCCCCAGCCCACGGTACGTTTGGCAGAAATGCCGTAGGTAGTGAGCAGAACCTCGATGGCTTCGAGCAGTTTGGGGAGCACATCCTCCGGTTTAGCCTCCGGCTTCATCCCCGGCCAGGGGGCGTAGAGAAGGGAAAGAGTTCCCTTAGCGCCGGGGGGAACGACCTCATAATAAATGGGCTGAGTACCAGCGCGACGCTCCCGGCTGTGGGGATTGATAACCTCAAAGCCGATACGATCAAACCAAGTAGGGTAGAAGACCAGCGCCCCACGGTGAAAATCTTCCTTCTCGCCTTTTTCGTTGCCAAAAAGATGTAGAATCCAATCAGGGTCCTGCCAATCCCTCTCGAAGGATTTCCCCGATTCAAGAAATTCCCGCAATCCTGCCCGCATCCGACACGCCCAGCGTAGCATGCCCTTCCAGGACGAAGCCGCCATAAAGGGCACACCGAAGACCCGGTCCTTGCGCACGGGATTGTCCATCACGTGGAAGAGCCGATCGTCCTTGGAGTACCAGGGGGTGAGGAGTTCGAATTCCACCTGGAAGGCGAGCCAATCTGAGGAAAGCAGGTTGGAAAAATCTGGAACGGTCTGCGAGATGAGGTCGGGGATGTTGATGTTACCCCTCGCATGTCGCATGTACCTATTACGAGCGTTTTCCTTATCGCCTTGAAAGAAGCGCATGGACACTTCATCCACAAAGCCACCCGCAAGGCTCTTAGGGCGCGCCAGTGTTTCTTGCAGGCTCGTGTTATCGGCTAGCAAAACAAAGTAATTCCATGTCATGATTTTTCCCCTACGAGAACAATCGCTCAAGAATTTGCTCGCCTTTGATAAACTCTTTCTCAGGATCAAAATCCTTCCACCCCGGATCTGGCTTTCTTCCGTTTCCATTACCGTCCCTTAGAACTTTCAGTCTTTCCATTATTTCTTGAAACCCGTCTTGATTCTGGACAAAACCGAAAGTCCGGCGCGCATTCTCTGGCTCCTTGAAACTGAAAACCTTTTTGCTCTCGGGATCAATATTTCGTTGCCGATTAGGTCGTCTTCCGGCAAGCCACGAGTCACCTTGGGAAGACTGATTTTTGGGCTCTGGTCTGCCGATTACGAAATTGAATGAACTTGTATCTGCATCCTGCCGTGCCAGATACCTTCTTTTCACGCACCAGAAGTGCTGGAGAGAGGCCCACGAAAAAGCGCTATTGTCAAATCCTTTACACCATCGATCGTCTTTCACATAGGCTTCTATCTGCTCACGAGTGCACTCTACCCCCTGGGGCCTTGCTTCAACTGCAATAAGACCAAAATCCTGATGGTGCCTTTTACCTACCCATGCATCAATTTGTGTTTGACTGCCCCTGCGCTGAACCATGATCGTCAGAGGGTCACCGTGGCGTCTTCCACGGAGCAATGTCTCAACCTCAGTAAGGCTGGCGACCTGAGTTCCTTCAATTTCCAAGATTACATCGTTCCCTTGCAATGGAAGACCACGACGAGCATGGTGCACAATTACTTGGCCACTGGAATCATCCAAGTCCTCAGCCCCTAGATCCGCTATACCCCATTCTTCGGAGGGCTTGAATACTGTCTTCCCACCAATGGCTCCACATTTGTCAATCAGGCGTAGAGTTAAATCTAGAAGGCACCATTCTTCAGGCCGAATCTGACGCAAAGGGATGAATTTCAGGGCGAATATTTGGCCAGCCCGGATCTGATCCTGAATGACGCCTCCGTTTTCATCCACCACCATCAGCCGGAACTTCCGCGCCCAGCCGGTACAGCCGAAGAGTTCGCACACCACGCAGTGGTGGCCAGGATCGGTGGGCTTTTTTGACGAATCCTGCGGGCAGCGCACCTCTTTGGCCGTAGGATCACACGCCTTCCCACCCAAACCCCGCACCAACACCTCGTACCACCAGCGCAGGGAACCCATGATCCCGGTCTCATAGACACGGTCTGTTCGGCCGTTTACACCACCCGTCTGAAGTGGAGTTAATGAGCTAATTTTCCAGATCTTTTCCATCAGCTTTACCATTAATTGCTCTTGCTAACTCTCCTCCATCGGAACATTTGCCTTTTCTTAGAGGATTTCCTAAAGGAGAAGACACATTTTCAGCGGTTTTGCAACCTATGATTGGCTATCAAAAAACCGTCACAAACGTCCCAAAGATGTTCTGGCCCGCCAGGTATTGAGCAGAAATGGTATGCGCTTGCACGCGAGGCCTACCGCTCCCATCCTACGCGGAGTTGGAGGAAGAAGGTGCGGCCGTAGAGGAAGAGGTTGCGTTGATGGGCGCGACGCACGTCCCAGACGGTTCGTCCTAGATTCGTCACATCAAACAGGTTCTTGACGCCGACGCTGATCCAGAGCCGCTGCTGCCAGAAGGCCCGCTGCAGCGTCAGGTCCACGAGATGGTAGTCAGGCACCCGGGCCTGCCGCAACGCCGTCTGCCCCGTAGCCCGATCTCGTACGGTATAGTAGATGGTCTGACGGCCGCCATAGCGATACAGGACCAACACCTGGAGCGAACCGGGCAGCATGGCTTCCCCGCCGCCCAGCACGTCGATCACAGACGCATAAGACGGGGCGTCCGGGTAGGTCTCCGAAAGCTCCACATAGCGCCAGAGCGGCGTCACCGTCGCCCAGAGGCCCATCCCTGCCGCCTGCAGCCGCACGGTCAACTCAACCCCGCGCGTGCGATACCGCCGGATATTCTCATAATGGCGCGTCCAGATGCCCTGTGCATCGCGCACCAGTGGACTGAGCGCAATCAGATCGCGCACGTTGTTCAGAAAAGCGGCTACTTCCAGCACGCCCTGTCCCGTTCCCAACCGCCGGCGATGCTCGTAGCGGAGACTGGCATGCCAGGAGACTTCGGGCCGAAGCTGCGGCGTGCCCGTAATGTGATAGGTGTTAGGGCCCAGCGTCATCCAGTACTTCAGGTAACGCTCCTTCAGGGAGGGCGCCCGGAACCCCTGCGCCAGCGTGACGCGCCAGGTGTGGGTAGCGCCCCGGTCAAGCCGCACGTTCAGCGCTGGCGTTAGCAGCGCCTGCCCTTCGTCGTTGAACGAGTAGCGGAAGGCCGGCCGCAGGTGCAAGGGACCCAGGCGATACAGCAGGCCTCCGAACAACGCATAGGTGCCCAGCCGGCGGCTGCCTGAGGCGATCCGGGCTCCTTCAATCTGCTCTACCCATACTTCTCCGCCTGCAAACAGTTGCAGGCCGGTGGTCCCCAGATGGTGCAGGTAGTGCCCCCGCAGAAAGCCCTGACGGTACACGGTAGTGTCGATGGCCGCCGTCTGGCGGATTCGACTACCGCGTTGGGTCTGCACCAGGAAAGGAATGATCTTCCGATCGTACCGGCTCCAGTTGGCTGTCAGCTGCAGGTAGCGTCCTGCCCAGCGGCGGGTATAGGCCAGCGTATGCCGGGTGCGCCGGCTCCGGTATTCGGTATCTCGGGCCACGCCCTCGGCATCCGGCTCACCGCGCTCGGTGAGGACTTCATCAAAAAGGTGCGCCGTGTAGGTTAGCCGTCCCCAGCGCCCGGTCCAGCCCAGCATAGGCAGCAAAAAGCGCTGGCGGCGTTCGGGCCAGTCAGCCGCCCGGGCGCCCCCGGCCCCTCCGGCGACCTCGTCAAACGCATGGCGTCCGAGTTGCAGTCCAGCCCAGAACGCACCGCGCCGGTAACGTAGATCCAGACTGTTGTCCCAGCTTCCTGCGCTTTCGAGATAACTCCGAAAGCGCAGCGAAGGCCCTTCGGGGAGCTGCCCACCGCCTCGCGTAATCAGGTTGATGACACCTCCCAGTGCATGGGAGCCGTAGAAGACCGACGAGGGTCCCTCGACGATTTCCACGCGGGCCACGTTGGTCAGGGGCAACTGCGCCAGATCGAGCCGGCCGTCGATGCGGCCCAGCACAGGCACGCCATCGACCAGGATGGCCACATGCTGCGGCCCCAGTCCCTGCAATTCAGGCGCGCCACCCAGCACCCGGTGTTGCCGCAGGGCCAGCCAGGGAACCTGGTAGAGGAGCGCTTGCAGATGCGAGGCGGCCTGCAACCCGATGCGTCCTGCCGAAAGTACCCGCACCGGTTGCACGGCCTTCGAAAGCGGCGTCGGCTCAAAATGCGCCGTGATGACCACCGAGTCGAGCTGTGCTTCAACCATCAGCGGCTCCTGCTGGGCCCGGACCCCCTGGCCCAGTCCCAGCAGGAGCAGGGTACCTGCAAGGATCCAGATGCGCATCTCAGTAGATGTCGTTGGCCGTGTTGTACACGTTGAATTTCCCTGTGGGCGTGATCAGCCAGTCGCCCTGAATGATCTGCTTGAGCTCCAGCGTCCGGTCGTCGTAGATCAGAATCGCGTTGGTGGACGGATCATCCTTCCGTCCCCAGGCCGACACCCAGACCTCGTCGCCGTTCTGGTTGAATTCCAGATGGACCGCCCGGGCCTGCGGGATCGACTCGGGAATCTTCAGCTCTTTGACCAGCTCCAGCGTTTCGGTATCGAACACATAGATCGTGCGTTGCAGCTCCGGATCGTTGTTCAGCGTCCGGTCCACCCACAGATGGCGCGATTTCGGATGCGTTTTGATGAAAAGCGTCCCGCCTCCTACGCCCGGTAGCTCCAGTTTTTTGACCACCTTCCACTGGTTCGGGCCGGGATCCGTGGCAATGAGCGCAATGGTATTGTCGCCCAGGTGGCCGGTTGCCCAGAGATTACCGTAGGTAGGGTTGTAGAAGTTGGCGCCTCGTCCGGGATGGGGTCGGATGCCGGTTTCCACAATGGCCTCCACCTCCTTTTCCTGCACATCCACCACCACGATTTTGTTTTTGTTGTTGGCCGCGACCAGGAAGTAGCGCTTCGTGTGATCCCAGCCGCCATCATGCAGGAACTGCTCGGCGTTCAGCACATCGATTTTGACTTTGCCCGCTGCCACGCCCGCATAATCTACCAGCCACACCTCGCCGGTCTCTTTCACATTGACCACCCAGAGCGGGTCGTGGTGCGAGGCCACGATGGAAGCGACCCGCGCTTCATCATAAAAGAGGCCTTCGTTGACGTCGTACCCACTGGTCCGGATGATTTTCAGTGGCTCGAGCGTCAGGCCGTCCAGAATCACGAAGTGCGGCGGGTTGTAGGCACCTAGAATCGCATATCGGTCGATGAAATTCCCCCGACGCCCCCGGTACTTGCTGACGTCCACCGAACGCGCATCGTACGCCCCTTTGATTTCAGCCACCAGCGCAGGAGGATCCATCCAGAGATCGATCAGCGTAACCTTGCCGTCGCGGCCAATCGAGTAGAAGTACCGACCGGAGGCGGAGCTCCGCAGGATGTGCACGGCAAAGCCTGTGTTAATTACGCTGAGGAGCTCCTTTGTGTCGCCGTCGATGATGGCCACCTTGCCCGCATCGCGCAACACGACCCCGAAGAAGTTGCGCCAGTTGCGGTTATGCTGAGGACGCGTGGGCCGCTCCTCGACGGGCACGTGCACCTTCCAGGAACTGCGCATGTCCGCCAGGTTCATCGGCGGAATGGGCGGTGGCGGCAACTGCAGAAAGCGCGCCAGCAGGTCGATTTCTTCCTCCGACAGGATGCCCTGCCGGCCCCAGTCTGGCATGCCGCCCGGCGTGCCACTCGTAATAAACGCCTTGATCGCGGCGGTCCCCAACTGCCGCGTACCTGGATACGGGCTGCCCTCGGGGGCTTCCGGTAGCAGATGGGGCCCCGTGGCCCCTCGCCGCGTGGTGCCGTGGCAGCCCGCGCAGTAGTTGAAAAAGAGCTGCTTGGCCCGGGCAAACTCTTCGTCTGTCAGCGAAATGGGCTCTGCCGAAACGCCTTCCTCCGAGGCGGTCTCCGGCTGGCGACAACCAATCACCAGTCCCCACACGCCCAGCAGCAGGCCCAGGGCCAGCCCGACCAGTCGATAGCCGTTCATAACCCTTTTGAGCCAGTTTAATTAAGACTGAGTACTATCTTTTATTAAATTGAAAATGTCCCCCTGTCAACCCATCTCAAAAGCGCTTCTCTAAATTGACAGGGGATTACGCATTTCTCCTTACTTCCTTAACAGAAGGTGGTCTGGCTTTTTGCTATGGACACCGGGGCGGCATCCATCGGCCATACAGATTGGCCAGTGCAATCGCTACCCATTGACATGTTACCGGATTGGAGAGGTAGCGCAAAAGCAGTCGGGGAATCTGCGTCTGAAAGACGGCCTGGCGCAGCCCTGGATCGTTTCCCAGTTCGTACAGCCTTCCCAGGTCTACCAACACCTGCAGCCGCGAATCTTGGTCACCGGGCGGCAAAGCAGCCAGTCGTGCTTCCAGCCAGGGTAGATCCGTCCGTTGAGGCATGGGAAGTATGCGTGCAGCTTCAGGTTGCGTCAGCAGCCGCCACGCCCGCTTCAGCGCGTCCGGCGCGTGCCACAGGCTGTCGATGAGCGCCCGAATTCCCGAGAAACCCAGCCGATCAAGCAACGCATAGAGCTCGGGGACTTCGACAGCCTGGATTGCTTCGATCCAGAGTCTTTGCACGGCTTGTTGCAGGGCTGGCGGTATGGAGTTGGCCTGTACGATTACGTAGAGCCGCATGGGCAGCGGAGCGGTTGTGCGGTGAAGTGCCTGTTGGATCAACCAGGGAGCCAGCAGATCTCCGGGCACCAGGGCACGCAGGAGCACGAGTGGGGATGGGTCTTCGCTCCCCGACTGCTGCCCGTTTTCTACCTTTTGAGAAGCGCGGTGGGGCGGGCGTGCCCAGGTCTCCCATGGCACCCGTTCCAGATGCGTCAGAAGCGCACGGGCGACAACTGGGTCGACCGGAGGTCCTTCCCGAAGGGCCTGACGCCAGCGCACAGGCCCTTCCCGACGCAACACAATGGCCAGCAACCGATCCGCGGCATGCGGCTCCCGGCGCAGCACCTGGAGATAAGCCTGTTCTAACTTCCGGGCAACGTTTTCATCGGGATCTCCTTGCTGCTGACGCTCCTCCAGACGAGCCACAAGCGAGCGGGTCCAGCTACGTGCCCGGGCCAGAGCCATTGCTGCAAGGTCCCGCACGTAACGGCTGGCGTCGCGTGTAGCCGTCAGCAGCGCAGCCACTGTGGCGGTATCCTGGGCAGGCACCTGCCCAAACAAAGAGGCTGCGGAGAGCTCGGCTCAACGCAGCAGCATCAGCGTTCGGCTCTGCGTCTGATTGTGCTGGCGCAGGCGGTAGAGGTACACACCAGCAGGCAGCAGTCGGCCCCGCGCGTCCCGTCCATCCCAGACAATGCGATGCGGCCCCGGCGGCAGGTATCCGTCCAGGAGCACGCGCACCGACCGGCCCAGCAGGTCGAACACTTCCAGCCGGATGGGCCCCTCCTGCTGCAGCACAAATTGAATCGTTGTGGTCGTGCGGAACGGATTGGGACTGTTGCCCAGCAACAGGAAGGATCCTGGCGCAAGCACCGGAGCGGTTGCCGTTGCTACCCCGGTATCCAGCAAAAAGGCTTCCTGACGGCCCGTGGCCGCCCGATAGCCGTAGCCCACAATGTAACGGCCGTCCGCCGAGACGGCCGTCGCCTCCAGCAACACCGAACCGTCAGACAGCAAGCCTGCATAGGCCACGTTAAGATCTTCCGGCCCCTGCGCAGCCGTCCAGCGGTACGCCCGGGGTGACGTCCCCCCTGCATCGATGGCTACGCCGACCACTACCGTCCCTGCCTGCGACACATCGTTGGCCTGCGCCATCGTAAAGGACACGTCGTCTGACGCCGGCAATCCCAGCCACCGGATTGTGGGCTGCCGGGTATCGATCCAGAAGGGGACTCCAGCCCGCATGGTCTGGGCATCAAAGCCGACCCCGACGATAAAGCGTCCATCAGGAGAGACAGCGTGGGCTTCCACAAGCACGGAAGGTACCGGTGCGCCGGCCGGTTGCAGCAACGCGGCATAGGTGGTATTCAGGTCTTCCAGTCCACTGCTTTCGGTCCACCGAAAGGCCAGCGTTGTGTGTCCATCGGGGGTCATCCAGCCGACGACGGTAGCGCCATCGGCCGTTACGTCCAGGGCCCGGCTGACGACCTGATCGGCCAGATCCAGGGTGTGCATGCCGGCAGCGGCAGTCCACCGAAAGGCATGTTGATTGACCTGTCCGTTTTCAGCATAGCCGACCACCACCGCGCCCGTTGCCGAAACAGCCGTTGCCCAACCTGTGGCCCCTCCTAGCGTCCCCAGGTCCTGAAAGCCCGTCGTGTCGGTCCACCGAAACGCACGGTCCGTTCCCTGCGCATTGTCGGCCCATCCCACGACAGTGCGTCCATTCGCAGAAATACCCCAGGCTTCGCCTGACAGGGCCGCGTCTGTCCCGCCCAGGGTTCCCAGATCCTGAAGGCCATGGGCAGGCGTCCACCGGAAAGGACGAGGAGCTTCGGTGGCATTGCGAGCGCGGCCAACCACGATGATCGTATCACCAACGACCGTAAGATCAAAGGCGGCGCTGGCGCTGCCGCCCAGCGTGCCGAGCCAGACAAGCTGCTGAGCCTGCACCGAAAGACTGAGGCTCCCCAGCAGAATCAGCAGCAGGCTACCCCCTGCGTGCTGCATACGCATGGACATGCGGCGATATATCCGTTTCATCTTAATAAATGATGCCCTCATATCCTCCATTGTCAGCCACCAGGTAAAGCGCTTCATACGCGTCCCCGCCGGCCACCAGCCGAAGCAGATCCTGCTGATTACCGATACCCTGCTGAGCCAGCCAGGCCGCAAAGGCAAGTGCCCGCGTGCGAGCCAGAAGCTTCCGCTCCCGCTCGGTGCGGCTGTCCCTTCCATCGCCTACAATGACCAGCCCGCCCCCCACTCGGCGTGCCTCTTCCAGCTCCTCCCGGAGCTTCTGCACAAAGGCCTCCGCCTCCTGAAGCTGGACCTGCACCGCATCCGAACCAAACGGATTGCCGGGAAGCGGCACCACAACCAGGGTGACCTCCTTCCATCCATAACGCTGACGCAGGGCATCCAGCGCTAAGCTCCCGTTAAGAGTCTGGCTCTGGGCAAACAGTCGCGGCAGCCGTTCCTCCGGAACCGGTAACGCCCAGTAGAGGAAAACGCCACCAGCCGCTCGCCCCACCGGCTGACTATAGCCAGCAACCCGTAGCGCTCCCAGCAACGCTGGCCGATCCTTGTAAGGCAGCGCGTGCCCGCTGCGCGACAGAAACCGAAAACTGATCGCTTCAATCGGCGCCGGAGGGTGGAAAGGCGTTATGGCTACCCGCTCGCCGTCGAAAAAAAGCGCCAGTTGCCCCCCGCGAACCTGCAGCGCAATCCGATGCGGCCGATCGGCTGGAAATCCCCCTTGCCCCTCGTAGGCGTCGTACCCACGCGCCGCCACATCCTCATAGATGACTCCTGAAGGACGCACCCGCTTCCGGAGCTTGAAGCCGTCCAACTTATCCACCCGTCCTACGATCAGGTACACCTGCGCCGGTCCATCAGGACCGAGCCGCTGGGTTTCTTTGGCTGTGTGGAGGAAAACCCGTAGCTCCGCGTTGCCTGGCTCAAAGAAGTACGCCGTAAACTCCACGCTAAACTCCTGCGGCAAACGGATGCGACGGAGAATATGCGTGTCGTAGGTGAGCGGCCGAAACCAGCGCCTGTCCTGAAATTCCGCCACCTCGTAGCTGCCCTGGATGATCTCCCAACCGGCTACCTGCGCCCCAATGGGCATGCCAGACAGGTCCTCCTGATAGAGCACCAGGTCGCCCGGCTCAAATTTTGCCATCTCAGCCCCACCTCGAATCTGCGCATGCCCATAGCCGGTGAGCCCACAGGCTAGCAGCAGTCCCAAAGCTATCCCTAACTGCTTCCTGAGGGTTACGTAAGGTAGCCACACCATAGACTGCACCGCGAAATTGGTTTGGGGTCCGCAATCATATTGCCAGACAATCTGATCCTGCCCCTCATCCCCGGTGCGTACGCAGAAAGGTATGTCGCAACAGCACACACAGCTTTTCTGCTCCGCCCTGTTGCACCTCTTGGGTGCCGCAAGACGGCACCTGACGTTCAGCAGCAAAAATGCGTGTTAACGATACGCAGCCATGCGCTTTTTTGCAACTACGCGCGCTGCGCTTTCAGCAAATCGCGAATTTCCATCAGCAACTGTTCCTGTCGAGTAAGCCCTGGCGTCGACCTGTCAACCTGCTCAGGAGCAGCCTGTCGGATTCCCTTCACCACCAGAATCACACTGAATCCCACGATCAGAAAGTTGACCACGCTGTTCAGGAACAGGCCGACATTCAGCGTTACGGCTCCCACTTCGCGGGCGGCCTCCAGCGTCGGATATGGACCAGGAATCGTTCCTTCCCGCAATACCCAGAATAGATTCGAAAAATCGACGCCTCCCAGTAACAAACCAATCGGAGGCATCAGGATATCTTGAACCAACGACTGCACCACGGCCCCAAAAGCAAAGCCGATAATAATTCCAAGTGCCATATCCAAAACATTGCCCCGGAGGGCAACTGTTTTAAACGCCTTCCACATGACTGGTCTTAAAAATCTGATGGTTTCGGGGGAGGTGTCCGCAACAAACCTGCACGATCTGTGGAGCCGGTGCATGGGCTGTGTGGCCCATGCACCATGCGCCTTGGGCGCATAAACCGCAATGTTCAGGGATCTCAGGATTTACGCCGGCTGATCAGGGCTACCGTAGCCAGCGGAGCCAGCAGGGTAGAAGCCAGCAGGCCTCCAATGACCGTGACAGCTAATCCCAGCCAGAATCCTTCTTCGTCGGGAAAGATCAACAGGGGCAGCAGAGCAACGATAGACGACAGCGTGGTGGTCCACATGGGACGCAGCCGCTCGCGCACGGCCAGCCGGACGAGTTGGTCGGGACGTCCGTGCGGCCGCTGATGCCGGAGTTGCCGAAAGCGGTCCAGCAACAATAGACTGTCGTTGACGGCAATACCGGCCAGCAACACCAGCCCAATGAACGCCCCTTCAGCGAAGTTAGCCTCGCTCCAGAGGAATCCCACGGCTACGCCCACGGCGGCCATGGGCAAGCTCAGCAGCATCACCAGCGGCAGACGCCACGACTCGAATACCATGGCCGCAATCAAGAAAACCAGCGCAATGGTGAGCGGCAGCATCCATCGGACTGTACGCTTGAGCTCTTGCTCTCCAAAGAAGTAATACGTGGGATATTGCAGGCGATAGCCAGGCGGCAGGGGCATGGATTCGACCACCTGGCGGATAATCCGATCTCCCAGGCGCCAGGGCCCCCGAAAATCCACGCTGATATAGCGCCGGTACTGCTGATCGAAGCGTTCGATCGCCGACGGGGTAGGAACAATCGTAGGAGGCGCCAGCGCAGCAAGTTGCACCTGCACGCTATCGGTAACAGGCAGCGGCTGCGTGATGAGCCGGGCCACGTCAATCTGATGGGCTCCGGCCACTTCGATGCGAATGGGCAGGTAGGGTGCATCGGCCACCGGGGCCCGGAAAAACGGAAAGCGCGTGTTGAAAACGGGTCGAAGGGCAGCCGCCAGATCGCCGGCGGTCAGTCCTGTGCGCAATTGCGCTTCAGGGGTCCAGCGAAACTGAAGCACTTCGCGCGCATCGGGCCGGCCGTACCGATCCACGTTGTAGTTGACCGCTGCCACGCGCGGGGTAGCGGCCTTCAGGCGCTGAGCCAGTTGCGCGCATACCGCTTCCAGATCTTCGTAGCTGGGGCCATAGGCCGCGATGCGAAATTCAGCAATCCCGATCCCGCTTCCACTATAATACCCCTGCTCCAGCAATCCGGTCACCGACAGGTATCGCAGGCCGGCCAGTTGAACGGCCTGTTGAATGAGCCGCTCGCGCACCAAGTAGGGCTCGACCGTGCGCAGCGACGCCTTTGTAAAGCGGACGCGCAGGTAGGCCGATTGCTCGGTTATCTGGGTGACCGTCCGCGCTACCGACGGCGAGGCCAGCGCTACCGCTTCAAAGCGTCGCATCAGCGTGTCGGCTCGCCCGATCGGAGTGCCCGGAGGGAACGCCATATAGACGTACACTTCCGGACGAATTTCAAAATGCCAGCGGCGGCCGAACGTAGTTTTCTGGAAGAACGGCAACAGCACCCCGCCCAGCAGGGGTTCGAGCTGTTGCCGAATGGCTATCACCTGGTCGTGCCCCAGCGTGGCATTGTAGAGCCGGGCCAGCCGCTCCTGCGCCAGGCGCCAGGTCTGGTTGTCGGTGGGTTCCTGCTCATCTTCGCCGGGCAGCTTCCACCGATCGGGAAGGATCCATAGGGGAATGCCCACTACCAGAAACAGCACCAGTAGCGTCAGGCGCGGCCACCGAGCGGCGAGGCGGTAGGGCAGGGCAATGAGCTGACGGAAGCGACGTTGTCGTGCCGGCACGGGTGGGGGCGTCGGCAGAAAGCGTCCCAGCACGGGCACTACGAGCACGGCACTGGCCAGCGAAGCTCCCAGCGTGAGCGCTACCAGCACGCCAAAAGGCAGGAACAACGTGCGAAGCTCTCCACTGAGGTATACAAGGGGCAGCGCTACGATCATGGTGGTCAGCGTCCCCCCCAGCAGGGGAAGCCAGACGGTCTGCAATGCCCGGCGCGTTGCTTCAGCGTCCAGCGCCAGTCCCCGAAGGCCACGTGCTCGCAGCCGCTTCCGCTGCACCAGGAGCTGTTCGACCACCACCACACTGTTGTCCACCAGCAGACCGGCCACCAGGGCCATGCCCGCCAGCGTGATCAAGTTCAGCGTCAGCCCGAGCGGCCGGAACAGGAGCAGGGCCACGGCCACGGCTACCCCAACGCTGAAGAGCACCGCCACGCAGGCCCGCACGCTCTGGAGGAGTGCCAGCAATACCAGCACCAGCAGCGCAAACCCCAGTCCACCACGCACGAGCAGCTCCCGCAGCTGGCGACGCACATCTTCGCTGCGGTCCAGCACCACTAGCAGCCGCACGTCGTCCGGCAGTTCCATCCGGATCTGCTCGACCGTAGCGTGAACGGCATCCGCTACCGTGAGCAGATGGCTCCCCGGCTTTCGATCAAGCACCAGCGTCACAACCGGCTGGCCATCCACACGGCTGATCGACCGAGGAGGCGCCGGCCCCAGCTCGACGCGCGCGACGTCCCGCAATCGAACAGGCGCTGCGCGGGGAGCGGCTTGATGCAGCACCAGGTTGCGAATTGCCTCCAGGTTGGTCTCCGGAGGCGTGAATAGCAGCCAGGCGTTCTGGCCGGTTTGCCACCGGCCGTAGCTTCGGTCGCGCAGCGCGTCGGCCAGTTGTTGTTGCACGCGCGCCGGTGCCAGGCCATAGGCCTCCAGCCGGTCCGGATCCAGCGTAATCAGCAGCTCCCGTTCCCGCCCACCTGCTACGCGCACAAAAGCCACGCCCGGTACGCTTCGAAGGCGGGGGGCCACGAATTCATCGGCCATCCGGCGCAGCGCCTCCGGTTCCAGAGGACCGACGAGTTGAAGGGTCAGGAACCCCTGCTGGTCGCGAAGCTGCTCGGGCACGGCCCGCGTCAGCTCAGACACCACGCGATCAGGCAACACGCCCCGCAGCCGCGCCAGTTCTTCTCGCACCTGGGCGACATAGGGTCCCAGCGGGACGTTCGGGGCTACCTGCAGGATGATCGTTGCCCGTCCCTCTTCCGAGAGGCTTTCGACATGTGCTGTGCCGGGGACGCGCTGCACGGCCCGCTCAATGGGCGCCGTAACATATTGCTCAACCTGTCGAGGGGCAGCGCCTGGCCAGGACGCTGCAATATGCACCTCCGGCAATTCGACGCGCGGCACCCACTCAATAGGAATCTGCCGGCCTACCCAGAGGCCGGCCATCAGCAGCGCCGTGGCCCATGAGAGGATAGCCACCGGCCGCCGCAGCCACCCCATCCACCCATTATGCCGATTGGCCTCGTTCATAAGGTCGGCGTTCGCCTCCAGCTACCAGCACATACAGCACAGGTACTACGATCAACGTCAGGAGAGTCGCGCTGAGCAGTCCTCCAATAATAGTTATCGCCAGGGGCTGCTGCAGCGCAGCACCGGCCCCCATGCCCAGCGCCAGAGGCAGCAGCCCTAAAACCGTGGTGACAGTGGTCATCAAAATGGGGCGCAGCCGATCGCGACCGGCTGCTTCAATAGCCTGAAACAGCGGCAACCCCTCAGCGCGGCGTCGGTTGATAAAGTCCACCTTGATGATCGCATCGTTCACGACGATTCCGACGAGCACGACCAGTCCGGTCAGGCTCATCAGATTGACCGATTGTCCGGTCAGGGCCAGCGTTAACGTTACCCCGATAGTAGCCAGCGGAACGGTGAAGAGAATGATGAGCGGCTGGCGCAAACTTTCAAACTGAGCAGCTAGAATCAAAAAAACGAGTAACAGGCTTAGCAGCAGGCTCCAGGCCGCTCCACGCAGTCCTTCCTGGAACGCATCGGTAGCCCCTCCGATTGTGCCGCGCACCCCGGGCGGCAGCGTAGCCAGAGCGCGCCGCATCGCGTCGCGTGCCGCTGCCAGGTCAGCATCCGGTGCCACGTCGGCCAACAGGCGCACGACCGGAGCCTGCCCGGCCCGCAACAAAGAAGCCGGTAGCGACACCGGACGGGCTTCTACGAACAGCCCGATGGGCTTAAGCCCCTGCGCTGTTGGAATCTCCGTCCCCAGCAATCGTTGCAAGGCCTCGGCACGGGGCAGTCGCAGGCGAATGGGAATGGCCTCGTTAACGGTTTGCAGGGCCGTTGCTTCCAGCCCGCGTGCAGCCGCGGCCAGCCAGTCGGCAAGCTGACGGGCATCAACCCCGAAACGCGCCATCACGTCGCGCCGAAAATGAAGGGCATAGCCGGGGACTTCCTCGGCAAACGCTCGGCGCACGTTGACCAATGCCGGCGCTCGGCGAAGCTGCGCCAGCAGCCGATCGGCAACCGCTTCGGCCTCGCTGCGCAGGTCTGCTTGCAGATCCAGCCATAGATCTGCTTCCCCCCGCGCCAGCAGGAGCTCTAGCTGGGTGCGTTCCGGCGTAACCTCGACGGTCACCACCGAAGGCAGAGGCAGATCGCGGAGCTGCCGGGCAACCTCTTCGGAACGGGCCTGTTCGTCCAGCAAGAGCGTCAGCGTCCCCTCGTACGGCGGGCGCGGGTCCAGATCAAGCCGTGCTTCATCCCGCTCTCCCAGATCTGCCAGCACATGTCGTACGCTGGAGAGCCGCAGGGCGTAGGTTTCGATCTGCTCGGACCAGCGGCTGAGCTGAAGCAGATCAGTACCGGGCGGCGCGCTCACGTGCAGCGTCAGGCGCTTCAGGTCGGCGTGCGGCATGACCTGGCGGGGCAATTTCCAGGCCAGCACAGCAGCTCCGGCCAACGCAACAAGGGTAAGTAGCACCACCACACCGCGTTGCGCCAGCGCTCGGCGCAGCAGCACCTCGTAGCGAACAAGCAGCCAGCGTATTCCGAGGGGTTCCAGGCGTCCGGGTTTGCGGTCGCGAGATGCCAGCACCGGCACCACCGTGAGCGCCACCATGAGCGAGGCCAGCAGCGAAAAGACGACGGCCAGCGCCTGGTCGCGAAAGAGCCGACCGGCCAGTCCTTCCACAAACGCCAGCGGTCCGAAGACCGCAATCGTGGTCAGGGTACTGGCCGTGATGGCCGCAGCGACTTCTGCGGTTCCTTCGCGAGCCGCTTCCAGAGGTGCCAGTCCCTGTTCCCGCAGGCGGGCGATGTTCTCGGTGACGACAATGGCATTGTCCACCAGCATGCCCACGCCCAGGGCCAGCCCACTGAGCGAGAGCAGATTCAACGTAATGTCAGCCACCTCAAAGGCCACCAGCGTCAGTGCCAGCGACAACGGCACGGCGACTGCAACGGCCAGGAGCACGCGAGGCCGGCGTAAGAATACCAGCAACACGATCAGCGCCAGCACGCCGCCCAGCAACACAGCCTGCTGCACCCCCGCAATGGCCTGGCGAATGAACAGGCTTTCATCCACGACCACATCAAGCCGAATGCCCGGCACTTCGGCTTCCAGTTCGCGCAGCGTGCGGCGCACCTGACGCGCCGCCATTACCGTGTTGGCGTCGGCGGCGCGTTCTACCAGCAGCAGAAGCGCTTCGTCCCCATCGAAGCGAACCAGCCCGCGCCGTTCTGCCACCCCGGGTCGCACATCAGCCACATCCGCCAGCCGCAAAGGCGTGCGTCCGGCATAGCCCACAATCGTTTCCGCCACGTCCGCAGGATCTGTGAAGGCCCCACTGACCTCCACCGCATAGCGGAAGGGGCCGCGTCGAATCAGTCCACCGGGTAGGGTAACATTGGCTGCCCGAAGCTGCTGCTCGATTTGCGCAACCGTCAACCCATATCGAATCAGCCGCTCTGGATCAAGCCGCACCTCTACTTCCGGTTCGTACCCGCCGGTTACGCGCACGCGGGCCACCCCTTCCAGTTGCTCCAGGCGGCGTGCTACGACGTCACGCGCCAACCGCTTCAGGGCAACCAGATCCTGCCGCTCTGCTACGGCTACGCGACGGACGGTATCGCGCGGCATAGCCTGCCGGAGCGCCAGCATCATGATAGGACGATCACTTGGATCAAGCCGGAGCACTACCGGTCGCTCCGCCTCATCAGGCAGCGCATTGCCTAACTGGTCAAGCTGTTCGCGAACGTTCAACAGCGCCAGGTTCAGATCGGTATTCCATCCGAAGCGGAGCACGACCAGACTGCCCCCCAGGAGGCTGCGGCCTGTTACTTCTACGACCCCTTCTACCCCGGCCACAGCGGCCTCCACCCGTTCCGTTACGGCTCGTTCCACCCGCTCTGGGGGAACGTCCGGATAGGCCGTCCACACCGCCAGCGCTGGATAGCGTAAATCCGGCAACAGGGCCACGGGCAACCGTACATAGGCAATGACGGCAAACCCCACAACCAACAGGCTCCAGGCCGTCACAGCCACCGGACGCCGCAGGCACCAGCCAACCAGCGCGCGCATGGTAGATCTTCTGAATCAGTCTGTGGTCAGAAAAGCAGGATGGACCGCCGTTACCTGCACAGGCGCGTCGTGCGCCAGTGCATGATGGCCTCGAACGGCGACCGTATCGCCGGGCGCCACCCCCTCAAGCAATACCACGTGGTCCCCCGAACGTGGCCCCGTTCTTACATAGGTCCACTGCGCCCGTCCGCCGCGAATCACAAAGACCAGGTCGCGTCCCTGCCGCACCAGCACAGCCTCAGCCGGCACAACCAGACGGTTCGGTAAACGGCGCGTCTCCAACGCCACGTAGGCAAACATACCGGCCAGCAGCCGTCCCTGCGGATTGGGGACGGCCACCGTGGCCCGTCCGGCTCCTGTCTTCGGATCCACCCGTGGATTGACCGTGTGCACCACTCCGGACACGACCGTGTCGCCCAGCGCAGGCAGTCGAACCCACGCTGATGCCCCCGGTCGGATGTGCACCAGATCGGCCTCTAACACATCGACCTCGACCTTCATCCGCCGATCGTCCAGCAGCGTTAGCAGCACCTGTCCCGGACTGACGTGCTGTCCCACCTCTACCTTCAGATCGGCCACGCGTCCGGCAAACGGAGCTCGAATGCGCGTGCGGTTGAGTTGCAGGCGGGCCCGCGCTACCCGCTGCTCGGCCTCTGCTAATCCCGTAACCACCCGACGCACCGCCTCGCGCTGAGCGCCCGACAGTAATAGCAACGCTTCGTAACGGTGCCGCGCCTCATCCAGCGTAGCTTCGTCAATCTCCCCACGGGCATAGGCTTCCTGCGCCATTTGCCAGGCCCTGCGTGCTTCTGCCAGCCGCGTCGAGTCAATCCCGGCCGCCCCGGCCTGGCTGAGCTGCACCGCATACTCGCTCCGTGCCTTGAGTAACGCGGCTTCGGCTTCGGCCAGCGCCAATCGCGCTTCCGTGTCATCCAGCACCACGAGCACCTGTCCCGCCGCTACCCGCTCGCCTTCTTCAACCCGACGGGCTACCACACGGCCGCTAATTTCGGCGCTGAGCTCTGTCTGGCGCCACGGCGCCAGCGTACCGGTTGCTTCTGCCCGCAACGGGAAGTCCACCCGCTGCACGACAACCGCTTCCACGACAACCGGTGGCGCCGAAGCCTGGACATTTTCGGGACGCTGCGCTTCTTCCTGGCCGGTCAGCACCGGCCAGAAAGCATAGAGCAGCAACCCACCGACGGCCAGCACAAGCACCAGCGCTGCCACGTGCCAACTCCGAATGCGACGGCGCGCTACCATCTGCATTGTTTCAGAAGGGCCTGGGTTCATGTTGCGCGAAGCGGTTCAGGAAGTTCGTAAAGGATCACAATCTGACGGTCCTCATCCAGCGCCGCCAGTCGCGTATCCGAAACGGCTAGCACCGTCAGGTGCCTAGCCAGCGGCACCACGCCCAGCGGTCGCCCTGTTTCATCAAAAACCACCCACGACACAGTTGGTCTCCGGTAAGGCCGGCTCAATGCCACCCAGATCCGCGTGCCTGCCTCGTTCACTACAAAATTCGTAAACGCCGGTTTATGCTCAGGGAACGTATACTGCGCCTCGCGAAGCATCGGAGCACTTTCCAGAAGCGAATCCCGTTCGGCGCGAACCACCGGCACGGGCGTCACCGCATACTGCAGCACCCTTCGGGTCTCACCACGCCGCCAATCGTAGCGAAATAGCTCCAGCCGATCCGTCTGGCCGTACCAGATATGCCCGGCTGAATCCACACGAATAATCGGCCGCCGCCCAAACGGCGCCACCCGTACGCTCACAAAAGTGGCGCCCCGTAAGATGACATATGCCGCATCGGGCAGGCTCAGAACGGTATCGATCCGTACCGATCCATCAAAGTTCAGCAGTTGCACGATCCGACGTCGGCCCTGATCATCTGCGTCCTCTCCTGCCCGGAAAGGAGCTGAATACATAACCAGAATCCCCTCAGGCAATCCACGCAGCGGCCAGGTACCGAACGTTGCTGAAAACGCATGCACAAAGGCACCTGTGGGGGTGAAAACGCTCAGCCGCTGAAGCCGCCAGTCCCAGACGTAAACCGAATCGTTAACCCCCCGAACCATGCCCCCGATTGCCTGGAACTCGCCCGGGCCTTCGCCTTGCTGCCCAATCTGTTGCAACAGCGCGCCATCCGGTCCGAATACATACAGCGCCGCGGCCTGTCCATCGGCCACCCAGAGCCGTCCCTGCCGGTCAAAAAATGCGGCCCGGACAACGCCAAATAGCAACGCAGGCGTATCGCCTAAGCGAAAGAGCGGTTTCAGCGTCACCGTATCGGAAACGACCAGCCGCGGCGCCTCTCCCGAATTTACTGGTTCAGACCGACACCCTCCTGAGACGACCCACAGGAATACAAGTCCCAGTAGCAATATATGTCCTCTTCGTCCCATCCCATTGGAAAAGTGCTGTTTCTGAATCGCAATCGACTCGATCGTTCGGTAAGGGAATAACGCGAACCGATCGGCTTTTCGTATCAGCAGGAAGATACTATTCTTTTCGTACTGGTGCAACCGTACGCGCTGTGGGTGGGAATACCCAGAGCGTTTCGAGGCTGAATGCTTCTCCCAAATTCGGGTGGCAGAAGACAGCTTTCCCTGGCTTTAATCTGGCTTCATGGGGCCTTCTGCTCAAGGGCGGGACCTGGCTGAGCGGCAGGCCGGCCCTTTTGAACAGATGCTGCTGCCGCGTCCCCGACAGGCGACCGGCAACTACCATGCAGCCTTTTCCTTCCATCTGCCCAACAGGCTCGGTCGGTTGCACTGTCATCTGGCCAGGTTCGGGCCGCTTTTTCGTAGTAGGTTGGAAAGCACGGGGCTTCAGCGAACCTTCGAAAGGCAGGAAGGAGAGAGACTGGCTGGCAGCCAGATCACCCAGAGGTGTTCCTCGGCTTGACCATGCTTCCTGGCGAAAAGTCAGCATGCAACTGTCTTGGCACCCTGCCCGCAGGTTCATAGAAGGTGTGCCTGAACGCCACACGTTACCGTCGGAGCAACGGACACCTTTCGGCACGCTCCATCCCGACGCCTCAGCAAAAAGTCAGACCTGGCCCGATTGTTCAATTCAACATCAATTTATAACGAGCCATTTCAATTTTATATTGATTATCATTTACAGACTCATATATATATCTACAAAATAGCCATTACCTATATATTTTCTCATCAAGATATCAATCAGGGGAACTATAAATACATTTCCAATACTTTTCTTTTTATGATAAACACCTAGAATTATTTTTCTTTCACCATTTCCATATCTATAAACAAAAATCATATTTCCATTATACCTGTTTACATCTACAAGGATACAAGGTGCCTCAAGATGTGTATAGATAGAGAGCGATTTTAGCAATTGAGCATATGATTCGGCATCCTGCGCAATGCCTTTGTGCTTTTTCCATTGCCATAACTGACACGTTCTGGGCATCTGCATTTCTTCTGCATACAGACTATCCAGATCATAAGAAAAATAAAATGCTTTTTTGTACAGAGCATGCGTAAAATAAATTTTATCTCCCAGATCTAATAATCTGGCAAAGAAAAGGCCTGTTCTAAAGTATCCGCGATACTTTTCTTCCATACGAAAAGCCACTTTAACTATCTTTCCACTGGTATCTACTTTAAAAAGATGATAGGGAAAGTCCGGCGTATATCCTCGGACGGCTGCATACAGAAAGGGGCCGCGACAAAAAGGCTCCTCAAACAAATTACCACTTACAACCAGAGGAAAATCAAGCACAAATTCAAAATTCTTAAATAGAAGCACTTTCTTAAGTACAGCATCATAGACGCCAATCAGTTCCTTACATTTAAAGATCTGAAGAGGATCTTGATACTCCCCTGGCCCTGTTCCCCTATCTCCAAGAATACGAATAAATTTGCCAGAACGATCAAATACCTTCACCCATTTTGTGTCTGTTATGTATACATAAATAGAATCTATCACATAATCAAATACTCCACTAATTAAACTTTTCTCTTCTTCCTGCTCTATCTCTATCAGTTCAAAATCGTAAATCATAGAAGAATCAACAAAAATAACTCTATCCCCTATATTTAGATCCAGCTTTATACTATGATCTTTAATTGATTTTTTGCACCCCCACAAAGATATCATAAAAGCAACTATCCAACATACTTTTCCGGATAATTGCTTATCCATATCACACCAATAAATGATCCGACTACATACATCCACCTACTGGCTCAAGTCGTGTTGTTCCCAGCAGACAGGCCTTTCCCATTCCCACACATCGATATACGTTAATCAGTTGTTTTCCTCGAGGCCCCCAGGGAAGCGGGACATGCGCGGCGAATTCAATGCCCCATTGTGGAAGACCAATGCTAATATCAATGACTACCAGATCCTTAACACAGGACTCATACGTAAATCCTGCATAAGCCTCTTCGCCTAGGAGAGGGCATGCGCTCCCCCCTTCCACCGATCCACTTTCCCCCTCTGGCCTTGAAAAGGCTACAGAAGCGCCCAGACTTATCCCCAGACATACCAGGACTGCTGAAAAGAAAGGACCGAGCCAAAGCCGATCTGTCTTCATGCCCTTTTTGATCTGTCCAGAAAGATCTGATAAAACAACCTGTGATAGCATTAATAATCAGCAGAGATGTCGCAAGCAATCCCTTCTGGCTTCCCCTCATTAAAACTTTATGCTTGCTCGGGCTCCCTGCTCGGCCTTATTTTGGGCGGCCTGCATGAGGGGACGGCCATGTACCTGAGCAAGCTCGAACTGCAAGGATTCAAGAGTTTCGCCGACCGGACGGTCCTGCACTTCGACGAGGGCATCACGGCCATCGTAGGCCCTAACGGCTGCGGTAAGTCGAACCTGGTCGATGCCGTCCGCTGGGTCATCGGCGAGCAGCGCGCCCGCGTGCTGCGCTCCGAACGCATGGAGCACGTGATCTTCAACGGCACGGCCCGCCGCCGGCCCGTCGGTATGGCCGAAGTGCTGCTGACCATCGAAAATACGCGCGGTATCCTGCCCCTCCATTACAGCGAAGTGACCATCGGTCGCCGCCTCTACCGCTCCGGCGAGTCCGAATACCTGCTGAACGGCACGCCCTGCCGCCTGCGCGACATCCAAGAGCTGTTCATGGACACGGGCATGGGGGCCGGCGCCTACTCGGTCATCGAACTGAAAATGATCGAGGAGATCCTCTCCGACAATGCCCAGGACCGCCGCCATCTCTTTGAAGAAGCCGCTGGCATTACCCGCTATAAGCTGCGCCGCACCCAGACGCTCCGCAAACTCGACGCCACGCGCAACGACCTGACCCGCCTGCGCGACCTGATCGAAGAAGTCCAGCGCCAGGTTCAGACCCTCAAACGACAGGCCGATCGGGCCGAACGCTACCGCCGCTACCGCGACGAACTCCGCTCGCTCGAACAGGCCCTCCTGCGCCACGACTACGACCAACTCCACGAGCAGACAAAGGCGCTCGCCGAGCTGCTCCGCGAAGTGCAGACGCGCCTGCGCGAAGCCCGCACCCGCTACGAATCGCTCGAAGCTGAACACACCACCCTCCAGCAACAGATCCTGCAGACCGAAACCGCTCTGGAAACGGCGCAGGAACGCCTTCACCAGCTTCAGCACCAGCTCCAGTCGCTCGAAAGTGAAACTCGCCTGCTGGAAGAACGCCTGCAGACCACGCAAAATGAACAGCAACGCCTCCAGCGGGAAGCCGAGGAGGCGAAGCGTCAGCAGCAGCGGTTGCAACAGGGGCTGCGCGCCACCGAGCAGGCCCTTCAGGAAGTCGCCCCGGCTTATGAAGCCGCCGAGGCGGCGCTACACCAGGCCCGTGAAGCTCGCACAGCCGCTCAACACGCCCTCGCGCAGCAACGCCAGCGCGTCCAGGAAGCCCGCCAGCACCTGCAACAGGCCGAGCAGGCCCTCCACGAAACACGTCGGCAACTCGACCGCCAGAGCAACCGCCGCGAACTCCTGGCCCAGGAACGCCAGCGCCTCGAAGCTGAACAACAAACCCTGCAGGCACAACTCCAGCAATTGGAAGCCTCCCGCACCGAAACGCTGGGCCAATGCGAGGCTACCCGGCAAACCATAGCAACGCTGCGCCAGGAGCTGGAGGCCCTGGAGGCCCGTCGGCATGAACTGCGTCAGGCCATCGCGGCCTGTGATGCGGAACGACATCAACTGGAGCGACGCCTGGAGGCTGTCCAGGCCGAAGCGCGCCTGCTGGAACAGGTACTCGCAGCCTACGAAGACTTTCCAGAAGCAGTCCCCTTTCTGGCACATACAGCAGGCTGGACGGACGCACCCCTCCAGACCGTAGCCGACCTGATCGGCATCTCGCCTGAACTGCAACCGGCGCTGGATGCTGCCCTCGGGGAACGGGCCACCTGGATCGTCGTGGCTACCCGGGACGAAGCCCGACAGGCGCTCCAGTTACTCCGCGAGGCCAGAAAAGGCCGCGCTACCTTCATCGTGCTGGAAGGCCTGCCCGATCCTCCTCCGCTGCCTGAACTGGTCGGCGCTCGCCCTCTGCTCGATCTGGTGCGCCTGGCACACCCCGATCTCCAACCGCTGGCCGCATGGCTACTGCACGGCGCCTACCTCGTCGAAAACCTGGAAACAGCCCATCGGCTGGCCCGCACTACCCCGGAACCCGCTCGCTTTTTCACTCCCCGCGGTGAATGGATCGACACGCGAAGCTGGTGGCACGGCGGCAGTCCCCAGGCCCCACGCTCCCCCCTCAGCGGCCGGCTCGACCGTCGCGAACGCCTCACCGCCCTGGAAAGCGAAGCGCGACGGCTCCACGCAGCCATTGCGCGCCTTCGTGACCAACAGGCTTCTCTGAACCGGCAACTGCAGGCCCTGCCCCTGGATCAACCCCGGCAGGCGCTGCGCGAGGCCGAACAGACCCTGCGCTCTCTGGAACAGCAGGCTACCCGGCAAGAAGTTACCCGTGAAACGCTGCGCCAGCGTCTGCAAACCCTGGAAGCGCGCCAACAGCACCTGCACCAGGAACAGGCAGCGCTCGCAGCCGAAATGCAGGAGCTGGAGAAAACCCTGGCCCGGGCCGAACAGACAGTAGTCCACCGGCAGACCACGCTGCAGGAAGCCGAAACGGCACTGCAACAGGCGGAAGCGGCCTACCGAACCACCATGGAACAACTGAATCAGGCACAGCTCCAGGCCGCTGAGATGCGCAACCGGCTGAACAATCTACAACGGGAACGCCAGCAACTCCAGCAACGGCTGGAAGGACTTCAACGCCGCCAGCAAGAGCGCTCCCGGCAACTCCAGCAACTGAAAACGCGCCTCCAGGCAGATCGTCAACGTCTGCAGACCCTCCTGGAAGAACGCACCCGACTGGCTACAGAGCAGCCGCCCCGGGAGGCCGAAGTGCAGCAGCTGCGCCAGCAACTCCTCACGCTACGCGCCACCTACGAACGCCAGGACCGCCAGCTTCGAGAACTGCGGCGTGCCTACGAGCAAGCGCAGCAGCAGGAGCGTCAATATCAGGTGCAGCTGGCAGAAACGCGCACGCGTCTGACTGGTCTGGCCGAACATGCCCGCGAACACCTGGGCATTGCCGATCCAGCCCAGCTACCCGCTCCTCCTGCCGACTTCGACGTGCCGGCGGCCCGCGCCCAGATCGAAACGCTCCGCCGCCGCATTGCCCACCTCGGCACCGTCAATGAACTGGCGCTCGAACAGTATCAGCAGGAAAAAGAACGGCTCGACTTTCTGCTGGCCCAGCAGCAGGATCTGGAATCAGCCGAAGCCACCCTGGAAACCACCATCCAGGAAATCAATCAGACCGCCGCGGCCCGCTTTCTGGAAACCTTCGAAACCATCCGGCGCAACTTTCAGGAACTGTTCCGGGAGTTGTTTGGCGGTGATGCCCACGCCGACCTGCAACTGACCGACCCGAACGATCCATTAGAATCGCCCATTGAAATCCTGGCCCGTCCTCGTGGTAAGCGCCCCAGCACCCTCGCCCAGCTCTCAGGCGGCGAAAAAGCCCTGACAGCTATCGCCCTGCTCTTTGCCCTTTACCTGACCAAACCCAGTCCCTTCTGCATCCTCGACGAAGTAGATGCGCCGCTGGATGAGGCGAACGTCGAACGATTTATGCGCCTGCTACGCAGCTTCTCCGACAACACGCAGTTCATTTTGATCACCCATAACCTGCGCACCATGGAGCTGGCCGACCGACTCTATGGGGTCACCATGCAGGAGCCAGGCGTTTCGACCCTGGTCAGCGTACGACTGGAAGAAGCCGCCGAACTGGCCGGACGTTGATCAGAGGGGCACCACGTCTGAACGAGCTTCTGTTACCTCCCACACCCCTTCCAGAATCAACCGCGCCAGCTCACGCTTGGGCATCCACCGATAGCGCAGCTCCGGTCCATAAGGCACCGGCTCGCCGTCCTCCGTCAGCCACTCGTAATACACATGCAACGTGTCCTCGAAGAGGACCCCCAACCGGCAGCCTTTGCCTTCCAAGAAATACTTGTACTGCCCACGTCCCGGCAGCAGATGAAAGGAAAAACCCTCCGGCGCCGCTTTCCAGAATGCCTTCAGCTTCTCGTACATCTTACCACCGGCCTTCTTTAGACGTTGTCTAAATTAACAAATTTCTCTGACAGAAAGTGCCGGCAGGATGTGAAGTTTGTATGGGTTCTGAGGAAGGAGGCCGGTGCGCGTTCTATCAACAAAAAAACCGCTCTCCGAGGAGAGCGGTTTGCTGGCAAACAGCACAGAGACCTATCAGTCGATAGCGATTAGTTCGATTTCGAAGGTCAGATCTTCGCCAGCCAGCGGATGGTTCGCATCAATGGTTACGGTTTCGTCCGTCAGAGCGGCTACCGTAACCGGAATGACGCGGCCGTCCTGCAGCCGAAGCTGTAGTTGTTGCCCGACAGCCAGTTCCAGATCCGGCGCTACCTGATCGCGTCCGACCTCAATGAGCAGATCTTCGCGCCGAGGGCCATAGGCGTCTTCGGCCGCAATGGTGACCGTCTTGGTCTCGCCGGGCTCCATGCCGATAACCGCCTGTTCGAAGCCGGGGATGACCTCGCCTTCGCCCAGGGTGAATTCGAGCGGCTCACGGTCCCGAGACGAGTCGAAGATGGTGCCGTCCTGAAGGCGACCGGTGTAGTGAACCTTGACGTGGTCGCCTGCTTTTGCCTGTGCCACGATGTACGCTCCTGATTTGCGTGTGAGGGTTGGATACTTTTGAGTCCAAACGGGTTGTGCCTTAAAAAGTTCACTGCCCGCTGCATTTTCCTGGCAAGCGTCGATGGAAGAACGCCTCAATACCCTGACCCATGGTATCGGATTGCTACTAAGTCTCCTGGGAACAGGCTGGCTCTGGCAATCAAACGGCAGCGGTACCCTTCCGCAACGGATCGCCAGTATGGTCTTCGGTTTTAGCCTGATCCTGCTGTATCTGGCCTCTACGCTTTACCACGGCGTGCGCCAGCCGGCCTGTAAGCAGCGGCTGCGCGTTGTTGACCATGTGGCGATTTATCTGCTTATTGCCGGCACCTACACGCCCTTTCTGGTGGCTTACGTGCCCATGCCCTGGCGCCTGGTGCTGCTTAGCGTGGTCTGGACGCTGGCTCTGAGCGGGATGATTTTCGAGGGGCTGTTCACCGGACGTTTTCCCCGTCTTTCTACTGCGTTCTACGTGGCCCTGGGCTGGCTGGCCGTACTGATGCTCCCGTTGCTGTGGCGCCATTTACCGCCAGGAGCCCTGGAGCTGATCATAGCTGGTGGTCTGGTTTACACGGGCGGTGTATTGTTCTATCGCTGGCACCGCCTGCCTTTTCATCACACTATCTGGCACCTGTTCGTACTGGCGGGCAGTGCCTTGCATTACGTAGCCGTGCTGCGCTACGGAGCTCCGGGTTCCTGAAGCACCGTGTCCGGTGGTAAAGGGCGCAACAGCGTATCCGCGGGCAGCAGACCGTTGGGTCCGCTGCCCCGTAACACGATATCGCCGTGCTCTGTCTGGAGCATCACGCGCGCGCGTCCCTGTCCGAGCCGCCCATCGAAGCGCGCGCCGGCAACACCGCGGGGGTGCAGTTGTCGTTCGGTAAAACGCAACCCTTCGACGCGCACGGCACCGGCTTCCGTTTCGGCGCGCACCTGCACGTCGGCGTTCGGCGGAAGCGTCAGCCACAGGTCTCCGTTTGCGGTCTGGACCGTTACGATCGCATCAACTGGCACCCGCCGGAAATGCACCGAAACCGATCCATTTTGGAGGTGGACGTCCAGACTGTCAGCCGCTCCGCGCACATGCACCTCGCCTGCCGCCAGCCTTATCTGCAGAGGACCTTCGAGGCCTACCAGCTGCACGTTGCCCCCGGAGCGTCTGACGACGACCCGAGCGTTGCGCGGCACACGGCCCGTCACATGCACCTGTGCCAGCGCAGGTTGCCGGGCTTCCATTCGATACCGGAAAACGCGCGCTGTGCCTTCCTCATGCAGCTTTATCTCGCGCAGCGTCCGGCGGGCGGCGGCCTCACTGGCGCCTCGCCCTATCCGAATAAAGGTAAGGCGGGCCACCTCTTCAGGGGTTCCTCGGAGCACAACCCGTCCGCTCAGCCCTTCCAGCACCAGCGCACGGCCGGCCAGCAAAACACCGCGCTGGAGCGTGTCGGTTGCCTGGGCCACGCCAGGCAGGAGCGTCCCCTCTTCCGTCTGGCCTACGCCGGGTGATTGCCGACAGGCCATCACCCCTACCAGCAAGCCCAGCAGACCGGCCTGCACCATGGAAGCGTGTGCCTTGCTCATGATAGGGGCCCCGGTGTGTGCGTCTGGAAAGATACGCCCGGATCGATAAGCTTACAATGCCAGAGAGCCTTTCTGCTGCTTCAGTGCAGGGGCACCCTCCGGATGAAGCGGCGCGCGGCCCAGGCGGCCCCGAACCAGCCCAGCATCACTCCGGCCAGCACAATACTTCCGAGCAGGCCAAGCAGGAACGGTCCGTGATCCCCTTCAAGCTGAGGCAAGTAGCCTGCTACCAACTGATAGCACAACGCCACAATCCCGGCAGCCAGCAGACCCGCCACAAGCCCCTGTACCATGCCTTCAATCACAAAAGGCCGTCGGATAAAACGGTCTGTGGCGCCCACCAGCTTCATGGTGCGAATAAGCAACCGCCGCGCATAGACCGTCAGACGAATTGTATTGGCTACCAGAAAGATAGCCGCCAGCACCACCAGAAGCCCCAGGGCCAGCCCGACCAGAGAGATCAGCCGCAGATTTTGCTGCACCTTGAGCAGCAGGGGCTGGTTAAAGACCACCTCATCAACATGATTCCAGGTTGACAGCCAGGCGACCATGCGGGCCAGCGTATCGGGCGCGGCCATGGAAGGTTCAAAGCGCACGCGAATGGAAGCAGGTAGAAAAGGCTCGTCCAGAAACACTTCCCCTTCCTCGCCAAATTCTTCCAGAAAAATCTGCCGGGCTTCTTCGCGTGAGATGTAGCGGGCTTCGGCCACGCCAGGAATCGCCTGCACGCGGGCGTAGAGCGCGCGCGCTACGTTTTCGTCTACGTCGTCTTCCAGAAAGATTTCAATTTCCCCGACGCGCTGGCGCAGCCAGTTTGTTACCTGGTGCGCATGATAGCCCACAGCGGCGAACAGTCCGATCAGTACCAGCGCCACCGTCATCGCACTTGTGGCAGCCACGGTGGCAAAGCGCGCCCGACGCAGTCCGGCCAGTCCTTCGCGTATGCTATACGCTAACGACATCGCCTTCGCTCAGTCGACACGTCTACCCCGGGGGTACGAGCCCAGCACGCGCACAAAGGCTGCCACCTCGGCCAGATGATCCAGTGCGCGTTGCACGGCTTGTTCGTGCACAGAGCCCGCCACATCCAGATAAAACAGATAGCTACCGGGCATCCCTACCAGAGGGCGGCTCTCAATCTTATACAGGTCCAGATCGCGCAACGCGAACACAGCTAAGCTCTTGAACAGGGCGCCTGGCACGTTCTCGCGCAGGGCAAACACAATCGATGTTTTCATCGTTCCCGGAGGCCCTTTGGGGGGCTCGATGTCAGCGCGCGCCAGCACCAGAAAACGCGTATAGTTCTGCGGGTGGCTCTCAATGCCCGAAGCCAGCACCTCCAGCCCATATTTGGCCGCTGCCCGTAATCCAGCAATGGCCGCCGCCTTCGGGTCGTTCATTTCGGCCACCATGCGGGCAGCTCCGGCCGTGTCATACGCGGGGATCGCTTCTGCATGGTGCAGGTGGGTGCGCAAATAGGCCTGGCACTGGCCAAGTGCCTGGGGATGCGAGTAAACCCGTTGAATCTGCTTGATGCGACTGCCCGGCAGTCCCAGCAGGTGATGCCGAATGCGCAGCTCCAGCTCGCCGACAATGCTTACGGCATGCGCCCGCAGCAGGTCGTAGTTGACGTGCACGCTGCCAAACAGCGAGTTTTCGATCGGAATCATGGCCCGGTCTACCTGACCCTTTTCCAGCGTTTCGAAGACCGCCTCGAAGTCTGGCAGCGGTACCGGTTCAACCTGCGCCGCGCCAAAGTAGGCCCAGATCGCCTCTTCGCTGAAGGCGCCTGGTTCCCCCTGGAAGGCTACGGTGAGTTTGCGTGCCATGCTACATGCGTTCCGGTGCGGAGATGCCCAGCACGTTCAGGCCGTTTGCCAGGACCAGGCGCGTTGCCCGCGCCAGCGCCAGACGCGCCTGCGCCAGCGGCTCAGGCTCCCCAATGATGCGGCAGTGGTCATAGAATTTTGTGAAGGCAACCGCTACCTCACGCAAATACGTGGCCACGCGGTGCGGCTCGTACGTCCGTGCCGCCTCCTGAATGACCTCCGGGAAACGCATCAGCTCCTTGATCAGTCCCGTTTCGGCTTCGTGGCGGAGCAGCGTCAGGTCTGGATTCGGACGTTCCGTCAACCCCACCTCGCTGGCCTTCCGCATGATAGAGCAAATGCGCGCATGCGCATATTGCAAGTAGAAGACCGGATTTTTTTCACTGACCTCGCGCGCCAGGTCCAGATCAAACTCCAGATGCGTGTTCGGGGAGCGCATCAAAAAGAAGAAGCGGGTAACGTCTTCGCCCACCTCATCCATCAATTCGTCAAGCGTTACATAAGTAGCCCGGCGGGTAGACATCTTCACCGGTTCCCCTCCTCGCACCAGCGTAACAAACTGATAGATGACCACATCCACCTTTCGTACGTCGTAGCCGAGCACCTCCAGCGCCCGGAGCACATCGGGATACGTGGCGATGTGGTCGGCGCCAAAGACATCGACGATACGCTCAAATCCTCGCTCAAATTTGGTTATATGATAGGCAATGTCGGGCAGCCGATACGTGGGCTCGCCCGTCCGCTTGACCAGCACCGTGTCCTGGTGCTTACCCAGCGCGCTGGTGCGGAACCAGACCGCTCCGTCTTTCTCATAAACATACCCCTTTTCGCGAAGCGCCTCGACAACTTCCCATACGCTGCCGTTCTCGTAGAGCGTATGCTCGTTGAAGAAGCTATCCATATGAATGCCCAGACGGGCAAGCGTGCGTCGAATCTCTTCAAAGATGGCCTTTTCAGCCGCTTCTTTGAAGGGCGTCAGGTCTTCCACATCACGCAGCGCGTCGCCGCATTGCTCATAGAGGCGCCGGGCAATGTCAATGATGTAATCGCCCAGATATCCGTCTTCGGGAAAGGGTTCGGGCACTTCTACCCATTCTCCTTCGGCCACCTGGATTTTTTTAGTGGGAAGCTGGGGATCGACCAGCGCCAGGTAGCGCGCCCGCACCGACGCGCCGAGCACGCGCATCTGGCGACCGGCGTCGTTGTAGTAGTACTCGCGCGTTACGCGGTAGCCGATCCACTCAAGCAAATTCGCAATGGTGTCGCCCAGCACGGCGTTCCGACCATGTCCCACCGTGAGCGGCCCGGTGGGGTTAGCACTGACGTACTCCACGATGGCAGGCCGTCCCTCTCCCAGGTTGCTCCGGCCATATTGCTCACCGGCTTCCAGGATATCGGCCAGCACCTGGATCAGGTAGTCCGAGGCAAAGCGGAAGTTCAGAAAACCAGGACCGGCCACTTCCACGGAGGCAACGCGCCGCGGGTCGAGCGGCAGCGCCCGCAACCGCTCCGCAATTTCCTCGGCGATCTGGCGCGGAGGCCGTTTCAGATATCGGGCCAACTGCATGGCCGCATTCGTGGCCAGATCACCGTGCGCGGGATTATTGGGTTTTTCTAGTTCCGGCCGGAAATCTTCCGGCACGCCCTCAAGGGTGCGCAACACCTGGCGGAGCGCTGCTTCAATGTATGCTTTCATTGCTGTTGGACAGTTTTCCTCAACCGACACCGGCGCGAATCTACAAAAAAGCGGCCCCGCAAGTTCAGACAAAGATTGAAAAGTCGTCGCGCCGCAGATGCAGATTGAGCACAACCGCTAACATCAAGGTATTGGCCAGAAGCGACGACCCTCCATAGGACAGGAAAGGCAGGGGAATGCCGATTACGGGCAATAGCCCTGTTGCCATCCCGATGTTGATGAACACGTGCACCAGAATCACCCCCGCCACACCGGCTGCCACCATCAGCCCGAAAGGATGGCGGCATTGCGTGCCAAGCTGAATGAGCCGCACCAGCAACAGCCCAAAAAGCACCAGCACCAGCGCCGCCCCGACGAAACCAAACTCTTCTCCGATCACACTGAAGATGAAGTCGGTGGACTGTTCGGGCACGTAGGCTCCCTGCGTCTGCGTACCCTGCATAAATCCTTTACCCCAGAGGCCACCCGAACCAATGGCAGCTTTGGACTGCACCAGGTGAAAACCGTACGTCTGACGATAGGCTTCGGCTTCAGGATTGGTAAACGAAAGCACACGGGCCAACTGATAGGGCTTCAGCACATAGGCCAGCGCGAAGGACGCCACAGCGGCCGTTCCCCCGGTAAAGAGTCCTGCAAGCGCGCCCATGTACGTTTCGCGCGTATGCCAGAAGATGCCCAGCGTAAAGAGCACGGCAAATGCCACGGCCGCCGGCCAGGAGATAAGCGTCAGGTAGCCTGCTACCGCAGGCGAGATCACCAGCAGCACTGTGGCAACCGGAAGGCCGCTCCAGAAGAGCATAATGGGAACCAGGGCCAGAAAGACCAGCGCCGTTCCCATGTCGTTCTGCCCGATGATAAGGGCAGCAGGCACCAGGATAAGCCCTACAGCGCCCAGAGCGTAACGGACCGTGTCGATGCGTGCCTGACGGGTTGACAGTAAGCGGGCAACCGCCAGCACGGTCCCTACTTTGGCCAGTTCAGACGTCTGGAAACCGATGGGACCAAGGTAGAGCCAGGCTTTTGCCCCATTGATTTCGCGTCCAACGGCCAGCGTGAGCAGCAGTAGCGCAATGGTTGCGCCATAAATGGGATAGGCCATGCTCTGGAAAAAGCGGGCGGGCAACAACAATACGACGCCCAGCGCAGCCAGTGAAAGACCGGCCCAGAGGAGCTGCCGTTCAAAGTTATCCTGCACGTTCTGTGAAAGAAATTCGGCAGCAGGGCCGTGCGTCGTGCTATAAAGAGCGACCAGCCCCGCTATTACCAGGGCGGCCCATAGGAGCATAAGCAGCACATCCGGTTTACGAGCAAGACGAGCCATAGGACTATTGCGAAGCGGCCTGGGTAAGGGCGGGTGCGTCCAGCGGTTGACTTCGTTGGCGGAGCACGTGCTCAAGCATATAGCGGCGCTGAGGCGTAGCAGCCACCTTTCCCGTCAGGTACAGTTCCGCCATAAGGCTGGCGATAGGAGCCGCAACGGTAGCGCCAAAACCTGCATTTTCCACCAGCACGGCAATGGCTATTTGCGGATCATCATAGGGAGCAAACATGATAAAGAGCGAGTGGTCCTTACGGCCGCCGGGAGCCTGCGCGGTACCCGTCTTCCCTCCACTTGGAATGCCGGGGATCTGCACCCACCGGGCCGTCCCTTTTTCCATCACGCGCCGCATGCCTTCCCGGACAACCTGAAAGTGTTCGGGTTTAATGGGGATGGGTTCAGGAGGGGGCAACTGCGGTTTCAGCACTTCGCCGGTCTCCGGATGCACAAGCTCGCGGACCAGATGAGGGGGGTAGAGCGTACCGCCGTTGGCGATAGCAGCCACGTAGCGGGCCAGTTGCATCGGCGTTACGGTCATGTCGCCCTGCCCGATGCCCAGGTTGATCGTGTAGCCGGCCGTCCAGCCGTTAGGATAGCGCCGGTTGTAATAGGCTGAGTCGGGAATCAGGCCAGGATTTTGCTCTGCAATATCCATAGGAATGGGCACGCCAAACCCAAAACGATTGGCCCAGCGCCGGAGCGTGTTTACATCAAGGCGCATCATTACCGTAAAAAAGAAGGTGTTGCAGGACTTTTCAATGGCTTCACGCACGCTGAGCGATCCGTGCGCCCCTCCATGACACCGGAAAAATCGTCGCCCCAGCCGATAGCCGCCTGGGCAGTAGATGGTGCTGCGCGCCGTAATTACGCCTTCTTGCAACCCCACCAGTGCCATAAAGGGCTTCCAGGTTGACCCGGGCGGGACGCCGCTCATTGTGGCCCGGTTGAACAGCGGCTTTTCAGGACTCATGGTCAGGTAGCGCCAGGTTTCCGGATCAATAGGCCCGGAGAGCAATGCAGGGTCGAAGTCCGGCATGCTCACCAGGGCAATGATCTCCCCGCTGTTCGGATCGAGCGCTACCGCAGCCCCTCGTTTACCGACAAAGAGGGTCTCGGCGAGAGCCTGCACGCGATAATCCAGCCCCAGGTATAAGTCGTAGCCGCTGATCGGCGGCACATCCTCGGCTCCTTCGCGGTAGGGCTTGATCTCCTGCCCATGGATATTGACCAGCTTAAAGGCGCGTCCTGGCACGCCCCGAAGCGCCTTTTCGTAGAACTTCTCCAGCCCTGCCTTGCCGATACGATCCCCCATCACATAGCCCTCGCTTCGAAGCTGCTCCAGTTCGGTGCGGGTAATCTCGCGCACGTAACCCAGGGCGTGCGCTGCGCGGGCGGGCGTATGGTAGCGTCGACGCTGGTCAATTTCGTACTGGACGCCAGGCAGGCGGTACAGGTTTTCAACCACCCGACTGAACGTCTCGAACGACAGGTCCGTAAACACCCGGCTGGGACGATAGGCGCTCCAGGCGCGAGCCTGCGCTAGCCGACGGGCTACTACCGAGTCAGGCACTTCCAACAACCGGGCCAGCAGGGGAATATTCCTGGGGTCAAAATACCGGGGCGTAATCAACAGCGAATAGGCGGGCGCATTGTCAACAAGCAACACGCCGTTACGGTCGTAGATGGCACCCCGGGCCGGCATGACGCGCTGCTCGCGCACGGCATTGTTGCGCGACTCACCTGCATACAGCTCGGCCTGCCAGAGCTGCATCTGGGCCAGCCGAAGCAGCAATAGCCCGAGCAGCAGAACAATCACCCCGGCAAAAATTCGTGCCCGAACCCGGTAGTCTACCATCATGCGCGTCCGCTAATCTGCCCTTTCAAGATCTGACCGGTACTCCTGTTCCATTTTTGCTACATCCTATTGTATACTTTAAGAAAGTATCGGCTATACTACCAGGCGCTCCAATAGCGCGGCGCATCTTTTGCTGCTAAGTAAGTTATGGTAGGAGATCGGAAGAACCGATTGACCGCTCCTACGTTTGGACATAGAGAAGTCCGTGCAGACTTCGCCCCCTGGTCCGTACCGTGCCGCCGCCAGACTGGAGAAGGATTATGCATGCCTTTCGAATCGCCGGCCTGTTGCTCCTGCTCATAGGCTGGACCCTTCCTGCCTGGGCCCAGTACTTCGGCCGCAACAAGGTGCAGTACGAAACCTTCGACTGGAAGGTGCTGCGTACGCCCCACTTTGAAATCTACTACTATCCCCAGGAAGAGGTCGCTGTGCGAGATGCGGCCCGTATGGCTGAGCGATGGTACCAGCGCCACAGCCGCACCTTTCTGCATGAGTTTGGCGAGCGCAAACCTATCATTTTTTATGCAGATGACGCCGACTTCCATCAAACCAATGCAATCAGTGGGGAAATCGGCGAAGGCACAGGCGGCGTAACAGAATCCATCAAAGAGCGCGTGATCATGCCGTTTACGGGAATCTATCGGGAAAATGATCACGTGCTCGGTCACGAGCTGGTCCATTCCTTTCAGTATGACATTGCGCTGAACCGTTCCGATAGCCTGAGCCGCTTCGCGCTGGCGTTGTTGCCGCTGTGGCTTGTCGAAGGCATGGCAGAGTACCTGTCGGTGGGACGCCATGACCCCCACACGGCTATGTGGTTGCGCGATGCGGCGCTGCGCGACGATCTTCCTACCATCCGCCAGCTTACGCGTGACTTGCGCTATTTTCCTTACCGCTACGGCCAGGCCTACCTGGCATACATTGGTGGCAAATACGGTGATCAAGCGGTTACCGATCTGTACAAGCTGGGCGGTATTGTAGGCGTCGATACAGCTATCGTCCTCACCCTGGGCATTACGCCCGACTCGCTCTCTCGGGAATGGATTCAAGCCGTCAAGCAGACCTACCTTCCGCTGCTGAAGGATCGCACTCCTCCGGAACAGGCCGGTCGGAAGGTGCTGGCACCCGACCTTGATGCCGGTGAAATCAACCTGGCTCCCGCCCTTAGCCCTGACGGACGCTACGTGGCCTTCCTTTCCGAGCGCGATCTGTTCACAATCGACCTGTTTGTGGCCGATGCCGAAACAGGCAAAGTGCTGCGCCGCCTGAGCAGCAGTGCCAGCGATCCGCACTTCGATGCAATCCGTTTCATCAATTCCTCGGGCTCCTGGTCGCCCGACGGCCAGCGTTTCGCCTTCATTACGTTCGCACGGGGCAACAACGAAATTGCCATCTGGAACCTGCGCAAAGGGAAACTGGAACGCCGCATTGCCGTCGAGGGAGTAGGGGCCATTCACAACCTGGCCTGGTCACCTGACGGCCGCACCATCGCCTTTTCTGGGCTTTCGGGAGGCATCAGCGACCTGTACCTGCTGGATCTGAAGACAAACCAGGTGCGCAAGCTCACCGACGACCGCTACGCCGATCTGCAACCCGCCTGGTCACCTGACGGCCGCACCATCGCCTTTGTATCCGACCGAGGACCCGACGGCACCGACTTCGAAATCTTACGCTACGGCCACGAGCGACTGGCACTGCTGGACCTGGAAACGGGCAACGTGCGCGTGCTGCGCCCCTTCCAGCATGGGCAGCAGATCAATCCGCAATTTTCACCGGATGGCCGAAGCCTGTACTTCATCTCCAACCATGATGGCTTCAAAGACATCTACCGAATGGATCTGTCGACCGGAGCCGTTTATCGCATCACCAAGCTGCAAACAGGCGTCAGTGGCATTACCAGCATCTCTCCGGCCATGAGCGTGGCCGCTCAAAACGGCCGCATGGTCTTTTCAGTCTTCACCGACAACAAGTACCTGGTTTTTGCTTTAGAGCCCCATGAGCTACAGGGTGATCCAGTAACCCCGGGCACTGATCAGGGCATCGCCAGCGCCGGTGTGCTGCCTCCCTTGCAACCCCCTACACAGGGACTGGTCAGCAACTACCTGAATGATCCGCTGACCGGACTGCCCGATGAACTGACGCTTCGCCCTCAGCCCTACCGACGCCGCCTGCAACTGGACTATATCGCACCCCCCACGTTTGGCGCTACCGTAGGCGGTCCCTTCGGCACCCTGATTGCCGGTGGCGTAGGCTTTTTCTTCAGCGACATGCTGGGCGACCAGCAACTGGCCGTTGTGGCACAGGCCAACGGCACCTTCAAGGATATCGGAGGCCAGATTGTCTATATCAACCAGGGCGGGCGAATGAACTATGGCTTGCTGGGAAGCCATATTCCCTTACTATTCGGATATGCGTACTTCCGGCCAGCCTGCTTCGATCCGGCTACTGAACTGACCGTCCCCTGCTACGTCCAGATACTGCAACGCATTTATATCCAACAGGTCAGCGCGCTGGGCTACTATCCCCTGAACTCTACCCAACGCTTTGAGCTCCAGATTGGCTTTCAGCGCTATGGCTTCGATTATGATGCCGAAATTTATTACCTCTACGGCGCAGGATTCCGACGCGACACGGAAAATCTGGATGCTCCCAAGCCCATTTATTTCTTCCAGGTATCGGGCGCATTTGTAGGCGATTTCTCTTTCTTTGGCTTTACCTCACCAGTACGCGGTTCACGCTACCGTCTTGAAATTTCGCCCCTTACGGGCACCGAACGTTTCGTACGCGTGCTCATCGACGGACGCAAGTATTTCTTTTTCCGTCCGTTGACTTTTGCTGTCCGCCTGACCCACGTAGGTAACTACGGCGCTCGCCCCCAACGCCCTGGCGAGCTCTCCTTTGCCCAGGAGTACCTGGGTTATGGAAGTACTCCGACCTTTGTGCGAGGCTACAGTTTCTATTCGCTGGAGCCCGACGAATGCACCCCCGCTCGCAACGGGGAAACGCTCTGCGCCGAAGCTCTTCGGCTTATCGGAACGCACGTAGCCGTCGCCAGCGCGGAGCTGCGCATTCCGCTATTTGGAACCGAACGTTTCGGGTTGTTTAACTTTCCCTACCTACCCACTGAATTGTCGCTGTTTGCCGATGCCGGCGTAGCCTGGTCGAAAGGAGACCTGCCTACCTGGAAGTTTGCGCGTTACTCGCCGGATCGGGTCCCGGTTTTCAGCACCGGTATCTCTACCCGGTTCAACATCCTGGGCGCCATGGTACTGGAGCTGTTCTACGTGTATCCGTTCCAGCGCCCGTACAAAGGATGGCATCTGGGGGCTCAGCTCGTGCCCGGATGGTAGCTGATGAGCTTCCCCTGTAATATGGTAATGGCGCGCCCGCCCAGGTGCACGCGCTCACCGCGCACGGCCACCTCTACGCGTCCCCCTCGGGCCGATACCTGAAACCCGCTCAGGCGCACGCGTCCCAGCCGCATCGCCCAGAACGGTCCCAGACAGCAGTGCGCTGAGCCTGTTACAGGATCTTCAGGAACGCCCACGCGCGGCGCAAAAAAACGCGAGACAAAGTCCGCCGGCACGTCTTCGGCTGGCGCTGTGACAATCAGGCCGCGCATGTCGAGCTGTCGCAACCGTTCCAGATCCGGCTTTAGCTTTCGCACCGTAGCCTCGCGATCTAGCAGTACCAGGTAGTCCATCCGGTTGCGCCCGATGTACTGAATCGGCACATCCCCCAGCACACGCAGCAGCTCGGCAGGTGGCTCACAGGGCTCCGGCATTTCGGTCGGAAAATCCATCCAGATCGTTCCGTCTTCTGCCCGCCAGGCCGTCAGTTGTCCACTCTTTGTAAAAAAAACAGCAGGCTCATCCGGCTGCAAACACGCAATCTCCCACAGCACATGCGCACTGGCCAACGTGGCATGGCCACACAGATCTACCTCCTGCGTCGGCGTAAACCAGCGCAGTGAAAATCCCTCGCCGGCAGGCAGCAGAAACGCTGTTTCCGACCAGTTCATCTCAGCCGCCACCGTCTGCATCCACCCCTCCGACCGCGGGCGATCCAGCAAGCACACGGCCGCCGGGTTACCGGTGAAAGGCTGCTCGGCAAACGCGTCAACCAGAAAGAGTGGAAGTTTCATACGCGGCTCAGACTTCGGATGGATTATTCGGACTATTTTGCAGAAGGCCCCGACTCACCGCATCACTCACACCGGGGATCCTGAAGGCACCGTTGATCTTTGAAGGCTGATGTTGCCCACGTTTGCCATGTATCGCTTGTTCCGCCCTCTGCTGTTTCATCTGGAAGCCGAACGTGCCCATCGGCTTACGCTGGCTGTTGCTCGTCTGGTACAACCCTGGGGACTGTGGGCACTGACGCCTTACTTCAACTATGAACATCCAGCGCTCACTGTACAGTGCTGGCATCTTACCTTTCCGAATCCAGTCGGCCTGGCTGCTGGACTGGACAAAAACGCACGCCTGGTACGCTTCTGGGAAGCGCTGGGCTTTGGATTCGTAGAGGTAGGATCCATTAGCGCCCGCCCGTGCTCCGGGAATCCGCCTCCACGTCTGTTTCGCCTGCCCGAAGACCGCGCGTTAATCAACCGCATGGGCCTGAACAACGATGGGGCTGAGCAGGTAGCCCGGCGTCTGCAACGCATGCGTCATCGGCGTCCCCTGGGCATTAACCTGGCCAAAACGCATGACCCTTCCATTCTCGGAGAAGCGGCCATTGCCGACTTCTGCGAAAGCTTCCGCCGCCTGGCACCGCTGGCCGACTACGTAACCCTGAACATTTCATGTCCCAACACAGCCGAAGGTAAAACCTTCGAAGACCCCAAGGCGCTCGACGCTTTACTACGCGCCATCTTTGCAGTGCGTCGGGAGCTGAAGTTATCAATCCCCGTATTGCTTAAGCTATCGCCTCCTCCCTCCAACCGCACCATCTTCGATAGTCAGCTTGAAGAAATTGTTGCGGTGGCCCAGACGCACGGCATAGCCGGCTTTGTAGCCATCAACACCGCCTCCGACCGGGCCGAGCTGCGCACCAGTCCAGCCATACTCACCCGAATTGGTCCCGGCGGACTGAGCGGCCGCCCCCTTGCCACGCGCGCTCGCTGCCTGCTTTTTTACCTCTATCGCTTGACTGAAGGGAAACTGCCGCTGATCAGCGTAGGCGGTATTGACTCGGTCGAAGAGGCGTATGCCCGCATCCGCGCCGGCGCTTCTCTGGTGCAGCTTTATACGGGTCTCATCTACGAAGGACCCGGCCTGGTGCGGCGCATCAAACAGGGACTCGTTGAAAAGCTTGAACAAGACGGCTTCGATTCCGTTCAGGCAGCCATCGGCATTGATGCCTGAACGCTTTCATTTGCCTGTTGCCCCAAATTGTTTTTTCATCCGCTAGCCTGTAGTTTGTATGCTGGGACGTAATCGGTACGGAAGCACTATGCCTGCCATCGTTGCCTTTGAAACCATCCCACAGCTTTTTAACCGGCTGTTGGACCACTATCGCGGTCAGCAACGGCCGGTATTGAGCTACAAGGATAAACGCACCAAGACCTGGATCGACATTAGCTGGGAAGAGCTGGAGCAACGCGTCCATGCCCTGGCCGGCTATCTGTACAAGCAGGGCGTGCGCCCGGGCGATCGCGTCGCTATTCTTTCAGAAAACCGTCCGGAGTGGGCCATCACAGACCTGGCCACGCAAATTCTGGGCGGCGTCAACGTCGCGCTGTACACCTCGTTGCCGGCCTCGCAAGTAGGCTACATCGTCAAGGACTCCGGCGCGCGCATTCTGGTGGTCTCTTCCGCCGTACAACTTCGCAAAGCCGAGGCGATTTTTGACGACTGTCCAGATCTGCAGGAAATCATCACCCTGAGCACCATGCGAAAGGATCATCCGCCCTATGTGCGGGCCTGGGAGGACGTGCTGGCGGAAGGGGCTGCTTACTGGACCGAACATGAAGCCGAACTGGCAAAGCTGGCCGATCAGGTGCAGCCAGATGACCTGAGCGCCCTTATCTATACCAGCGGGACCACCGGTCTGCCCAAAGGCGTCATGCTCACCCACCGCAACTTCTGCTCGAACGTGCAGGCCGCGCTGGAACGGGTCGATTTTGGTCCCAACGACCATCACCTGTCCTTTCTGCCACTATGCCACTCCTTTGAGCGCACGGCAGGCTACACGGCCGTACTGGCCTGTGGCGCCCGCATCTCCTATGCCGAAAGCATTGAAGCCCTGAGCCAGAACCTGCTTGAAGTGCGGCCTACCGTAATGATCTCGGTACCACGCCTGTTTGAACGCGTCTACAACGCCATCCATAAATCCGTCGAAAAGGGATCGCCCCTCCAGCAAAAAATCTTTCACTGGGCTGTTTCGGTAGGTCGGCGCATGGCCGCGTACCGCCTGGAAGGCCGCACGCCCGGTCCTCTTCTCTCGCTGCAGCATCGCCTGGCCCACCGCCTGGTGTTTCAGAAACTCCATAATCGACTGGGCGGCAATCTCCGCTTTGCCGTCTCCGGTGGGGCAGCTCTTCCATCCTATATCGGCGAGTTTTTTCTGGCAGCCGGCATTACCATTGTCGAAGGCTATGGCCTGACGGAAACGGCCCCTGTCCTGACCGTCAATCCAATGGACCGCCCTCGCTTCGGAACCGTTGGTTATGTACTGCCCGGTGTAACTATCGCTATCCAGCGGTTGACCGACGGCAAGATTATCGGACAACTCTCTGGCGACGACTATCCCAGCGATCTTACCACCGAAGAGGGAGAAATTCTGGTCAAAGGCCCTAACGTGATGAAGGGCTACTGGAACAACGAAAAAGCTACTCGGGAAGTGTTTGACGCCGATGGCTGGTTCCATACCGGCGACGTGGGCCGCTTCGATCAGGGCTACCTGGTCATCACCGATCGCATCAAGCATATGATCGTCTCCCGCGGCGGGAAAAACATCTACCCGGGTCCCATCGAAGACCAGCTCAAGCAGGAGCCCTGGATCGACCAGATTGTTGTCATTGGAGAGGGACGCGAATTTCTGACGGCGCTCATTGTGCCTGATTTCGAGGCGCTTCGCCAGTACGCACAGGAGCACAACCTGCCCGCTGAAACCGACGAAGCTCTGTGCCGCCATCCCAAAATTCAGACGCTCTTCGAGCAAAGCCTGCGCCGCTATAACCGCCACGCTCCCGCCCATGAACGCATCCGCGCTTTCCGGCTGCTCACGGAGCCGTTTACCATCGAAAATGGGCTGCTCACGCCCACGCTCAAACCCCGACGCCGCCAGATCGAAACGCATTACGCCGATCTGATCGAGGCCATGTACGCCGAATTTGGCAATGAACCCAATTAATTAACCTTGAACTCCCATCCTCAGCCCGTAAACCGCTGGAACCCTTATCACCTGTGGCGTATATTTGGGGCTGACCTTTCGGGGCGTAGCGCAGCCCGGTAGCGCGCTTCGTTCGGGACGAAGAGGTCGCCGGTTCAAATCCGGCCGCCCCGACATGCAAACTAACCAGCCCGGCTGGTAGCGCGTCCCGCCCGAGGCGGGAAGATCGCCAGTTCAAATCCAACCGCCCGACACCCTGAAGCCGTGCCCTAAACGCACGGCTTTTTTACTGGCATACCACGTTCAGATCGCTCCCAAAGCTCTCCTCGACTCGGTCTCCGATCTGCCTGGTTTTCCCTCCCGGGGACGCCTCAATGCCGGTTACCCGTCTGCAGACGACCGGCTTGCCCATGCCGCTGGCTCAAAGCCCCAACCGATGCAGCAGGTATTCCAGACGGCTGCGCCAGCCCAGACCGTAGCCGTAGCGAGCAGCCGTGCCACGCCCCAGATGATGCACGTACGTCTCGATAGGAAAGGAAACCAGCCGATAGCCTGCCTGTTCAGCCGCACGAAAATTCTGCAGGGTTGGCAGCCCGTGATGAATAAACGGCGGCAACCTGAAGTAAAAAGCGCGCCGAAGCAGCAGGTAGGGCGTTGCCAGTACCGGCAGGCCACCTGCCTTGCGAAACCCTCGACGTCGATCAACCTCCACAATCCTGCCAGCACCATAAGCCTGCGGATCGGCCTCCAGCGCCGCGATCATCGGCTCCAGAAAGCCGCCTCGCCGCGTCTCCGTGTCGCTGTCAAAAAAGTATACGTAAGGGGTTGTGATTGCCTCCATGGCCCGATGCATGGCAGGGCCATGATAGATGTTTTCAGGTAACCAGAGCGCCCGGACGGCCGCGTGTCCTTCCGCAATTAACTGCTCGATAACCTGCCGGGAGTGATCGCGCGAGCCGTTATCGACAATGAGCAACGGCACCATCGGATAGTACCGCCGAAAAGAGCGCACGGCCACTTCCAGCAGATCAGGCGTCTGGTAGTTGATCACAACAGCCGTAACAGGCAGTTTCATAGAGCCCTCCTGCACCGCTTGCTTGCAATAAAATACGCCCTAACGCTCAGGCGCCGCGACGCTGCTGCGCAACCCGGATGCGTGGCCAGAGAAGTCGCGCCCAGAGCACAACGGCTATAAGCTCCATCGTCCGCCCGACTACCTGCACTCCCTGCATCATACTCACCGCTCCAATGCCTACCAGCCACACGCCCCCTACCAGTATCCCCCCTGCTACCCAGGCTCCCTGATCTGAAGGACGCACGCCTCCCCTTCGCGGCAGAATCCACCAGGCCACCGACACCGCAAATAACACCATGAAACCCAGCAATACCAGTTCCACGTGCATCAGCCGTAAGCCTGGCCAGGCCGGCAACCAGCCCGTCTTATGGACCAACAGCCAGGATCCCATCGTAAAGCCCAGCAACAGGTGGCCCAGGGCCAGACGAATCAACCAACAACTCACGGACGGCATGGTTTAGCGCCGTTTGACTCGTGTCCACAGATAACTGACCATGAAAAGGCCGGCTGTCCACTGGAGCAAAGCGGAAAGCATCAGCAATCCGCGCCACCAGACCGAGGCGGTCCAGGTAATCGCCGGCTCGGACAGGATACGTAGCACAATCCCGGCATTGAGCAGAGGGTAAGCGGCTCGGGCCAGTGCCTGGGGACCATACGGACGCGCGCGCGAATGCCGCGGAAACAACCAGAATGCCACCCCAAAAATCAGTTGGGTTAGCCAGCCCACGGTCAGCAAATGAATCCACGCAGGCCAGAATACTCCCTGCCAGCGCTGCAACCCACCTTCTGCAGGCCATACAATGACGATCCCCAGCAGCAATGCTAGCGCCAGATAGGCCAGGGCTGTTTTTACGTACCAGCGCGATAAATCAGGCATATCGGTCCCTGTGGGTTTGCGTACGCGTCCGCCGATGCGCTGCCCAGGTTGTCCCAAGAGTAACCATCAGAAAGACCAGGATTGCCAGGGCATTTACCAGGCCCCCCCATCGCCGCCACACAAGCATCTCTGTTACATCTCCGATCACGCGCATCAGCAGCCCGCCATGCAGTAATACCAGATGTCCATAAAAAAACGACCGGTACGCTACAGGAACGCCCAGCACGGCCGGAAAAATGATAGGCGCATGCCCGAAAACCATGCTGAAAACAAATCCTACGAATATCGAATGCAACGCCGCATCGTACCAGGGTCCAGCCATCAGTTGTCCGTAAACAAGCATGATGAATCCCCCCACTCCAAGCCAACCATATCCTGATAGCAGACACCAGGCAATAAAGCGCGTCAGCCCACGCTGTCGCACCGTATACCGGGCTATATCGTAGCGCAGCAGCCAGAGCATGAGCAGTAGCAGCGCCGCTCCTGTCAGACGCCAGGCCAGCGTCCCCTGGACAAAGGTAAGCCCCAATCCCAGTCCAAGCAGCCCCACAATCCCCAGAAATCTGCGCGCTACCTGCGCGTCATGCAGCAGGATACGACTGAGCTCAAGCCGCTCACCAGCAATGGTCAGTACCAGAAAAGCCATCCACCAGGGCGTCACCAGCGATGCCGGCTGTCCTGCTGCCCAGGCAACCGTTCCCACCAGTAACGCAAGCGCTCCGGCCGCCATAACCTGCAAGGAAAGGTGTCGCTGCCGGCGCCATGCCACGTTTAACATACCCACCAGTCCCAGGCTTGCCAGGATGAGCAGCAGGGGGCCTGCCCACGTGCTACCCATCAGGATCAATAGCGCCCCTCCTCCAAAGGCCGCTGGCACGACATAGCCTTCTCGTCGGTCCAGCGCTACAGCTCGCTCCAGGCTGATTAGCGTGCCAAAAAAACCGGGTACCATAAGCAGGCCGTGCAGCGTGCCCCACCAAACCTGCTGCCCGAGCTGCCAGCCCAGTCGTTCCACTCCCGCAGCCAGTCCGGCCAGCAGCGCCACAACGCCAGGTACCAGAAGTGGCAGGCGGTGCAAGAAGTGCTTCATCTCCTCAAAAATGTTCGGCCACCTGTCCGGCCAGGTAAGGCCCTCGCCGCACCAATACAGCCATCCGTCCGGATGACCATTGTATTTCGACGATGTACGAACATAAGCGTTTAAGCGGCTCGATGATTCAAAGCGGCTTCTATCTCTTCGTAGTCGGCTGCCCGTGAAGGCGGAGACACCACCGCCAGCGCCACCAACCGCGTATGGGCCCGAATGCTTCGGGCCACATCGGCGGGCACGAAGACCACAGAGCCTGGGCCGACTACCCCTTCCTTTTCGCCGGCAACGACTAGTCCGTGCCCTTCCAGGATTGTCAACACCAGATCCTCTTCCGGCTGGTGCAGCGGAATCTGCTGGCCGGGTTCAAAGCACACAAGCTGCACCTTCAGGCGCTCATTTTGCGCCAGCAAAACCGGTCGTAACTGATGGCGGTCGCACTGCACCCACTCTGCAGCTTTAAGGATGAATGGTTCCATCGCCCCTTTTTATTTACGGTTACTTCGCTATCTACCCCCACCACGCACCAGCAATACGGCCAATGCCAGAATCACCAGCGACAGCAGCGTCATGAGCCGGCCCAGATAGCTGGCTGTTCGACGCAACCGCTCGGCTGACGCTGCTCCGCGTTCCAGTAGTTGCATGGTGCGCGGCCCCAGATAAAAGTCGTGCACCGCACTGATACCCATCACCAGAAGCACCAGCACGAGTTTCCAGGCCAGCGTACGCCCCCACGGCCCCTGCCAGAGCGCCCCCGACCATAAATCATCCCATCCATAGCCACGATACCCAATGTTCACAATGCCTGTCCCCACCAGGAGCAGCAGCACCGCCCACCCGATCCACCGAAAGCGCAGACCAAGCCGGTAAAGCAGTGCCGTCCGAACCGATGCAAACTCTGGCCGCCGCAGCAGCGGCACTACCGCCACGCCCAGAAAAATCATGGACCCAATCCAGACCGTAGCGGCCAGAATATGTAGCCAGACGGAAAACAGATACCAGCCAGACATCCTACTGCGCCTTTACTGCACCCCAGATTACCGTTCGCGTTATGACCCAAGCAATGGTTTTTAAAGCGACCAGTTCATGCTTTTGCGTGCGTTGCCCCTGAAGCCAAGAAAGTAGGCCGCTCGGCTACGACCAGTCCCGGATCGACAACCATAACGATTGAAGCAACGCGTCACCCTGAGCCCTCGAAGTCGGCCAGCCGATAGAACCATATTTCCCAGTCTTCGTCCTGCCCGTGCGCAATCCAGTGCGCCCAGCCTTTCTGGTGCATCACCCCCAGCAGCGGCACCGGCTTAAACGTCGCGCGCAGGCGCAGCACATGCCCGGGAGGCATGCGTTCGACCGTTTCCATGATACGGGAGAAAGGCTCCCCACCGCTCTGCAGAATTGGCCGCACGTCCAGCTCAACAAAGCGGGTTGCCGGAAGTCTGGCCAGAAAAGTCGGAGGTGAAGTCATTGCCTTTGTCATGGTTTTGCCAGGTTTCAACATTACAAAAACCTGTTGTGCCGCACTTCAGGGTCAATCATGTGCGGCGACCAGGGAGGATCCCACACCAGCTCAATGACGCCACGCCGGACGCCCGGGGTGCGCTGCAGCACACGGGCCACTTCCTGCTGGATATAGCGCGCCAGCGGACAGGCTGGCGTGGTCATGGTGAGTTTGACCATTACCGTACCATCCGGCGACACCTGGAGATCGTAAATCAGGCCTAAATCGACAATGTTCAGGCCTATCTCCGAGTCGATTATGGTCCGCAGCCGACCAGCCAGCGCCAGGCGAGACGGTACAGGCGTGCTCATAAACGCTTCGCATTTTCGCCGGGACGCGTCAGCTCACCAGGGCAGCCCAAATGTTCAAGCCACTCCGTCTCGTCGTTGGGCCAAGCATCTGCCTGTTTGCCTTCCCCTGAGGGTGCTGCCTCTCCCGGCTCTGTCATAGATGCCCTTCAGGCAGCCGCTTCCGCCAACAGGCGACGCGCCCGCGGAAACAGAATATTGTTCTCCCGATGCACGTGGCGATGCATATCAGACGCCAGGGCCCGAAGCCCTGCAAGCAGAGCCCGGAAGCTATGGCAAGCTCCTTCGGGAGGCTGATAATTGTTGGACAGCTCTTTCAATCGATGCAGCGCCTCACCTGCAGCATCGTGCTCCTGCTCGGCCTGCTGTAGCAACGGCTCTAGTTCGAGGCCGGCCTCTGTCGATCCCTGCTCTAACGCCCGTATCCGAGAGAAAATCATTTCCTCTTCGCAGTGCATGTGCGCCTCCAGCGCCGACTTGAGTCGCTCGAAGACCTCCTGTCCTTCGCGCAGCCAGGGATTTCGGTCGCCATGTACCGCCACCACGCGTTTCAGGAGCGCGCTCAGGCGAGGTAGTTCACGCCGCAGGTAAGCGTGATGTGTCGCCACAATATGATCGATCAGGTTCGACAGGGGTTGCGTCCGCCAGTCGATGACTGGTTCACTGACGGCTTCGGTCGTTCCCAGCGCCTCCAGCACAGCAGCTACCGTCGCAGGATCCAGGCCGCGCGCGCGGCAGGCCTCTTCCAGCGTGCGGCTCCCTCCACAGCAGTAATCCAGACCCAGTTGATCAAACAGCCTGGCGCGCCGTTCGTCGGCCGCCACCAGTTCTCCCAGGGTCTGATGGATCCATGGATGCATGACTCCTCCGTGCAGTTGTTGCAATTTGTGCCCATTCCAATTTAGGACAAATGACAACTTAAATGTATTTCCTTGGATGGATGACTGTCAAGTTTTTGAAGGAAGAAATCTTCTTTATTGACAGAAGCTCCATGATCCTGTAGTTTTAAAGGGAGTCCTGATAGGAAGAGGCCGCTTAATGGAGACCTGGACGCTGCTTGGTTCCGATACGAAGCGCCAGTTGCTGCATCTGCTCAAGCGGCGCGGGCAGCTCACCTTGAACGAAGCAGTTGCGGCAACCGGTTTGACGCGTCCTACCCTTCGAGAGCACCTGGTGCAACTGGAGCGGGATGGCCTGGTGTACCACACGACTGCGCGTCAGCGACGCGGCCGTCCGTTTCTGCTTTACCGCCTGACGTCGGCGGGCGCGCAGCTTTTTCCTAATCGGGACGGGTCGCTGCTGGGCCGTCTGCTCTGTTTTTTGCAGAAGGAAGGCGCTGACGATCTACTGCAGCGCTTTTTTGAGCAGTACTGGGAGGAGCGTCTGCAAGCTGCGCAGCAACGACTGCAAGCTGCGGACACGCTGGAGAAGCGGTTGGCGGTGCTGCGCGCATTCCTGGAAGAGGAGGGATTTATGCCTGAGATTGTCTGCTCCGCGCAGGGCATTGAAATTCGCGCGTGCAACTGTCCGTTTTGGGAAACGGTCCGGCATACGCGTTTGCCCTGTTACCTGGAAGCTCGCTTTTTTGAACAGCTCCTTGGACAAAAAGCAGTTCGCGTCACCTATATTCCTGAGGGGAGTCCGGCGTGCCGTTACCTGTTTGAGAGGCGCCAGTCCAGCCGTTAAGTTGCTCTATAGGGGAAGATGCCCGTATCTTCCAGGCGTTCGGCGCATCCCGAACGCTTCTCGTTATGTTGTAGCTTAATTGGTTCCATCATGTCAACACAGTTTTCCTGGCATAACTGGGTGGCGCGCTCATTTGCCCGCGTCTTTACGCGGCGGCTGGGCGTTCTTTTTCGTCGGTACACCAACGGTGCGGTGCTGAACCGGCATGCGCTCCATGAGGAGGCGGAGCAACTCCGGCAATCAAACCAGGACCTGGCCCTTGATCCCCCTGCCCAGGTGCATTTGCTCATGACGTCCTACGTGCTGGCTGGCTATCGCATTCTGCAAGACCACGGGCTTTCTCCGGAAGCAGCCAGAGCACTCCTGCAGCAGGCTTTTGCTGGAATGGGCAGACGATGGATCTGGCTGTTCACCTGGCTGCAAATGCGCCTGGCTCGCAATCCTCTGGAAATGCTGCGTCAGACAGCCCGGCGACGGGCACGCACCGATTATGGCGCCACGTTTCATTTTTCAGAAACCGGAAATGCGGAGGCCTTTACCCTGCTCGTGCATCGCTGCTTTTATTACGACTTCTTCCGGCGAAATGGGCATCCAGAGCTGACCCTTATCTTCTGCGCCTGGGATCGCAACTGGGCCGATGCCATCCGTCCCGAGCGGGACGGCGTGCGTTTCGAGCGCCCCACGACCCTGGCTGAAGGGCAGGATGCCTGTCGTTTCGTTTTTCGACGAGACACGCGTCCGCAAAATCCAGCTTGAAAAAAAGCGCCTCTTCACTCCAACTTATTGTTTATATTCCACCAAAAGCGCCTTCGCACCATCCCTCCCTCCAACATGATAAAGGTTCTGCGCATTGCGTGGCTTCCGGTGCTGCTGGGAGTAGGAGGTGCCTGCCGGCCTGCCCCGGTTCCAGCAATTCCTGAGCCTCAGTACCACCTGACGGCCGAGCAAACCCACAACAAATTCAGCCGCCGAATCGCACCGGTATTGCGCGTTCCATCGGGCGCAATTATTGAGCTGGAGCTGAAAGAAGCAACCGATGGGCAGTTAACGCCTGCTTCTACCGCTGACGACATTCCTCAGGTCAGTTTCGATCCGATCCATCCGCTTACGGGCCCGATTTACGTGGAAGGTGCAGAGCCCGGCGACGTGCTGGCGGTTACTATCCATCAAATCGAGCTGGAAGGATGGGGTTGGGCTGGCATCTTCCCGGGCTTTGGTTTTCTGGCCGACACGTTCACCGAGCCGTTTCTGAAAATTTTCCAGTTTGATCCGGCCGCTCAGACCGTCGATTTCGGGCGCGGATTTCGCATTCCCCTGCGCCCCTTTCCCGGAGTGATTGGCGTAGCTCCCGATACCGACTCGCTGCTTTCTACGATTCCTCCGCGGGCCAATGGCGGCAACATGGACAATCCGTTTTTAACGGTCGGGACGACAGTTTACCTGCCTGTGTTTGTGGAAGGTGCCTTGCTATCGCTGGGCGACCCGCACGCGGCTCAGGGATTGGGGGAAGTCAGTGGAACCGCCATCGAGGCTCCGATGCGGGTGGTGATTGAAGTGCGCGTGTTAAAGGATCGCTCCATTCCAGAACCGCAGTATGAAACCGATGCGTATTATGCTGTCACGGCTTTTGCAACCACGCTGGACGAAGCAGCCCGCAAAGCCACCCGCTACATGATCGACCACCTGGTGCAGACTTATGGGCTGGCTCCTGAAGAAGCCTATGTGCTTTGTTCACTGGCCGGCGAGCTGCACATTGCCGAAGTGGTTGATGTGCCACATGTGCTGGTGGCCATGCACCTGCCCAAGACCGTTCTGCCTGCCCCCGAAACGCGCGCTGAGTGATCAGTACGCAACCCGTTCTGGGTGGTCGAGCCACACCTGAAAAGGGATCCAGGCGTCGCGATCGGGCACATGGATGAAAGGAATGCGGCGTTGCGGTCCCGGCTGCTCCAGTTCTTCATAGATCAGCGCATCGTCAAAACCGGCCCGCGCCGCATCGTGCCGCGTGGCCGCATAGAACACACGAGCCGGCCGCGCCCAGTAGATGGCTCCCAGGCACATGGGGCATGGTTCACAGGAGGTGTACAGGTCGCAACCCGTAAGCTGAAAATGCCCCAGTCGCCGACACGCCTCACGAATCGCCACAATCTCGGCGTGCGCTGTCGGGTCGTTATCCGTGGTTACTCGGTTTGTCCCAATCGCCAGAATTTCCCCTTCACGCACGACCAGCGCAGCAAAAGGGCCGCCTCCTTCCCGGACGTTTGCCGCGGCCCGGCGAATCACCTCACGGATAAAAGTTTCGGGCTCGGTCATTTTCGCATGTCATTGCCCTGTCATCCTGGACCCATAGGAGTGCCCTTCCACATGCCTTCTCCCCCACTTCCACATTCCGCCTTACGATACGACAGCCTGGACTTTTCCGCCAGTAAACGGGAGCTTTCGCCAATCCTGACGGTAACTCTTTACAAAATGATCGCATTCAGGCATTGTCATGGGAAAGGCTACCCCGGGAAGCTGCTGGAGGGCGCTGCTATGGGGGGCACTGCTTCTGCCGGGAGTCCTCTACGCCCAGTCGGCTGCCCAGCTTGTCGATGAAGGAGACCACTGGCTGGCTCGTGGTGCGTATCAAGAAGCCGAAAAGACCTATCAAGAAGCACTGGCGCAAGACGCCACCTATCTGCCTGCCTATCTGGGCATGGTACGGCTGGCAATGGCGCGCAAAAACTGGCGACAGGCCAGCACGTGGGCCCGCAAGGCGCTCCGCATCGATTCGAGCAGCCTGGCCGCCCATTACTTTCTGGCCATCAGCGAGCGCGAGCGGGCGCAATATCAGACGCCGTTTCAATTTATGCACCGCAAGACGTCCCGCAAGCATTTCGAATGGGTCCTGGCCCGTGATAGCCTGTATCGCGATGTGCTCTACCAGTATGCATTGCTCTACCGCCAGGATACCAACTATGCCCGGGCCATTACGCTCGCGGAGGCGCAGGTGCGGCTGCGCCCGGATCTGGACGAGGCCGCAATAGGGCTCTTTCGACTGTACCACTCTTTCCTTAACCACACCGACCTGGAAAAAGCCGGCCGCTGGCTGGCGCAGCATCCGACAGGCTATGCCCGCTTCTTTGAAGCGGAACGCCTGCGACGGCTCGGGCAGCTCCAGGAAGCCGACCGTGCCTTCCGCAGGCTGCAACAAACGGACGTTGGCTGGCCGCCCCAGGCTATTGCCCTGGCCCGCGCACGGATCTGGACCGCACTCAACCGTCCAGACTCGGTGCAGGCAATCATTGACCGGGCCATTCACACCATCAGCAGCGCCCTGGACGCCCGCTTTCTGTTTGAAGATTTCAAATACATCTTCAACCTGCAGGAGCTGGCCACCTACCGACACCTGCAAGCGCCCGAGGCCTACCGCACGTTTTTTCAGGCCTTCTGGGAGCGACGCGATCCCATGCCCGGCCGCCCCATCAACATGCGACTGGTCGCGCATTACCGGCGGTTGCTGGTAGCCGAACGCGACTACGTCTACGACGGCCCGCGCCTCTGGCACAGCAATCCAGATAAGTTTGGCGAGCTCAAGCTTCCCCCCACATACTTTCTCAATCAGGAATTCAACGACAAGGGTCTGATCTTCATTCGGCATGGCGCTCCGGACGATCGGATTGTGACCGTTCGGGGCGAAGTTAATCCCTTTCGTTCGGGTTCGCTGTGGCGGGAGCGGGAGTTTGGCATGGGCTGGGTGCCGAACGAGTCGTGGCGCTACTACCAGCCGCGCATGGACTTCCACTTCGTGATTGACGAAGGCGCCACCGGCAACAACTGGCGGTTGACCCCTGTGCTGGCCAATGCGCAAATGATCGAAGACCGAGAAATCTGGGGACCGCCGTATTCTCGCATTATGAGCACGCTCCGGACAAAATGGGAAGTCGAAGCCGGGTTGCGTCCGCCTCAGCCTACCACGTTGGAGCTGTTTGAATTGCGCGAAGCCCTGGTGGCGCAAAGCCAGGCAGCTTACACGCGAGGGTTAACTTCGGATCAGTACCGCTGGCCGGCTAACCTGGTTGTGCTTCCGCTGGAAGTGCTCCCGGTAGCCTTTCGGGGCCCTGCCGACAGCACGCAGGTATATCTGTACTATGCCCTGCCGGCTGCCCCTTTCCGAAAAGTTACCGGTCGTCGCAGCGGCTATACGCGAGCTGAAGTCGGCTTTGCCGTCCATGATACGGCCTGGCAACCGCTGGTAACCCAGCTCCAGCAGCGCACCCTGCCTATTTTGCCTGATCCAACGGCTGCCCTTAACGATTTCATGGTAGTAACGCTGCAGCCTGGCACCTACCGTTTGACGCTGCACGGCCGCTCGCTGGAGTCCGAGCGTTTGCAGGGGCGCGTGCAAATGGAGCTGACCGTACCCGACCTGCGCGAACCGGGTCTGCAAATGAGCGACCTGCTTCCTGCCTGGCGTATCCTGCCGGCCTCAGGGCCCAGCCGCTTCGTACGTAATGGCTGGCATCTGTGGCCTAATCCCTTGCGTCGCTTTTCGGTGAGCCAGCCTGTGCATCTGTATTTTGAAATTTACGGGCTCACGCCCGACGCGCAGGGACGCACCCGCTATACTGTCGAGTACATCCTGCGTCCTATCAAACCCCGGAAGAAGTTCTTTGGCCTTTTTGGCCGCGACGACCGCCCGGTGCTGCGGCTAAAAAGTACCCACGAAGACCCCCATACAGAACTCAGCGAGCATGCCGAACTCGACGTCCACCGCGTTGATCCGGGGGATTATGTGCTGGAGGTTCGCATCACAGACGCCCGCACCGGCGCTACCATCAGCCGCACGCTCGCGCTCACCTTAACGGAATAGGTGCTATAATCCAAGTTGCCGCAGAAAAATTGGCAGGGCTCGTGGTTCCAGCAAAAGCGTCAGGAGCAATCCTCCCAGGGCACCTCCCAGGTGCGCTTCGTGGGCAATGCCTCCCTCTTCAATGCCACGCCGCACCGCATAAATGGACAGCACTACATATCCAATAGCAAACAGCACGGCCGGAATACCCACCGGGAAAAAGAAAAGGTATATGCGGTCAAAGGGAAAAAACAGGCAGTACCCGAAAAGGAGTCCACTGATGGCCCCTGACGCGCCCACTGCTGCATACGTAGGCCGATTGCGATGCAGCCATAGTGAAAGTCCATGCCCGGCCAGCTCGGCCCCAAAGTAAACGAGCAGAAATCGCACCGGACCCAGCAGCACCTCCATGGGGCGTCCGAAGAAAAAGAGCGTAATCAGATTGAACGCCAGGTGAGCCCACCCTACATGTACAAAACCGGCCGTGATCATCCGATAATACTGGCGACCCTGCAAAATATGCAGCGGGCGAAATGCCCACCGATCCATCAGAGACGGATCGACCAGCAGCGCATACCCGCTGACCAGCAGATTGAGCAACAGCAGCAGCGTAGTCCAGGGAGTTTCCAGAAACATTGAGCGACAGCAGTTGATTTCAGCGAGCCTTTAAAAGATGATCGCTCAACGCCCGAACAGACCCTTCGGATTCGGCCTGTCCATCGTATCTTTGCTACCATGGATATGGGAACGCCCCTGACGTTTGAGGCGCTGGCGCTTCGGCTGGGAACGGCGCTGGCCATTGGATTGATGGTGGGACTGCAGCGTGAGTTTGCCCACCGCCAGGAGCAAAACTCCCGGGCCGGGTTGTTTGCCGGTGCCCGCACCTTTACGCTTATCAGTCTGCTGGGCGCCACCTCCGGGCTGGCAGCCGATCTATTACAGGCGCCGTTTATTGTGCTCCTTACGCTGGCAGGTGTAGGAGCGTTGCTGACGGTAGCCCACTACATTGGCGCGCAGCGCGGCGATATTGGCCTGACCACCGAAATGGCCGGTCTGCTAACCTTTCTGATTGGACTGCTCTGCTACCTGAATCGACTGGTGCTGGCGGCTGCACTGGGCGTAGGTCTGACCTGGTTGCTTGCCCTTAAGCCGCAAACGCGTTTGCTGGCCGAACGCATCTCGCGCGAGGATGTCTATGCCACGCTGAAGTTTGGCCTGATTACAGTAATTTTGCTACCCCTGCTGCCCGACCGGAGCTACGGTCCCCCGCCGTTTGACGTGCTCGTGCCGCGTCAGATCTGGCTCATGGTCGTGTTCATTTCGGCCATCAGCTTCCTGGGATACGTGCTGACGCAGGTGCTCGGAGCCCGCCGCGGCCTTGGCCTGACCGGCCTGCTGGGCGGCCTTGCCTCCAGCACAGCGCTGACGCTCAGCATGGCGCGCCGCAGCCATGAGTGGACCCGACTGGCGCCTACGGTAGCTGCTGCCATTCTCCTAGCCTGGGCTACCATGATACTGCGTCTGATCCTTATTCTAGCCGTGCTGGCCCCTGCGCTCCTTGAACCCACCGCTTTACCCTTAGGAGGTGCCCTGCTGGCAGGTCTGGCCTACAGCGCCCTTTTGTACCGCCAGCAGCAGTCGCGCCCTTCTCAGGCCGAAACGCCCCTGAAAAACCCCTTTGAACTGAAACCTGCTCTCCTGTTCGGCCTGCTCTATGCCCTTATCTTACTGCTAGCTAACGCGGCCCGCCTGCACCTGGGCGCTTCGGGCCTGTACGTGTCCAGCCTGCTTGGCGGCGCTGCCGACAGTGATGCCGTGGTACTCTCCGTAGCCCAGCTCAGCCAGACCGACATGGGGCTACCGCTCGAGGTGGCTGCCCGGGCCGTTATTCTAGCCGCCATTGCCAATACGTTCGTCAAAGCAGGTCTGGTCTGGATGCTTGGCGCGCCCGCGCTGCGCCGACCCATTCTGATCGGGCTGCTGACCTACACGTTGCCTGCCCTTCTCCTGATCGGGTTTATATAGCTTTCAGACCGAAACGCCGGCCACGTGCCGGATTAGCGACTGAAAAATGCCCAGGCCATCCTCACTGCCCAGCAGCGCTTCTACGCAGCGCTCCGGATGGGGCATCATACCAAGCACATTCCGCTGCTCGTTCACAATGCCTGCGATGTTGCGCGCCGATCCATTGGGATTGGCCGCCTCCGTAAGCCGCCCATCGGGCTCGCAGTAGCGAAACACCACCTGCCCATTGGCCTCCAGGCGATTCAGCACCTCCGGAGGGGCATAATAGTTACCTTCGCCATGTGCAATGGGGATGCGCAGCACTTGTCCGGGCTGCAGCGCGTTTGTAAAAGGCGTGTCGGTCTGCTCTACGCGGACGTGCACGTACTTGCAGATAAACCGCAATGAGGCGTTCCGCAACAGCACGCCTGGCAGCAGGCCACTTTCACAGAGCACCTGAAAGCCGTTACAGATGCCGATCACAGGCCCTCCCTCACGAGCAAACCGGATGACGTCCTGCATAATGGGCGAAAACCGGGCAATGGCTCCCGGACGCAAATAGTCGCCATAGGAGAAGCCGCCGGGCACAATCACGACGTCCACATCTCCCAGCTTCGTCTCCTTGTGCCAGATAAAGCGCGCTTCCTGTCCGGCCACATGCTTTGCAGCATGGTAAGCGTCATGATCGCAGTTAGACCCCGGAAAAACCAGAATACCGAATCGAACGGCCATGCGAATGCCTCACATTGTGGATGCCACCTCGGACGAACCGCTTCGTGCAACGCCTGATTGACAAACGGGTTCGGTATCCAGTCAAACGCCAGTTTACCCTGTGAGCCAGGCAGGCATTTGGTCCGGCCTTGTATGCTCAGATGCCTTTCTGAACGGCTTCCATAGCGATCGGTAGCCAGACCACAACGATCACACTCCCGCCTCAGTAAGCCGGCTTCGGTGCAATCCATAATCAAAGCGATCCATCCTGCCCCGGGCTGTAAACGCTGCCTGCCACTTTGCTGACCTAACGGATCTCCGGGTATTTCTCTGCGTCGAAGAAACCGGGGGATCGCAGATCCGCGGGATCAACCGGCAGGATGGCCTCGCCTTACGGACACCGTTGACGATGCCCAGATGGCCTACCCGAAAGCCAGGGGCGGTGCGCCCTGTCGGTGGCCCAGCAAAGAACATCGGCAGCGGGCGCTTTCGGCCGCCGGAGTTGGCTGTAGAAATTTGGCCGGTGCTCCCGGGCCGGCACCAGCAGAAGAAAGCTACGCATAGCTGCTCCTTCGAGGAGTTCAGGGCTCGCTAAACCAAGCGGGATGCGCGAACAACACTGGAACGATGTCGCCCCGACGGAAGCTGACCGGCCGGCCTGCACCGCATAGCCGGTATAACCAACTACGGTAACCTGTATGGAAGCATTGCGCTATTTACTTTCATTGCCCCGGTTTGCGGATCAGGGACGGACAGCGTACCGGCCCGGACTGGCCCGTATGGAGGCGTTGTTAGCGGCCATGGGATGCCCCCATCAGGCGTATCCGTGCGTGCACATTGCCGGCACCAATGGCAAGGGCTCGACGGCCTCCCTGTTAGCAGCTATTGCGCAGGCAGCCGGCTATCGCGTGGGACTGCACACCTCTCCCCATCTCTGGGAAGTAGGCGAGCGCATGCGGATTAACGGGGTGCCGGCTTCTGCGGCGTGGTTGGAGCGCGCGGTTGCCCGTTACCGTCCGCTTTTTGAGCGCGTGCAACCCAGCTTTTTTGAGGCTACGGTCGCGCTCAGCTTGCTGTACTTTGCCGAGCAGCAGGTTGACCTGGCCGTTGTGGAAGTGGGGTTAGGGGGGCGGCTTGATGCCACCAACATTGTGCACCCCCGTCTGGCCATCATCACGTCGATCGGGCTGGACCATACCGACATCCTGGGCGGCACGCTGGCTGCCATTGCCCGCGAAAAAGCCGGGATCATCAAGCCAGGTGTGCCCGTGCTGACAGCCGCACAGCAGCCAGACGCCCTGAAGGTTATCCGCCAGACGGCAGCTCGGCAGCAGGCTCCGTTTCACCATCTACGGGACGAAGTTCACCTGGAGGCAGCGGTTCCTGCTGTCTCTCGCATGCGGCTGACGGTTCGCACGCCGGTGCGGCGCTACGTTGATCTGGAGTTAGGCCTATCTGGCCCCCACCAGGCGACCAATGCGCTGCTGGCTCTTCGGGCAGCTGAACTGACGCTCCCGGAGGTATTAGACGATCCACGCCCGATCTGGCAGGGACTGCGCGACGTCAAACGCCTGAGCGGCTTGCGCGGCCGGTTTGATGTCTTGCAGACCCATCCGCTCATTGTAGCCGACGTGGCCCACAATCCAGACGGACTGGCGGCCGTACTGAAGACCGTTGACCAGTTCCATCCGCCTGGCACAGGGCGTCGCTATGCACTCTGGGGGGCGCTGCGCGACAAAGATGCGCCCACCATGGCCCGCCAGTTGGTTCAGGCCGGCTTTGCCGTGTACGTCGCCGCGTTTGAGAATCCGCGTGCCTGGTCGGCTGTCGAGCTGGTCGCCCTGGTACAGCAGGCTGGAGGACAGGTGGTGGGCGCCGGAACTGTCCGGGATGGCTGGCATTTATTGCAACAGCGCCTGGATGCTAGCGATGTGCTGTTAATCACAGGTTCGCATCAGGTGGTGGCCGCCCTTCCACCGGTTCTGTGGCTGCATGCATATGCCTCACCGGCGCAGATAGGTTAATTTTTTCCAAAATGCCTTAGATCCGCAGTTGACTTTCTGCTGAAAGATTCTAATTTTGGTACCGGTGGTCGTGCGGATCCCAGCCTGCCCAGCCGGTCTGCCTTTCTCAGCAGGCCGACCACAGACAGCAAGCCCCCCGGACATTGGAAATTAACCAGCCTGCCTCACATAAGTAAATCTTCACCAGCATTCAAACCAGCGCTTTTCTTATGAAGATCTCCGAACTTCAAGCCAAGAAGATCAGTGAACTGCGCGAACTGGCCCGCGAGTTGGGCCTTACCGGATACTCGACGCTCCGCAAGCAGGATCTGATTTATCGCATCCTGGAAGCTCAGGCAGAAGCCGAAGCCGGAGGTCCTAACGGAACCGCTCACGCTGCTTCCGAGACGGCCGAAGAAACGGCGGCCGAAGAAGCGAAGGCGGAGCTTTCGGAGGAGCCAGCGTCCGAGGCACCCCCGGCAGTGGCGTCCGCTTCCGAGGCCGAAGTTGAAACGTCGGAGGCAGAAGCGCTCCCGGCCCGAGAAGACCGGCGTGGCTGGCGCGATCGGCGTAGCCGGCGGGTGCGCATGGAAATGCGCTATGCCGACTGGGAAGAACGCCGGCGCCGCATCTATGAGGGGCGCCCGGCCTACATGGCCACCTACGATCCCAGCAAAACCGAGCTGGAGGGCATGATCATCAAAAGCGGAGTGCTGGAAATCATGCCCGACGGCTACGGTTTCCTGCGCTCGCACGAGTACAATTACCTGCCGGGGCCCGACGACATCTACGTGTCGCCTTCTCAGATTAAGCGCTTCAGCCTGCGTCTGGGCGACACGATCGAAGGGCTGGTGCGTCCTCCCAAGGAGGGCGAGCGGTTCTTCGCTCTTATCCAGGTGCACAAGGTCAACGGTCGGCCTCCAGAAGAAATGGAAGAGCGGCAAAGCTTTGACTATCTCACGCCGCTCTATCCCACCGAGCAGATCCGGCTGGAGACCACTCCCAATGAGTACAGCACCCGCATCCTGGATCTCTTTTCGCCGATTGGCAAGGGACAGCGCGGACTGATCGTCGCGCCGCCTAAAACCGGCAAAACGATTCTGTTGCAGAAAATCGCCAACGCAATTACGACGAACCATCCGGAAATCTACCTGATCATCCTGCTGGTGGACGAGCGCCCTGAGGAGGTCACCGACATGGAGCGCAACGTCAAGGCCGAGGTGATCTCCTCCACGTTCGACCAGGATCCTGAGCGGCATGTTGAAGTAGCCGATATTGTGCTGGAAAAGGCCAAACGGCTGGTCGAGGCCAAACAGGACGTGGTCATTCTGCTCGATTCGATCACGCGCCTGGCCCGCGCGCATAACGCGGTAACGCCCAGTACGGGTAAGACGCTCTCAGGAGGTATCGAAGCTGGGGCCCTGCGTGGTCCTAAGCGCTTTTTTGGCGCGGCCCGCAACGTCGAAGAGGGCGGATCGCTAACCATCATTGGCACCGCACTGATTGAGACCGGTAGCCGCATGGATGAGGTGATCTTTGAAGAGTTTAAAGGCACCGGAAACATGGAACTGGTGCTCGACCGCCAACTGGCCGACCGGCGCATCTTTCCGGCCATTCACCTGATCAAGTCGGGCACGCGCCGCGAAGAGCTGCTGATTCCCGAAGCCAAGCTGCACCGCATCTGGCTGCTGCGTAAGATTCTGGCCGATATGGACCCTGTGGAAGCTATGACCTTCCTGCTGGAGAAGATGCGGGGCACGCGCAGCAACGATGAGTTCCTGGTAACCATGAACTCCTGAGCACCTCTGGCCACGCTACAGAGGGCTCCGCCCTGTAGGGCGGAGCCCTTTTTGTTGAATTCAAAAAGTAAAAAGCGCTTCCGATTGGAAATTTCGTATCTTACAACAACCTGTAGTTGATCCCCAGACGGCGATGGGAAGCCTGTTGGTTCTGCTACTTGCGTTCCTGGCGCTCGACCCCAAACCCTTTCCTCGCTACCCTGCCATCGACCCAACCGGACAGCAGATCGTCTTCTCCTATCAAGGAGACCTGTGGCTGGTCCCGGTTACCGGTGGTCTGGCCCAACGCCTGACCGTGCATCCCGCCTACGAAGCCTACCCGCGATGGAGCCCGGACGGCCAGCGCATTGCGTTCACCAGCGACCGGTACGGCCACGACGACCTGTTCGTTATGGAGCTGACCGGAGGCCCTCCCCGGCGCCTCACTTACCATTCTGCCGACGATATCCTGACCGATTGGACGCGCGACGGGCACCTGCTCTTCCATACGCGCCGCCTGTTCGTTCAGGTCGAACGCGAAGCCGAAATCCATGCCATTCCCGACACCGGCGGCACCCCGGTACGCATCCTTGATGCAACAGGCTTCCAGGCTACGCGCTCGCCGGACGGCCGCTTCCTGGCCTTTGAACGGGGCTCCAACGCGGTCTGGCGCAAAGGTTACCGCGGAGCAGCCAATCGCGACATCTGGCTGTTCGATGCGCAGCAGCGCATCTTCCGCCGCCTTACCGACTTTGACGGCAACGACTACCTGCCAGCCTGGGCGGGCCCCCGCACGCTGCTATTCCTCAGCGAACGGGACGGCACCTACAACCTGTATCGCCTGCAACTCACCGAAGACGGCATTCCTGCACGCGCTCCAGAGCAGCTCACGCACTTTAAAGGAGACGGCATTCGCTACTTCACCGTCAGCGCAGACGGTCAGACTATCGCCTTTGAGCGTCAAACCGATCTCTACGTGCTCGCTCTGCCCGAAGGCACGCCGCGCCGACTGGAAATTCAGGTTCCCTACGACGAGCGTTTCGACCCGGTCGAGCGCCGCACGTTTACGTCCAATGCAACCGAATATGCTCTTTCACCTGACGGCCAGTACGTTGCTTTTGTCGTACGCGGCGAACTGTTTTTGCGTCGCAATGACCCTGACGACCGCCGCACGGTGCGCCTGACGCGCCACCCGTGGCGAGACCGGGAACCTGCCTGGCTGAATGACTCAACGCTCGTATTCGTCTCAGACCGGGCCGGTCAGTACGATCTGTACCTGCTCCGCGCAGCAGATGCCGAAACCTCCGACCTGTTCGAAAGCCTCACCTATACCGTCGTGCGCCTGACCGACACGCCGGAAGACGAGCGTGCGCCGGTCGTGGCACCAGACGGCCAGCATCTGGTCTTTCGCCGGGGCCGCGGAACCCTCCTGCTGGCTCGCATCACAGGCGATCAGCTTCAGATTACACGCACGCTTCTGGATGGATGGGCCACCCCCGAAGACATCGCCTGGAGCCCCGACAGCCGTTGGATCGCCTACAGTTTACCCGATCTGGACTTTAACACAGAAGTTTACATCCAACCTATCGACGGGAGCCATCCTCCTGTCAATATCAGCCAGCATCCTAAACCGGACACCCATCCGGTCTGGAGTCCAGACGGATCTAAACTGGCGTTCCTGTCGCCGCGCAGCTCCGGCGATGTGGACGTATGGTTTGCCTGGCTCCGTCGGTCCGATTGGGAACGCACCGAAGAAGAATGGGAAGCACTGCAACAAACCCGACGCAAACGTGCCGACACACTCACAGGGCCGCTCCAGATCGATCTGGAGCGCATTCATGAACGGCTGCGCCGCGTAACGGCCTTGCCGGGCAACGAAGCAGAGCTGGCTATCTCTAAAGATGGGGAAACGTTCTACTTCGTGGCCAACCGGGGCGGCCGCACCCAGAACTATGAAGCCGAGGTCGATCTGTATCGCATCCGCTGGGATGGTACGGAGCTGAAACGGCTCACCGAGAACGATACCGATCCGCGTCAACTGCGGCTCAGCCGCGATGGGAAGTACCTGTTTTTCCTCCGTCCCTCAGGCCAGATTGTGCGACTCAATCCCGAAAATGGCCGTCAGGAGACGCTTCGCTTCGAAGCCCGCATGACCATTGACTATCGAGAAGAACGCCGGCAGATTTTTGAAGAAGCCTGGCGCACGCTGGCGCAGGGCTTCTACGATCCCCAGTTTCATGGCGTCGACTGGCAGGCCCTGCACGACAAGTACCTCCCCTGGGCCCTGCAGGCTTCGACAAACCGGGACTTCCGAGACGTTTTTTCCTGGATGCTGGGCGAGCTGAACGCCAGCCACCTGGGTCTCTTTGGACCAGACCGCACCGAAACGCAGCGCGAGCGCACCGGGTTGCTGGGCGTAGAGGTCGAGCCGGTGCCCGAGGGGGTGCGCATTCGGCACGTCGTGCCGGGCGCTCCTGCCGACCGTGAGGACAGCCGCCTGCACGTCGGCGAAATCATCACAGCCGTCGATGGTACCCCGGTATCTGAAGTGGACAACTTCTACCGCCTGCTGGTCGATAAGGTGGACCAGCGCGTGCGGCTGACCGTGCGTGCGCGGGACGGCCAACGTCGCACGGTGGTTATCCGACCGGTCGGCTCGCTGCGCCAGGCACTCTACGAGGAATGGGTAGCCAAGCGGCGCGCGTTAACAGAACGCTACAGCAACGGCCGCCTGGGCTACATTCACGTGCAGGGCATGAACTGGCCCAGTTTCGAGCGCTTCGAGCGAGAGCTGGTGGCCAGTGGCCAGGGCAAAGAAGGGTTAATTATTGACGTGCGCTACAACGGAGGCGGTTGGACCACCGACTATCTGTTGACGGTCCTGACCGTACGCCGCCATGCGTACACGATTCCGCGGGGAGCGGCTGCCCGGCTGGACCTTCCCCATCGCCGTGCATTTCGCGCCCACTATCCCTTCGGCGAACGTCTTCCCTTTGCAGCTTGGACCAAACCGGTGGCGGCCCTCTGCAATCAGAACAGTTTTTCCAATGCGGAAATTTTCTCCCATGCTTTTAAAAACCTGGGGCTGGGACCGCTGGTAGGTACGCCTACCTTTGGCGCAGTCATTTCGACCGGCGGCGTGCGGCTCATAGACGGCTCGTTTGTTCGCCTTCCGTTCCGTGGCTGGTTCGTCTACGCTGACGACACCAACATGGAAAACGGTCCGGCTATTCCGGACATCATCGTCGAAGAAGCCCCTGATAGTAAAGCGCGGGGTGAAGACCCCCAGCTTCGGGCCGCCGTCGAAGCTCTGCTGGCCCGCATCGATGCTCGCCCGACCAATCCCGCTCACTAAATACAGCAAACGGCTATGCCTGCGATGATTCGGGTCATCTTATTCGATATGGATGGCGTGCTGGTCGATGTGTCGCGCTCCTACCGACGCGCCATTGAGGAAACGGTTGAGCACTTTACGGGACGTAAAATTACGCCCGCCACGATTCAGCGTTATAAAAACGCAGGCGGCTTCAATGACGACTGGAAACTGACGCACACGATTATCCTCGACATTGGCATGCAAGTGCCCTTCAGCCGCGTGGTGCAGGAGTTCCAGCGTCGCTATCGGGGCGAGCACTGGGACGGATTTATTGCCCAGGAGCCTCCCTTGATACGGACCCAGACGCTTCAGCACCTGCGTAAGCAGGGCTACCTCATGGGCATTGTTACGGGACGGCCGGAAGCAGAGGCGCGTTGGACGATCGAACGCTTTGGATGGCAGCCCTACTTTCCGTTACTGGTAGCGATGGAACACCAGGATGGCCGTGGGAAACCCGATCCGTACCCGATCCGACGCGCGCTGGCCATGCTCGAAGCCGTCGGGTTGGACATTACCCCCGCTGCGGTGGTCTATGTGGGAGATTCAGTGGACGACATGGTGGCTGCTCAGGCGGCTGGCGTCTTGCCCATTGGGGTTATTCCACCCTATTTAGACGCGGAAACGCACGGAGCTCTGCTCCGCGAACGAGGCGCCCGCTACCTGCTCTCCCGCACCGACGATCTGCCAGAGCTACTGGCCGAACTGGAAACGGCCCCTATGCGCCGCGCTTCTTAAACAGCGCTGTTCCTTAGCGGCCCACCTGAGCACCCGGCAAGCAGCAGCATGGCCACCGCTCAGTCGTCTTCCTCCTCGCCTGCCTCGGGCCGGGGTAGCAGGGGCCGACCGTCTTCCGTCTGGACCGCATCGTTCCTGATTTCGGGATGGCTGATGCGGCCTCCCTGGTTGGCTGCATAGCCTACCACGCCGAATACCACGGCAGCCAGCACAAGCAGGGCGGTGCGCCAGGCCGGTGCAATCGGACCGCGGCGCACCAGAGTGCCCAGCGAAAGCACGCCCAGCGCAATGGTCAGGTAGGCCGCCAGCGATCCACTTTCCTCATGGGCTTCTAAAGCGGCTTCGGAGCGCCCCAGCGTTTCCACCAGTTCCTCAGCCGCCTCTCCAGAGAAATACGCAGCGACAGCTCCCAGGCCTGCCAGCACAAACAACATCAGCGCCACCCGCACAATGGACTCTTCCCGACGCCAGGCCCCATAGAGCCCCACAAGCAGTCCCAGCAATACCGCAAACAACGGCAGGTGGTTTGTTAGCAGGTGTAAATGCGCAGCGTTCATGGCTCAACGTATTAAGGGTTCGTGAAGGTTAACTCGCGTCCCAGGAATCGCTCCAGTTCAATAAGCTGTTGGTAGTAGTCGCGAAGCGCCTCATAATAGCGCTGCTCGCTTTCCAGCACGAGCCGCTGCGCGTCCAGCAGTTCGATCAGACTGACCTCCCCCAGGCGGTATCCTTGCCGGAGCCGCCGCAACAGCTCGTGAGATCGGCTGCGAATCTGGCGCGCGTACCGCTCAACCACAATGCGAGCTGCTTCATAGCCATGCCATGCCTGCTCCGCCTGCTGTTTGAGCTGGAGCCGCAGGTCCTGCAGCTCCCATTGTCGCGTGGTGTACTGAGCTCGCGCTTCCTGCACCCGCCCTCGATACCCGGGCAAAAACCCCAGCGGCAACGAAAACCCGACCTGCACCCCAAAAAATCGATACCCGTGGCCATAGTCCTGGGGATAGAGGTCCAGTTGCAACTGCGGCAGCAGAGAAGCACGCGCTTGCCGAACCGTCATGCGCGCAGCATGCACGCGGGCCTGTTGGCGCCGGAGCTCAGGCAGTCGGTCCAGCCGGGCCAGTACTTCCTCCTGGGGGATAGTCACGGCCACGTACCGCAGCGTATCGGGAAAAACAAGGTCATACCGCTGGGCTTCGGGATCAAGCCCGATTGCCCGAAACAGCGCATAGCGCGCCTGCAAAAAGTCGCGCCGTGCGATTTCCAGCCGCGAGTGCGCGTCGGCCAGTTGAATTTCGGTGCGCCCCACTTCCAGATCGGTAGCCAGCCCGGCTGCCACCCGAGCCTGAGCGGCCTCTTTAAGCTGGCTGAGGAGCGCTACCTCTTCCTCCCGCAGATGCACCAGCTCCTGGGCATAAAGCACTTCGGTATAGGCACGCTTTACCTGCGCCCGGATATGCGCAGCCAGGGCCTGCAGCTCGGCCTCCAGCGCCTGGCCTTCCAACCGATTGGTTTGCAATCGATAATAGACAACCAGAGGAAAGTCAAACCGTTGCACCAACGTCCAGCGCTGTTCGGCAAACGTGCGGTCACTTCCTATTCCCTCGCGAAAGAAGTAAAGCTGCGGACTTTCGATGCCGTACGCCTGCAGCCGGCGTCCGCGCAGCACATCCTGCCGGGCGCGAAGCGCTTGCAGTTGGGGATGGTGCTGCAACGCCAGGGTCAGGGCTTCTCGAATGCCCAGCGTATCTGGAGCGTCGTCTGCTGCCGACCAATCAGGTGCAGCGCTGAGCAGTATCCCCAATCCAAACAGCCAGGCTAACATTACCATCTCCGGGTTACGTCCGAGCATGAGCAGGCGAAGGCGTAGCCACCTGCCCGTCTTCCTCCCATTCCGGTTCGGGGCCACGGGGCGGCCGGTCGTCGCGCTCAAGCCAATCATAGATGGTCGGCAACACGCGCAGCGTGAGCAGCGTGGCCGTAATCAGCCCACCGATTACGACGGTCGCCAGCGGCCGCTGCACTTCAGAGCCCGGCCCGGTATTAAAAGCCATCGGGACAAAACCCAGGCTAGCTACCAGAGCTGTCATCAGCACCGGCCGCAGCCGATCTGTAGCCCCCTGCAGTACGGCCGCTCGCACGCCCATTCCCTGCCGTCGGAGGGCATTTAAATGGGCAACCAGCACCACGCCGTTCAGCACAGCTACTCCGAAAAGGGCAATGAAACCAACGGCTGCCGAAATCGACAGATACATGCCCCGCAACCATAAGGCAAACACGCCACCGGCCAGCGCCAGCGGCAGCACGGAGAGAATCATCAGAGGGTAGCGCATCTGCCCGAACATCAAGTAGAGCAGCCCGATAATGATGAGCAGCGCAAGCGGCACCGCCACATACAAGTGGCGCATGGCCCGTTGCTGGTTTTCAAACGTGCCGCCATACTCCAGAAAAACCCCGGGAGGTAGTTGCACCTGCGTTTCAATAGCCCGCTTCAGATTCGACACATAGGTTCCTATATCGATGTCTTTGATGTTGATGCCCACAACCAACCGCCGCCAGCCATTTTCACGGGCGATCTCCCGGGGGCCTTCTTCGGCTCGGATATGGGCCACCCGGCGCAGGGCAATAGTACCACCGCCCGGCAGCGCTACCGGCGCTTCCATGATCGCCTCAAAGTTATTCCGATAGGCTTCCGGAAAGCGCACCACAATGTCAAACCGTCGCTGCCCTTCAAACACCTGTCCGGCCGGTGCACCGCCCAGGCCGGCTTCAATGACCTGCTGCACCTCTTCGACGTTCAGGCCAAAGGCGGCAATGGCTTCGCGGTCAATTTCAATGTTCAGATAGGGTTGCCCGGCAAACTTCTCCACGTAGAAATTATCCGTACCTGGCAGATCGGGTAGCAACCGCGCGATGCGCGCTGCTATCGCCGCCAGGGTGTCCAGATTTTCGCCGTACAGCTTGACGGCAATGTCGCTTTTGACGCCCGAGGTCAGCTCATCGACGCGCATGGCGATTGGTTGCGTGAAGTTATAGGCCAGGCCAGGCTCCGTCTCAAGGAAGGGCCGAATCTGTTCGATAATTTTCTCCTTGGTCATACCGGGCCGCCACTGGTCGCGGGGCTTGAGAATGATCCAGACATCGGTCTGGTGCACGCCCATCCAGTCGTTGGCCAGATCACTGCGACCGGTTTTGGGGACAACGGTTTGAATTTCTGGAATATGCCGAATCAGCTGTCCGGCCAGCCAGTTGGCATTTTCCACCGAGGTTTCGAGCGTAACGCTGGGCATGCGCACTTCCTCAATCAAAATGGAGCCTTCATCCAGCTCGGGCAGAAATTCAGTCCCCAGAAAGGGCAGCAATGCCAGGGCTCCCCCGAATACCAGCAACGCAACGGCCAGGGTTGTCTTGCGGCGATCCAGACTCTTTTCCAGAAAGCGTCGGCAGCGCGGGCGCAGCCAGTCCATTACGTAGTTGCGCCGCAGGCGCACGCCTTTCCTAAACACCAGTGTGGCAACGGCCGGCACGTACACCAGTGCCAGCAGAAGTGAGCCAAATACCGCCGATGCCACGGTAATCGCCATGGGCCGGTAGAGAATGCCCTCCATGCCGCGGAAGGTGGCAATCGGCACATAGACCATCAGAATTATCAGCACCCCGAAAAAGATCGGCCGGGCCACCTCATGCGCTGCCTGACGCAAAACCGCCCATCGCCTCTGCCCTTTAGGCTCCTGCTCTAGCCGGTGCACCATGTGCTCGATCATCACAACCGAGCCGTCGACGATCATGCCAAAATCAATGGCGCCCAGGCTCATCAGATTGGCAGCCAGCCCAAAAGCCCGCATGCCAATAAAGGCAAACAGCATGGAAAGCGGAATGACCGAGGCAACGATCAGCGCGCCCTTGATTTCTCCTAACAACAACAGCAGTACAGCAATGACCAGAAAGCCGCCTTCCAGCAGGTTCTCTGTGATTGTGCTCGTTGTGCGTTGAATCAGGTCGGACTGGTCGTAGAATTTTTCGATGCGAACGCCCGGAGGCAGCCGGGGATTGATTTCCTCAATCTTTGCTTCGACGCGTCGTATGACTTCGCGGCCATTTTCACCCCGCAGCATCATCACGATGCCCGTGACGACTTCTCCCTTTCCATCCTGCGTAACCGCTCCCTGACGGATCTGCCGTCCCAGGCGCACCTGGGCCACATCCCGCAGGTAGATCGGCCGTTTGCCGCGTCGCGCTACAATAATGCGTTCTAAATCGTCCGTGCTTCGGATTTGCCCGAAACCGCGAATAATGTACTGCTCTTGATTATGCTCCAGGTAGTTCCCACCCGAAACACTATTATTGCGCGCAATAGCCTCAATGATGTCGCGCAGGCTTAAGCGAAGCGCGCGGAGCTGCTCTGGATCAACAATGACCTCATATTGCTTAACGAATCCCCCAAAACTGTTTACTTCAGTTACCCCAGGCACCGCCCGAAGCTGGGGCGCAATGATCCAGTCCTGGATTTCCCGTAGTTCGGTGAGCGAATAGCCGTCGCCGCGCACCACGTACTGGTAGATTTCACCCAGCGCTGTTGAGATGGGTCCTAACTGGGGTGGGGAGACATCAGGGGGAAGCTGATCGCGCACGTCCTGCAACCGCTGGGCCACCAGTTGACGCGCAAAGTAAATGTCGGTCCCCTCTTCAAACTCAACCGTAACCGCCGACAGGCCAAACTGGCTGATCGAGCGCACCTCCCGGACGCGCGGCAGCCCTGTCATGGCGGTCTCAATCGGAAAACTGACCAGTTGCTCCACATCGTAAGGAGAGTAGCGACCGGCCTTGGTGATAATGAGCACCTGGACCGGCGTTACATCCGGCAGCGAGTTAATGGGAATGCGCTGAAGCGCTACCACTCCTCCAAAGGCCATCAAGGCCACCAGGCTCAACGCGACGAACCGTTGCCGAAAGCTAAAGTCGATCAGGCGGTGCAGCATGGCTTACTCCTCGGCAAATTCAGCATAGCGCATCAGCGCTTTCAGACTGAAGACCGGATGGACGGCTACCACCTCCCCTGCTCGAACTCCTTCCAGCAGCAGCGCCTGTCGCGCATCGGTACGCCACACGGTAACGGGGCGCACTTCATAGGCGCCGGGCGCCTGCTGCACAAAAACAATGGCCTGCTGCCCGTCGTACGTCAGGGCCTCCAGCGGTACGATATAGACCGGGCGAGGCGTCCGCAGCCGAATCCACAGGCGCACGCTCTGTCCGGGCCGCGGCCATCCCTGCCGGGTGTCCGCCAGAATGTTGACAACCACCGCGCGATTCTCTGGATCAAGAGCCGGATTGATGGTATGCACCTCTGCCTGGAGGGTCAGTGAATCAGGAACTTCTAGCACCAGGGTGACGGAGTCGCCAGGCTGCAGCCCGAGTGCATCGTCGGGTGACAGAAAGCCTCGAATGTGCACGCGGGTCGGATTAACCAGGGTCATGAGGGTCTGATGCGCACGAACCGCCTGCCCTAACTCCACCTGGTGCTGGTCTACGTAGCCATCAATGGGAGCGCGAAGCGGGAGCAGAGGTCGCTCATGCTGTCCCCACTGCTGAGCGGCTTCGGGTGTAATACCCAGCGCCCGCAACCGCACCGCAGCCGCCTGGCGACGCGCCTGCGCACGCAAATAGTCGGCTTCAGTCTGATCCAGCGTGCTCTGGGGCGTAAGTTGTTCGGCCACCAGTTGGCGAAGGCGCGCCACCTGACGTTTTAGATAGGTCTCTTCTGCTTGCGCCTGCAGAAAAGCCGAGACCAGCTCGGCAAACGAAAGGCTCTCCAGCTCCAGCAGCACCTGACCGGCTTCTACCCACTCGCCATCGTGAACATGTAGGCGCACAACCCGCCCGTCGATAGGCGTAGCTACCTGAGCCATCCGACCCGGCGCCGGATATACTTCACCCGGTATGCTGACCGTGTACGTAGCATGCCGATAGGCCACCGGAACGGTCTGCACCTGCAGCACGCGCCGCTGCGCCGAATCAAGCCGCACAATGCGCGGGGCGGCCGTCTCTGCAGCCGACTGCAGGGAAGGGGGGACGCCAATGGTCCCTGGAAGCAACGCCTCCACCGGTGCCTTCTGGCAGGCACTCACGCTCCACAGCAACAGCAACCACGTAAAGCCTGATGTACGCATTGAAAGGTCACTTCAATACCATAAACAATGTGCTACTAGAATCGAAAAATTTTCTCTTTTAGTTCTTAGAAAACCCTTAAGGACACCTGAGCCTTTTTTTAAAAGTGGGCGACACGAGGTCTAAGACAAGCGCTCTGCGTATAACACAAAAAACAGCCAGCTTTTACGGCAATGGTGACCCCCATCCTTCTGGTTGAAGACGAAGCCGAGATGGCTTCTTTGCTCCAACAGGGGCTGGAGGAAGAGGGCTATACGGTTGAATGGGTGCTTACCGGCGAGGAGGCGTTGGCGCGTCTGGAGCGCAAGCAACCGGCCTTGCTGGTGCTGGACGTCCGGTTACCGGGCATGGACGGCGTCGAGGTATGCCGTCAGGTACGCAGCCGCTGGCCAGCCCTGCCTATTCTGATGCTAACCGCGCTCGATGCGGTAGAGGATCGGGTTCGAGGTCTGCGGGCAGGGGCCGACGACTACCTGCCCAAGCCTTTTGCTTTTGAAGAACTGCTGGCCCGCATGGAAGCCCTTTTGCGTCGAAGTGCGCATTCCCCGTCTCGCCACGTGCTCCGCGACGGTTCGCTGGTGCTCGACCTGCGCGCCCGCACGGCTTCCTGTGGCACTCATCCGCTTTCTCTGTCCCCGCGCGAATTCGATCTGCTGGCGCACTTCATGCAGCATCCGCGCCAGGCCCTTTCGCGCCTGCAACTGTACCGCGAAGTGTGGGGCCACGACTTCGACCATGGCACCAATCTGGTTGAAGTCTACGTCAGCTACCTGCGCCGAAAACTGCAGGAGGCAGGTTGCCGGAGTCGCATTGTGACCGTCTGGGGTAGAGGCTATCGGTACGAACCGGCTGAAGAATAACTCATGCAGACACGCGCGCGTCCATCCTTTCATCGGCGGCTGCTTGTGCAAAGCGGCGGCACGCTGATCGGCGCCCTGGCTTTGCTGGGCTTGCTGGCCTGGTTTGTCGCCTACAGTTGGATCAATGAAATGGCGCGGCTTCCGCTGCGCACGGAAATTCAGCTCGTTGCCAGTCGCATTGTTCAAAAAGGGAAGTTAGTCGTTACGGCCTATTACTGGGACGAGCCGCATCATCGGCTGCTTGAGCGGCACGTGGATCCCTACTTCTTGCAGGTCTTCGATGCCCGAGGGCGCCTGGTGCATCAATCAGAGAATATTTCGCGGCTGTCCGATCGCTATCCGGAAGTGCTGCTGCATCCTCCTGTTGCGCACGAACCCTTCTGGCAGCCGCTGCGCACGTTTCAAGTAGACACCTATCGACTGTACTATCTGGTCTATCCGCTATATGATGCCGAGCAACGCTATCTGGGAGCGATTCAGGTAGCCCGCCTGGAGCCAGGTTTCATCTCGCTATATCGTCAGCTTGGCGTGGGCATTTTTGTGATCTGGCTGCTACTCTCCGGCCTGATCCTGGGAACACTGAGCGTCACCAGCCGGCGCGTTCTTCGTCCGCTAGAACAACTGGCCCAAAAGACGGCCCATCTTTCTGCAGATCGCCTGCATGAGCCAATTCAGCTTCCCGAACCCCTTGATCGCGAAACGGCCCAACTGTTGGAAGCACTCAACCAGCTCATGCGCCGCCTGCATCAGGCGTTTGAGGAGCTGCGTCGCTTTACGGCTAACGCGGCACATGAACTGAAAACGCCGCTGGCCATCCTGCAGGGCCAGGCCGAACTGGCGCTGCGCCGCCCTCGCTCTGCAGACAGCTACCGGGAAACGCTGCGCAAGATTCGCCATCAGGCCGAGCAGATGAGCGTCCTGGTGCAACATCTGCTGTTGCTGAGCCGTCTGGATCAACCCGGCACCTCGTTCCCCTTTGCGCCCGTCGACTTTGCTGCCCTGGTCGCTCGGGAGCACGAACACTTTGCGACCCGGGCTGCCGACCGAGGCGTTGCGCTCACTGCCTCGTTAACGCCCGACGCGCTGCTTTACGGGGTCGAAACGCTGCTGCAGGAAGTGGTCCGCAACCTCCTGGATAACGCCGTTAAATACACGCCGCACGGACGCATCCACGTTACGGTTCGAAAAACCAAGACGCAGGTCATCTTTGAAGTTCAGGATACCGGAGTCGGCATTCCACGCGATGCCCTGCCCCACGTCACCGAACGCTTTTACCGGGTGCCTTCCACCACCACTGGCATCGAGGGACATGGCCTGGGCCTGACCCTGGTTGCCCGTATCGTGGCGTTGCACCGGGGCCAACTCACGCTGGAGGCTGAGCCGGGCCAGGGGACAACGGTACGCGTTGTTTTGCCGACCGGCGCCGTTGCGGCCCCAGAAGCCCCTGCACCTGTTTCACTGGACGGCAACGCTCGTTGAGCAAATCCCGGTTAGAGATCGCTTCAGGAAGTAAAACCCCTTCACGTTCCCTGGTACAGCACGCGCCAGATGCGGCCGCGCCGCGAGTCGCTAATGTAAAGCGAGCCGTCCGGTCCGATCGCCAGCCCCATAGGCCGATGCCGGGCATCCCCTGTGCTTCGGATCGTGTCCGTCCCGGCAAACCCGTCGGCAAACACTTCCCAGTCGCCGGCCGGCGTACCGTCGGGGTTCATAGGCTGAAAGACGACGTTATACCCGGCCTGGGGCAGGGGCGCACGGTTCCAGGAACCGTGAAAGGCGATGAAGGCCCCCCCTCGATACCGCTCAGGGAACTGCGTGCCGTCATAAAAGATCAGGTCGTTGGGTGCCCAGTGGGCCGGATACGCCACGATCGGATCCTCAAACTGGTCGCAGCGCCCGACCGTTTTTCCGTCGCCTCCATACTCAGGAGCCAGCACCTTCTTGTTCTGGAATGGGTCGTAGTAGCAGTAGGGCCACCCAAAGTCATCTCCCTCGTCTACCCGGAAAAACTCTTCTGCCGGCAGGTTGGCATTATCTTCAGCGTCAAAATATTCCGGCCAGAGCGTGTTGAGCTGGTCACGCCCATGCTGCACCACATAAAGCGCGTTGGCAAAAGGATTCCAGGCAATGGCCACTGCATTGCGGATGCCGGTCGCGTACCGCGTACCATCCGCCTGCCGCTGGCCCAGCACATCGGCGCGAAAACGCCAGATACCGCCGTAGCGCTCTAGAAGGGGACAGGGATCCATGCCGGGTACGCCGCGCTGCCGATCTCGCGCCTGGCAGGCATTGGAAGGAGCCCCGATGTTTATGTACACATAGCCTGCTTGATCAAAGGCAAAGGTCTTGGCCGCATGCTGCCGCCGCTCCGGCAGCCCTCCAGCCACCAGCTCCGGAGGCTCCTGGGGCAACAAGGCACCCTCGATAAGCCGGTAGCGCAGCAATGCCGTATCCGGCGCAAAGTAAAGATATCCATTCCAGATATCGATGCCGGTCCCCGGAACCTCCCCGAAATAGGCAATAAGGTCGGCCCGGCCATCGCCCGTGGTATCGCGCAGGGCCGCAATGCCATGGCCGTTCTGCAGACGCATCAAGGCCACATAGATGTCTCCGTTGTCGCGCACAACAATGTGTCGCGCACGCCCAATGTTGTCGGCGACCACCAGCGCGCAAAACCCTTCGGGCAACGTGAGGCCGCCATTGTCTGGATCGCACGCCAGGCGTTCTGGAACGGGCTGGCTGTTGGTTCCATTACACCCGGCCAGCAGTAAGCTCAGCCATAGGTGCACCGCGAAACGTTTCATAACTCCCGGTCTGGTAGGCCATTTATTCCGCTCCAATATACAAATCTTTTGATTAGTGTCCCGGAGCGCCGCCTTGCCACGTCTTCCTCTGAATGCGCAGCGCAAAGAATAGCGCGCCTGAGACGCTGCGCCGCCAGCTTACGTTTGCGTTCTTTCCTCGAAAATCTAAACCTTCGTCCGATAACAGAATCATTGAAGTGGAATACGTGGTGAAACGTCCCCATCTGATAGTGGCTCTCGGCTTAGATGCTCTGCTCACGCAAGCACGCTGCAAAAATTTATGCATACCAAATTACGTCAAAATCGTCTTCTCTGGCGTCCACGCCAGCGCTGCCTGAACCGACCTTTCGGCAGCGGGCGATTTTCTTCCGGTAGTCTGGCTGCGCACTGCCCCCAACCCTTGTCCTGTCTCAGCCCAGTTCGTATCCTGACGCGAGAACAGCGGTGCAGCTCTTGAGCCTGCGTGTTGCTATGCAGTGGATGCCAAGGCATTACCTGCTTATACTGCCTGGCCTGCTCCTGTGGGCCGGATGCCTGGGTGACCTGCCCCGAGACAATCCTCTGGATCCGAAATCGGACCGTTATGAGCCGCGGGGCCGTCTGGAAGGCTGGGTTACTCGGCTTTATCCGCCCTATCCCCCGCTGGCAGACGTCCCCGTACGCCTGCTCCCCGCTACCGACTCGCTCCAGGAAGGAAGGCTGGCCTATACAGGACCAGACGGGCGCTTTGTCTTTGAGGCACTTCCGCCTGGCTCGTACTACCTGCAAGTCCAGGCGCAAGGTTTTCGGGCGCTCCAGGACACGCTGCGGGTTGCCATCACAGCCGGTCAGACGCGCACCGTAACGCTTCGCCTCAACGCCCTGCCTCGCTTCACTGCGTACGCAGCCGTTACCGTCCACATCAGCCGCTGGTGGCCTGCCACCGATCTGTACCGTCTGGAAATCGAAGCCATTGTTACCGATCCAGACGACGTGCGCGACGTGATGCGCGTGTGGCTGCACATACCTGCGCTAAATTTTGCCGACACGCTTCAGGCCGTCCAACCGGCCGGTCGCTTTTTTAAAGCGTTGCTCCAGCAAGAGCTGCCGGTAAATTCCTTGCACGACCTGTTAGGCTACCCATTGTACTTGGGTGCCTATGACCGCACAGGAGACACAGTCTACACCCCTGCGTTTCAGCTCGTCCGAGTCATCGAAGACGTGCCAGTCGCGTTGCGTCCACGCGGGCTGGCTACAGTCGACACTACTCGCCCTGTACTCCGGTGGGAACCTATTGCGCTACCCTTCTCCTTCACCTACCGCATTGATCTGGTGCGGCGCGAGGCAGACCTGGACATTCCCGTGCTGACCCTTACCGGTCTGCCGGCATCCCAAGATTCCATACGCGTGCCGCAACCGCTGGCCTCCGGCGTATATTACTGGACGGTTTCTGTGGTCGATACTTTTGGTAATCGTAGTCGCTCTAAGGAAGCAGGATTTCAGGTGCCATGAGCGCTCCCCCGACCTCCCGAACTTCACTGGAAGCCCTGGTCGAAATTGCCCAGACGATCAACACGCTTCGCGATCCGGAAGCGGTGCTGGAGAAGGTGCTGGAAATTGCCATGGAGACGCTGGAAGCTGAGCGTGGCTTTATTCTGCTGAAGGCTCCGCAGCACCCTGAAGGCTTCGCTATCCGAAGCCAGCGCAACTTTACCGAACGGCAACTGGGTGAACTGGTACGCATCTCGACCAGCGTAGTGCATGAAGTGCTCCGCCGCGGGGAACCCGTACTGGTCTACGAAGCCCAGCAAGACGAACGCTACGGAAAGGCGGAAAGCATTGTGGTGCAGCGCATTCAATCAATTGCCTGCGTCCCCTTGCGCATTAAGGAGCGACTGATCGGGGCCATTTATCTTGATAGCCTTTCGCAACGTGGCCGCTTTACCCGGGACAACCTGCCTTTTCTCGAAGCCTTTGCCCACCAGGCAGCCATTGCGATTGAAAATGCCCAGCTCTACCAGAGCCTGCGCGATGAAAACCGACGGCTGCGTAGCGAAATCCAACGGTTGCATGGCTTCGACGAGATTGTGGGCCAGAGCCCGGCCATGCGGGAGGTGTTCGATACGATGGCGCGCGTGCTGGACACCGACGCGACCATCCTGATTGAAGGGGAAAGCGGCACCGGTAAAGAACTGATCGCGCGCGCCATCCACTATAACAGCGAACGCAAAAACAAACCTTTCGTCGTTGTTTTCTGCGGCTCCCTCCCCGACGAGCTTCTGGAAAGCGAACTGTTTGGCTATAAGAAAGGCGCCTTCACGGGCGCGCTGTCCGACAAAAAAGGGCTCTTTGAAGTGGCCGACGGAGGCACGGTGTTTCTGGACGAAGTCGGCGACTTGAGTCCCCGCATGCAGACGGCCCTGCTGCGCGTGCTTCAGGAAGGTGAGATTCGACGCGTGGGCGACACCCAGGTGCGCCGTGTGGACGTCCGAGTTATCTCGGCCACCAACAAACCCCTGCGTGAGCTGGTGCAGCAGGGCACCTTCCGCGAAGATCTCTACTACCGGCTGAACACTATCCAGATCACGGTCCCCCCGCTGCGCCACCGACGGGGTGATATTCCCCTGCTGGCCCATCATTTCCTGGATAAGTATGCCGTCAAAAAACGAGCCCACATTAAAGGGTTTACGCCGGAAGCCCTGGAACTAATGGAACGCTACCACTGGCCCGGCAACGTTCGCGAACTTGAAAACACCATCGAACGCGCCGTTGTGCTGGCGCGCGGAGAACTGATCACGCCGGAAGATCTGCGGTTGCCGGAGTTGCCCGACGCGCAGGATCCTTTCGAGCCCGATCTTCCCCTGAAGGAAGTTGAGCGCCGCGTTGTGCTGCGCACGCTCAAACGACACGGGGGCAACATTTCCGAAACGGCGCGCGTGCTGGGCGTGTCGCGTCGCTGGCTGCATTATAAACTGAAGGAATGGGACGTCCAGAACGCATAGGTGATCTGCAACCCTTTGCGGAGCTGGCTTCCGGCCCCACGGCCACGGTTTACAAAGCCTATCAGGCGTCGCTGGATCGTTTCGTCCTGCTCAAAATTCTGCGGCCGGAACTAGCCGACGATGCCACGTTCGTGCAGCGCTTTGAGGAAGAAGCCCGGCTGGCTGCGCGCGTCCAGCACCCAAACGTCGTAGCCGTTTATGCTTTTGGACGGGAGGGACCGCACGTCTATTTCGCTACCGAGTTTGTCGAAGGGGTTTCGCTGCGCGAACTCCTTACGCGTGGCCCCCTGCCCCCTGCCCTGGCCCTATACATCGCTGCCGAAGTTGCCCGTGGCCTGAAGGCGGCGCATGAAAAGGGCGTGCTGCACCGCGACCTCAAACCGGCCAATATCCTGATTTCCTTCGAAGGCCAGGTCAAGCTGACCGACTTCGGCATGGCTTCCCTGCTTACCCAGGGGGGGCAGGGGGAAATACGAGGCACGCCCGGCTACCTGGCCCCGGAACAAGTGCTCGGAGAAGCGCCCGGACCGGCTGCTGATCTATTTGCCCTCGGCGCCACGCTTTTTGAAATGCTGACAGGAGTTCCGGCCTTTCCTGGCGAAGCACCCGGCGAAATCTTCGATGCCTTGCTCCATCACGATCCTATCCCCCGCCTGCGTTCCCTTGCTGCCGTGCCGGAAGAGGTAGTAGCCCTTTGCGCCCGCTTGCTGGCCAAACGGCCCGAAACGCGCTACGCAGATGCGGCTGCGCTGCTTAAAGACCTGGAAGCCTTGCGCCATCAACCCGACCTGCATGCCACCGCCGAAGACCTGGCTGCCTATGTCGAAAATCCCGAAGCCTTTTTCGAGCGAGCTGCCTCGCCTGCTCCTCCGTCAACACCGCCCGCTACTCCCCGTCCCACACGTCGACGCCAATGGCTGCCAGGCGCCGCTGCCGCTACCATCGTCTTGCTTGGCCTGGTGCTTCTGGTATGGCAACTCCAACCCCCCGATCCGAACAATGCGGCCCCTTCCGCGTCGGCTTTTTCTCCCCGACCACCTGCTCCGGCAGAGTCGCTGACGGCTCCGTCCTTTACCGAACCACGGCCGACCGAACAGCACCCTCAGCCCGACACCCTGCCCCAACGCATTGCCGAGCAGCCTGCCGCTCCCCCGCCACCTGCTCCCCCTGAAGTGGAGCAATCGACCACCGCAGCCACCGACACCGCCCGAGCCACGCTCGGGCCGCCTCCTCCCTCCAATCTATCCCCGGAACCCGCCCGGCTTCGTCTGGAGGTTACGCCATGGGCCTATGTAATGCTGGAACACGCCGAGGGGCTCGACTCGCTGGGCGCCACGCCCCTGGATTATCCCCTGGAACTTTCTCCCGGCAGCTATACGCTCCACTTCTATAACCCAGAATTTCCGCCTTATCGACTGAACCTGGCACTTCAGCCAGGCCAGGACACCCTGGTTGCGGTCTCACTCTGGATGCAGGTTGCCCGTCTGTGGCTGGAGGTCCATCCCTGGGCCCATGTGTACATTGATGATCGGTACTACGACGCTATCCCTCCCCAAGAACAGCCGTTTATCCTGCCGCCCGGATTGCATCGCCTGCGGCTGGTGCATCCAGAACTGGGTGCCTATGATACGCTGCTCCAGCTTCAGGCGGGTACCGAGCAGACGTTGCGCATCGATCTACTGCAGCGACGTCGATAGCCGGAACACTAATTGTCTAACCAATGGTGTACATGCCAGCTTTCTTCAGGAAGTACCTTATTTTTTGCGCAAAACTTGCGCAGCCGCTGCCACAACGGTGCGCAAGAAATAGACATGCCATGCGGGTCCTGATGTTATGCAGTCTGGTGCTGATCGTGCTGCCGGTGCGCGGGCAGGTCTGGCGCGAAGTGCCCCCGATGCCAACGCCCCGGTACGCAGCCGCTGCGGCGGTATTGAACGGCTACCTTTACGTAATCGGCGGGATCGGTGCAGACGGTGCCTTGCTAACTACTGTTGAAGCCTACGATCCGGTTCGCCGCACCTGGATCCGTGACCTGCCCCATCTGGATGACCCGCGGGCCTATGCAGCGGCTGTGGTGCTGAACGGTCGCATCTATCTGATCGGCGGACTGGAAGGAGACACGCTGGCCCACGCTGAAGCCACCGACGATGTGCTGGTCTTTCATCCGAAAACAGGTTGGGAAGAGGTGGCGTCGCTGGAAGAGGCGCGCTACGGCCTAGTAGCCGTAGCTTTCAAAGACCGCATCTATGCAATTGGGGGGCTGTCGCGCGAGGCACAAATGGTTGATCGAGTGGGCAGGCAACCGGTCCCCCTGAATACGATTGAAGTCTATGATTCGCAACAAGATGAGTGGCAACTTAGAGCCCGTCTACCACATGCCGTTGCGTTTGCAGCCGCAGCACTTCTGGGCGAAGATATCTATGTTTTTGGCGGGCTCAGCAAAAACATTCCGGTCGCCTTGATTCAACGTTTTCGCCCGACCACCAGCGAGGTCACGCCTTTAGGCGCTACCCTCCCCCAGGTATGGTGGGCTGGAGCCGCCCTGCCCTATCAGAACAAAATTATTCTGCTTGGAGGACTTGGTGACCGGGAAACCCCGTTGCCCAACGTTTATGCTGTGCAGTTCATGGAGAGAGCTGCAGAGTTTCGCGAGCGTCCTCCCCTGCTGCAAGCTCGCCTTAGCTTTGCCGCCGTGGTGCATAACGATACCGTGTTTGTTTTTGGAGGCCTGAATCAGCGCGACGGTTATCCGTTGCGTACGGCTGAAGCCGCCGCTGCGGCCGTCCTGACGCCGCGGGAAGCTCTTACCTTACCTGCCGACTTTGAGCTGGCGCTGCCTTATCCGCAACCGTTCCGCGAGCAGGTTACCCTGACGTTTCGCGTCAGCACGCGTTTGCCCGGTGCGCTGGTGCAACTGGAGGTATACGACCTGCTGGGACGCCTGGTCACCCGGCTGCTGAATCAGCCGCTTCCGCCGGGCCAGCACACGCTCTTCTGGACAGGTCTTGACGCAGCGGGACATCCCGTGCCCGCCGGCGTTTATCTGGTACGTCTGCGGCAGGGGCCCTACCAACATGAACGTCTGCTGATTCGGACTCGCTAAACGTATGCGCCGGGCCGTACGCTGTTGGCTATTGATCCTCGCAGGAATGCTGCCGAGCTCATTCGGTTATGCCCAGCCGATTCCCAGGCCGGCGCAGCTCCTTCAGGCAGTCTGGCAGGCCTATCAGGCGTTGGACTACGACCGGGCCGATAGCCTGGCCCAGCGCGCTCTTGCCAACTACCGCCAGTTTACTCCAGACCAACTGGTCGAACTGCACACGGTGCTTGCGCTGGTGGCCATTTCGCGCAACGAAACCACCGAAGCGCGGCGCCACTTTGAAGCAGCCCTGTCGTTGAACCCCGGCCTTCAGCTTGATCCGGTGCTGGCCTCCCCCAAGGTCCGGGCTTTCTTTGAAGAAATTCGCCAGGAAATGCACGCTGCCCCGTCGGTTGCTGCTTCGCCCGAAGGGGTTATTCGCTACGTAGTGCAGCCAGATCTGCGACCTGCCGCCGCCCTGCGCTCGTTGCTGGTGCCCGGCTGGGGCCAACGCTACAAAGGGCAACGCCTAAAAGGATGGCTCCTGACCGGAAGCTGGGGGCTGCTGCTCGGAAGCAGCCTTACCGCCCATCTGCAGTACGAACGCGCCCACAACCGCTACCGGCGCGCAACCAATCCCGATGACATTGAAAAGCGTTATCAGACAGCCAACCGCTGGTTTAAGATCCGCAATGGATTGCTCATGGGGCTGGGCGCTGTATGGGCATATAGCTATCTGGATGCGCTGCTTTATCCTGTTCCTACCGCTCCCGATGCGCCGGTTGTGCGCCCTCACGTCTCAGCGGCCGGCGCCGGCCTGAAAATGCGCTGGCACTTCTGAAATGCGCACGCGCTGCGCCGCCGCGTTGCTTGTCTGCACAGCCCCCGGTCGGACTATATGCTTTTACATGCCTTCCTGAATGGCATGCTCTTTGTTTTATCACAGAACAGGGGGGTGATCGACCCGTCCCGCGCCGGAAGCCGGGATGAGGGAGCACGCGCAAGGGGATCCCATAACGGGATCCCCTTGTAGCTTTTCATCCCTTGATGCATCCGATGGGTCGAAGTTGCGCCACTTTGCGTGAGATACCTGCCTGATGGCACACCTCAACCACTTCCGCTACATCCTTATAGGCCTCCGGGATTTCCTCATTAATGGTTCGCAGGCTGGCGCCGCGCACAATGATCCCCTGGGCACGCAGTTCGTCGGCAACGCGGCGTCCACTGGCTACCTTCTTGGCCTTTCTTCGACTGAGCTGTCGGCCAGCTCCATGACACGTGCTGCCAAAAGTCTCTTGCATGGCCTGTTCCGTGCCGATCAGCACATAAGAGTAGCGGCCCATATCGCCAGGTATCAGCACGGGCTGTCCTATGCTTCGATAGGCGGCCGGAATTTGTGGATGCCCTGGCGGAAAGGCCCGGGTGGCACCCTTGCGATGCACGCAGACGCGCCGCTGCTCGCCATCGATGGTGTGTTCTTCAATCTTGGCAATATTATGGGCGACCTCGTAAACCGTCCGCAGCCCCACCTCTTCTTCTCGCATGCCCAGCGCTTCGGCAAACGCCTTGCGCGTGTTATGTGCAATGATCTGGCGGTTGGCAAAGGCGAAATTGATGCCGCAACGCATGGCCGCCAGGTACTGCTGTCCTTCTGGTGAGCGCAGCGGCGCGCAAGCAAGCTGGCGATCGGGCAGGCGAATGTGATATTTGGCCAATGCGCGGTCCATAATCGCCAGATAGTCATCACAGATCTGATAACCAAAGCCCCGGGATCCCGTGTGAATGATAACGGTCACCTGTCCGGGAAAAAGCCCTAGCACCCGGGCGGCTTCGTCATCGAAAATTTGCGCCACGTAGCCGACCTCCAGGAAGTGGTTGCCCGAGCCCAGCGTACCGAGTTGATCGCGACCGCGTTCATAGGCGCGTTCCGACACAGCATCCGGATCAGCGCCCTCCATGCGTCCGCTTTCCTCAATAAAGGCCAGATCTGTTTCGGAACCGAAGCCCTGACGTACGGCCCAGTGGGCCCCTTCGACAGCCACGCGCCGCAGCTCCTGGCGCGACACTTTGAGCGCTCCGGCAGCCCCAACCCCTGTAGGAACCCGCCGGAAAAGAATATCGACGAGTCGCTCCAGGTGGGGAGCCACCTCCTCATAAGTCAACCGGCTGGCCAGTAGCCGCACGCCGCAGTTAATGTCGTAGCCCACCCCTCCGGGCGAGATTACCCCTTCTTCCAGATCAAATGCGGCCACGCCGCCAATGGGAAAGCCATAGCCCCAGTGAATGTCGGGCATCGCCAGCGAGTACTTGACAATACCCGGCAAATGGGCCACGTTGACCGCCTGCTGGGGCGCCTGATCTTCCTTTAGCTCGCGCAAGATCCTTTCGCTCGCATAAATGCGGGCGGGCACCCGCATGCCACCCGCTTTAGGGATTTCCCAGAGATAGTCGTGCACCTTGACAAAGCGCAATGCCGCCATGGCTGTTTTCTTTCCATTAGAAACGCAGCTTTCTTTTTAACAGCCTGGCGGACTTTCCGTTCAGGCCACGGCGCGGCGCCGCGTCGAACGCACGCCCCACTGCATCCAGGTAGGCCGACGAGCCAGAAGATCCAACACCAGCGCTGCTGTCCAGGAAAACTGCTCCGAGCCGTGCCCTTCACCTGTGTACGGATGGTAGTATTCGTAAAAGCCGTGACGCTCGACCAGCAGGCGCACGGTGCGGCAGAGATGGGCCGCATGTTCTGTGTAGCCGTACCGGGCAAGCCCCTCGATCAGCAGCCAGTTAATGTTGATCCAGACCGGTCCGCGCCAGTATTGCACGGGTGAAAAGCCCAGTCCATTCGGGTCATAACTGGGCACCGAATATCGTGAACCGTCCCAGTTAAAAAAGCCGGAAGCCTCCAGATGACTGACCAGCCGGGCCGCCTGGAGTCCATCAGGAATGCTGGCAAACAGGGGCGTAAAGCAGGCGGCCATGCGCACCCAGATTCGCTGGCTCACGCCCAGATCATAGTCGAAATACAACGCCCGCTGTTCATCCCAGAGGCATCGGTTGACGGCCTCGGCGACCCGACGTGCCCGCTGGCGAAACGGCTCCGGATCTTCGCCCAGCACCGACGCAATTTCTGCCAGGTCCTGCTCGGCCTGGCAAAGCAAGGTGTTAAACAGCACGTCTTGCACCAGGAACGGGCACGCTTCCCGAATGCGCGCTTCGTCGTAGCCTGCTTCGGCGAACAGGCGCACCAGGTATACATAGCGATCGTATTCAGCCCCTGTGGGGCGGTCGGCTTCGGCCACCAGCATGGTATCGACGCGCCGGTAGCGCGGCCGATCGCTCGGGTTCAGGTGCATTCGCTGTTCGATCCCATCCCACAGCGGCGCATTGTCCATGCCCGACTCCCAGGGATGGCGTATGTACACCAGTCCCTCCCCCTGGGGATCACGCTCCCGAAAAAGGTAGTCGTGCCAGGCTACCAGCTTTGGAAAAAGCTCTTCCAGAAAAGCGCGCGCTGCGCTTCGATCGGTCGCCTGCTGGTAAATAGCCCAGGCCGCCGTCGCATGCAGAGGGGGCTGCACCACGCCAGAAGTTGCCTTGCGAGCCGGAGCGTGCGGGCAACGATGGGTTTCCCAGACCTGGGGTCCTGGAAAGTAGCCCCGCGCCCGCCGGTCAAACACAATGTGGGGCACCAGTCCATTGCGCCATTGCGCCCGAAACAAATGCCGCAGCTCCTGCTGCGCTCGTTTCTGATCTACATGCGCCCACCCTAATGCAATGAACGCTGCATCCCAGGACCACTGGTGCGGGTACAGACGCGGAGCCGGCCTGGTAAAACGCCCCGTCCAGTTGGACTCCAGAATTTGACGCGCCTGTTCCCGTAAAGCTGCCGTTGCATTCATACGGATACGTCCTGAACAACTCCGGGTATGCGCAGCATATGTTATCGGACACTTTCATCAAAGATTAACATGGCGCAAAACAACTTCACCATTGGTTCGAGAAAAGCGGTATTTCTGACGCAAGAGGCCCCGATACTCTGGCGCATCTGGAAGTCGGAACCTGGACGGTAGGCTATACCGTTTCTGTTTTTAGCAGGCGTTCTCTCACAACGTCAGAACCTTTGGTCTCATCGGAGCGACCCGGAGACTCGGTCATCAAACAGGAAAGGAACCATGCGCATTGAGATACCACGGGAAGCTGAGCGGTTTGGTGCCAATCACATCTACGGCGTACAGAAGGTCTATGAACTAGACTCAGGCCTTCGCCAGGATGCACCGGCTTCGGAAAACAGCGTCATCCAGAATCTTCCCTATGAAACCCTCTATGAGATCGAGCGCGACATGGCCATTGTCGTTCCGATTCGGGACGAACGTCTCAAGCTGCTGGAAGGTGTATTGTTTGGGATCCCTCATCAGTGCACTGTAATCATCGTATCGAACAGCCGGCGCGCTCCGGTTGACCGCTTTAAGATGGAGCAGGATGCCATTGAAACCTGGTCGCGTTTCACGCAAAAGCAGTTGTTGCTGGTCCATCAGAAAGATCCCTTCATCGCCCGCGCCCTGGCCGAAGCCGGTTACCCGTATATCCTGGATGAAAATGATCTGGTGGCCAATGGCAAAGCAGAAGGAATGATCATCGCCACCCTTCTGGCGCGCATCCTGGGCAAACGGTACATCGGGTTTATTGATGCCGACAACTACTTTCCGGGCGCTGTTTACGAGTACGTGCATGAATATGCCGCTGGTTTTGCGTTGAGCAAGTCGCCCTATACCATGGTGCGCATTGCCTGGCACAGCAAACCCAAAGTGGTCCAGTCGCAGCTTTTCTTTGCCAAGTACGGCCGCACGTCGGTCGTTACCAACCGTTTCCTGAATCAGCTTATCAGTTATTACACAGGCTTTGAAACCGAAGTAATCCGCACGGGCAATGCGGGCGAGCATGCCATGACGATGGAGCTGGCCATGCTCCTCGACTATGCCACGGGCTACGCCATCGAGCCCTATCACTACATTGATCTGCTCGAGAAGTATGGCGGCGTCATTGAAAGTGCCCATCCCGAAGTGATGCAGCATCAGGTAAACGTCTTTCAGATTGAGTCGCGCAATCCCCACCTGCACGAGTCGAAAGGAGAAGAACACATCGACGACATGATTCTTTCTTCGCTGCAGGTAATCTATCATTCCAAGATCTGTCCCGAGCCGATCAAGCGGGAGGTGCTGCGTGAGCTGTATCGGCGAGGCATCCTGGCCAAAGGAGAAGAGCCGGCCCCGCCACGCATCTATCCGGCCCTGCTACACGTGGATCTGGAAGCCTTCCGAGATGCGCTGATGCGCGCGCCCTATGGTGAGCAGTTGGAAACGATTGCGCAGGTGCGGGGTTATCGCCGCCGGCTGCCTCGGCCAACGGCCGTCACGCCTCCCGAAGGTGATGGATCCGAACAGGTTGCCACCCCTGCATGAACCGGTTACCCACGCCTCTGCCAGTCGTCTTTACGGATCTGGACGGGACGCTGCTGGACCTGCATACGTACGATCCCGGTCCAGCCCGTGAAGCTGTAGCGCTGCTGCAGGAACGCCGCATTCCCATTGTGTTCTGCTCCTCTAAAACGCGGGCCGAACAGCTTGTCTACCGGCGCCTGCTGCGCATTCAAGATCCTTTCATTGTGGAAAACGGAGCCGCCATCTTTATCCCTAAGGGTTATTTCACAGTACCCCACGAAGCACGCCCCACCTCGCATGGCCTGGAAGTCATCGAACTGGGCCGTCCAGCAGCGGCCATTCGCCGCGCCCTTCGGGAAATCCGCAAAGAGACCGGGCTGTCATTCCAGGGCTACCACGAAATGACCCTTGAAGAAGTATCTCGACTGACTGGCCTGCCGCCAGAAGCAGCGCGCCGCGCCACGGCTCGCGAGTATAGTGAAACCATTGTCGTGGACTTCGGCCCGGCCGACTGGCAGCGATTCAATGCGGCCCTGGTTGCGCATGGCCTGGTATGCTTTGCAGGTGGCCGTTTTCACACCGTTGTGGGCCTCGGCACCGATAAAGGTCGCGCCGTCCATCTGTTGGCCGAGCTGTACCGCCGGCAATACGGCTCCATTCTTACGATCGGGCTGGGCGACAGCCCCAACGACGTTCCCATGCTTCGCGCTGTCGAACGCCCCTTTCTGGTACAGCGACCCGACGGAAGCTGGGAGTCGGTCGATGTGCCGGGCCTGGTACCTGTTCCAGCTCCTGGCCCTGAAGGCTGGCGCATGGCTATCGAACAACTCCTGACCCAGCTTGCCGTTTAAGCTGGCCTGCTGCGTGCCAGCACAATCGCCATCTTGCTCCTGAATTGCTGGAATGACTTGCCATTGATCAGGGGCATTGCTTCCCAGGCTGCATGCCAGGGCGGCAGTAGCAACCGCGCTGGAATGTACTTGACAGTCACCCCGGGCATCTCTACCTGACGCGCCGGAAAGTGCTTCAGAAAATGCCAGAACTGGACAAAGACGTTCGGCAAAAGCTGCTCCCGTCTCCATCCCCGCAACAGTAATCCCTTTAGCAAGGCCGGCGTGCAGACGTCCTCCGGCACCACGCTGGTTTGCAACGCGCGGCAGCTCATCACCTGCCGGGGAATACGTTTTGCCTCAGCCCCCGGGTAACGCTGCTGGCGAAGGGTCAGATCAATTACCTGAAAAGGTGGCGCCACTACCCACGCATGTGGAACCTCCAGCGGCTGCAAATCAAACAGGTAAAAGACGCGTGGACGCACATTAGCCGGTACAAAGGATAGCACACATCCGCCGGCCACCACATAGTTCCAGATGCCCAGATCTTCCAGCAATCGGCTCAGCAACGCACTGGCCTGCACACAGAGCCCCGGACGTCCATCAGCGGCCAGTTCCGCTCCGAGCCACCGAACCAGACGCGGCACAACCTGCCGAACATGCTGCAAATAATCTTTCGAATAGCTCCGCGCTTCCACATGCCGTGCGTAAAGCTGCAATGCCGTCGGATAACGCGCCAGCAGCTCCTGGAAGGCAGCCGTGCGATAGCAGCCCGGCACGTCAAACGAGAACCCGTCGTCTTTGGGGACAGCATGTATGTCGGACAGGCGCGAAGGCATGACAGGCAGCATTTGTCCGAACAGATTATTTCTGGAATCGGCCTGTAAAGGAGCAGCTTAAATATCCTCACGAGCTCCACCGATCGGCTCGTAGCAGCGCCGGATCAATTGGAGGCGTGTCTTCTCCAACAAGCGCTGCCACCAGCTCACCGGTCACAGCCGCCAGTGAAATGCCCAGCATGGCATGGCCGGTGGCCAGCCAGAGGTTGTCGGTACCGGGCACCCGATCAACTACCGGCAGGCCATCCGGGGTGCAGGGACGCAGCCCCGCCCAGATCTCAGCCTGCTCTATTGGAGGCAAGGGTAGCGCTGGCAGGTACCGTTGAGCAGCTCGGTAAATGGCCTGCACGCGTCGCTGTCGAATAGACAGCTCCAGCCCGGACAGCTCCAGCGTTCCAGCCAGGCGAAATGCCTCCCGGAATGGGGTTACTGCCACTTTGGTCTCAGTCAGGAGCAGCGGACGCCGGGGCACCAGCTCTGGTGGCGGCGTGAAGGTTAAACTATACCCCTTGGCCGGCTGCAACGGCAACCGGTATCCGACTGCCCGTACCAGACGGGCCGACCAGGCGCCGGCAGCCACCACCACCTGATCGGCGGCCAGCGTGCCATTAGACGTCTGCACCTCGGTTACCTGGCGTCCTCGACGCACCAGTCCGGTAACCTCTGTCTCTGGCAAAAACTGCACGCCCTGCCGTTCCAGATAGCGGTGCAGCGCTGCCGTAAATCGATCGGGCCGCAGATGGGCATCTCCCGGAAAGAACAGACCGCCTATCGCGCGCACCTCCATGCCCGCCAGCTCATTCAACCGATCCACCGGAACCCACTCATGGGTCATGCCCAACCGCGCTGCCTCTCGGGCCAGTTGTTCACACTCGCCTCGCCCTTCTTCACTCTGGTAAGGCATCAGCAGGCCGTCCTGACGCAACTCAAAATCCTCCGTTACGTCCTGGATCTGGGCTGTCAGATCGCGACTGCGCTCCAGCAGCGCCTGCAATACCGGAGCACTGCGCGTTACATGCGTTGCCGTGGCCGACCGGCGAAAGCGCCAGAGCCACCGGAAAAGCTCCAGATCCCATCGAGGCCGAATATAGAAAGGGCTTTCTGGATCCAGCAGCCAGCGCAATCCTTTTCCAATCACGCCAGGTGCTGCAAGCGGTACCATGTGACTCGGACTCAAAAATCCGGCGTTCCCGTAGGAACAGCCATTGCCAATAGGGCCCTGGTCCAGTACCGTAATGGAAAAAACTCCCCGTCGATGCAGAAAAAAGGCGGACGCCAACCCGATAGCGCCGCCTCCTACAATAACAACCGATGCCATATCCTGCCAATCGGATGGTTACCTCTAGCTTCTTTTTATCATTTTAATTTAATTTAGAGCACCTGAAAGCCATGACAGTATGGATCAGCTTCATCAATGAAAATCGTGTTGAATCCGATCACCCGGGCCCATCCTTCAATGCTGGGAATGATGGCAGGGTATTCTCCCACGCGCGCCGTCGCTTCAACACGCCCGATGAACAGGCTGCCGATAATGCTCTCGTGCACAAAGCTGTCCCCTACGTTCAGCTTCCCTTTCGCGTAGAGCTGGGCCATCCGAGCTGACGTGCCCGTCCCACAGGGCGACCGGTCGATGGCTCTCCTGCCGTAAAAGACCGCGTTGCGGGCATTGGCTTCCGGATGACGCGGCGGACCGGTCCACATGACATGACTGAGCCCCGAAATGCGTGGATCTTCAGGGTGCACAAAACGGTGCGCGGCATTCAACCGCTCCCGAATCACCGGACTCCAGCGCAGTATGTCCAGCGCCGAGATGGCCTCCAGGCCCGGATAGTTCTCCTGGGGATCAATAATCGCGTAGAAGTTCCCGCCATAAGCCACGTCTACCCGTAACACGCCCAGCTCCGGACACTCCACGCAAAGGCCCTCTGCATAGAGAAACGAAGGCACGTTGACAATGCGCACCGCCTCCACATAGTCACCGACCTTCCGATAGTAGGCCTCTACGCGGCCAGCAGGTACTTCAAGCGCCACGACCCCTTCCCTTCGGGGACGCACCAGACCATGTTCCAGCAGCACCGTGACCGTTCCGATCGTTCCATGCCCGCACATGGGCAGGCAACCGCTTGTCTCAATAAAGACCAGCCCTATATCGCAGTCAGGCCGTTGCGTCGGGTAAAGCAGACTGCCCGACATCATGTCGTGGCCGCGCGGCTCAAACATTAACCCGGTGCGAATCCAGTCGTAACGTGCCATAAAATCCAGCCGCTTTTCGGCCATCGTATCGCCCTGCAACGGGGGCGCTCCCCCTACCACAACCCGCACCGGATTGCCACAGGTGTGCGCATCAATGCACCAGAACGTGTAGCGCGCCATCTTTCCGCTGCCTTGCTCAGCCTACTGGCGGACGTGCTGCCACATGCCCCGCCAGGCAGTCGCTCAGGGCGCAACCGTTCGCTGAATCACCCGATGCGTAAAACGCTCCATCGCCCGAATTAATTCCTCAGAAGCTGCTTCGGCCGCCTCAACCGCCTCTTCTGCAATGCACTCCATCAATTGCGTATGCAGTTGAATGGCCTCTTCCAGGTCGCCTTCATGATGATAGGCATACCAGAAACGGCGGCTCAGCGTATGCAGCGGCGCTACTGCCCGAACCGCAAACCGGTTGTGGCAGGCCGCCTCAACCAGATGATCAAATCGACGGTCTAACTGCATGAACGCGTCCAGGTCCGGCTCCTGCAACTGACGCATGGCCTGCGCCAGACGGGCAAACTGCGCGCGCTCCTGCGGACGAGCCAGCCGGGCAGCCCGCCGTACCATCAGCCGGTCTAGCTCCCGTCGCACTTCCAGTACGGCCAACTGCTCCGTCAGGTTAATCTCTGAAATGTAAATCCCTTTGCGCGGCAATACAGTTACCAGGTGCTCCTGAGCCAGGCGAAGCACAGCCTCCCGCAACGGCGTGCGACCAATGCCAATGTCCTCCACCAACTCCTGCTCCGTAACCACAGTGCCCGGTACAAGCCGAAGCGTCACGATGCGATGCTCCAGGGCCTCGTAGGCCTGATCGGCTAAACTTATGCGACGTACTCTCATGACTCCGTAAACTTCAGGTGCGACATAGTAAATTCTGATCGACGTGTGCAATTTCTGCACACACTTTTCTGCACTTCGCGACTATAGCCCATCTCCCGCTCCCCCACGAAACATGAGTTTCCTCCCTCAAAAAACCGTTTCCAGGGCCCACCTGCCTGCGCCAGTGCAGGGAACGGATGCATTGGCATGAGCGCATGAAAACGCTAACCGACAGGCTATATCCCGCAGCCAGCGCCGCCTGGTGCGTGCACATGCAGATAAGCGTCACGATGAACACCAGAATTTCCCTCTAATTGGTGGCACACCCGTATTTACCGCTCCATCGCTGCCTGCGCCGGCTAACCAAACAACCACTACGCGTCTGGACAACTCAATGTAATAAATCGCGTTGCATCGAATCTTCCCTCAATAACCGGTCCAATATGGTGCCCCTGATTCCGCCAACCGTTCAGAAACTCCATCCCCACCGTGAAATGCCAGGCTGTTGCGCAGCATCCATTGTCGGGTCAAGTCCCCGGCCAACTGTCGCAAGTGCCTGATCCGCTCAGAGCAGCCGACCCAACACGGACCCCCCCACCACGGTCCGCTACGAGCCAGAACTGATCGCCTGCTCCAGGCGAGGCCCAACCGTCACAACGCTCTCGCCCAGCACATCTCCTCCCGCCCCCTACTTGCCCTGCTTACGCTACCGGTACTTCTCCACACGACACGTTACCCTTTTCCAACGTTTCGGAGCCGTCGAATTCCCCTCATCCAGAAAATGTACCGGCCCGTATGCCCGAGCACGCCCCCCTGAACGGCCTCCACCGACAATGCGTAGCAGTCGAAGTCTGTGCTCGTTCTGCGATGAAGCGGTTGTCTGGAATACTACAGTATGCACACGCGATATATCAATCCCAGAGACCAGTACCCCGAAGGTATCCGTTGCTTACCTGCCGCTTTCCAAAGAATTTCATGATCTTCCGTACAATACCTTTCCATGTCCCGTAGCGTCTCAGCTTGCATCATCCCACCGCTCCCAGAGCGCTTGCGATCCACAGCTCAGAAGCCATGTGATTTTCTCACTGAAACCGTTCGAAATGCCCCCGTATAGCCTTCGCGCCTCGTTTTCTTACCTGCTGGCACACGTTAGCTACATGCCTATCTCTCAGGACCTCAGAAAAGTGTCGGCATTCATCCAGAGCTGCTCAGCCCCCGACTGCTTTTCTACCATAGGATGTGCTTATCTGTCGCTCCAGAGACGTTACGTCCTTTTCCAGCGGCCAGGCGTACCCTGCCCGTTCCGCTTAGCGGATATACCATCCTGACCGGTCGATGCTGGGTGCTATACCCGTAGATCAATGTGACGGCCGGTATCGCCTACGGAAGAAGTACCGGAAGCATGCGACGTTTTACGAACTTTTTTCTTACGACGTCGCCGATGCGCCGGCTCCTCCTTCGCACGGTATTGCTCCCGGTCGGTCGCCACTTCGGTAACCCGGGGCATCCAGCCAATGTCACCGGGACGCATGGTAACCCCTGTAAATTGATAAACATCTTTCCGAAATATCGCATATTTCGTGCCTTAGTTAAACTTCTACGACAGAGAAACGGGAAGTCGGCGCGTAAAAGGACGCAACTGTGAAAGCAGCATGCCTCCCAGCATCAGCATGCATCCCAGAAGCTGGCGCGTTGTGAGCGTTTCGTTGAGCAACCACCACCCTCCAAGCGCTGCAAAAACCGCCTCCAAACTGAAAAGAATCGCTGCATGCGTGGGATGTGCTTCGCGCTGAGCCACCACCTGCAACGTGTATCCAATGCCTACGGAAAGAAACCCGGCATAGAGTAATGCCCCCCAGGCATTACGTTCGGTTGGCAACACAGGCGTCTCGACCACCGCAGCCGTCAGCCCGCTTAGCAGAGCACATGCGACAAACTGGGTAAACGCCAGCCGAAAAGGAGGCATGCGGTGGGCATAGCGATCGATTAGATGAATATGGAAAGCCCAGCAGACAGCGCTCGCCAGCACCAGCATATCTCCCGGATTGACGGTAAGCGTTTCCGCCACACTGAGCAAATACATCCCGGCGGCCGCTAACATTGCTCCCAGCCAGGCATCCAGATAAGTATGCTGCCGCCAGAAAATGCCCAGAAGGGGCACAAAAATCACGTAGAGGCCGGTTATGAAGCCAGCCTTGCCCGCAGTCGTATAGACCAGACCAATCTGCTGCGCAGAAGCGCCGAGGAAGAGAATCAGACCTGCCAGCAATCCCACCCGCAACTGTACGCTGGGAGGGATTTCGGCAGAACCACGCTGGGCGAGCAGGGGCACCAGGACAAGACTACCCATCGTAAATCGCAACGCATTAAACCAGAACGGCCCCATGTACTCCATACCGACGCGCTGCGCCACAAAGGCAAAGCCCCAGATGGCCGTGGCCAGCAAAATGAGCAGGTCTGAGCGAAGCGTACGGGTTTTCATAGCTCCCTGTCTTTTACACTGGTGGCCCATGATACGCCAGACAGCGCTTTTCAGCAATCGGCTTCAAAAGTCCTTGATGCTCTTCTAAACGCAATGTCAAAGTCAGAACGGAAATCGCTACCTACGGCTGGATGGAATTGCGGCGAGACGTTTTTTCGCGGCAGACGTTACAGGTCCCTGAGACCAACCCAGACACCGACGCAGTATGTCAACAACAACGTTGCTCCGCGTCTATCCGGTATGGATTGAAGCGGTAGGCACCGTCCTTCAGGAGATTTTTCGTTCGCCACTGCCGGCCGACACCATCTTGCAACAGTTCTTCCGAAAACATCGCAAGATGGGCAAACGGGACCGGGCCTTTGTCGCTGAAACCGTTTACGGAATGCTGCGGCACTACCGACGCCTGGCTTACGCCGCCCGACGCCGCGCCGATGATCTGCGTTTTCTCACCTTGCTCTATTTAAAAGTGTTTGGCTTCGGAGCGGCCTCGCTCGATCTGCCCGTGCGTCCCTCCGAACAGGGAGCCCTTGAAGCATCGGTCCAGCGGTTTCAGCACCCCTCGCTTCCGGACGATCCGGTAGCTGCTCTCGGCCTGTGCTACAGCCTGCCCGACTGGCTGATAGCTGCCTGGCTGGACACGCTTCCCCGCGAGGCAGTCGAAGCCCGCTGCGCCGCCCTGAAAGCGCCGGCCCCGCTGACCATCCGGGTCAACACGCTAAAAACCGACCGCGAGACCGTCCGGCAACGATTGCGGGCCGAGGGCTTTCCGAGCCGCCCGACCCCTTACAGTCCCGTGGGGTTGATCCTGGAAGAAAAGGCGTTCATTTTCCGCACCCGTGCCTTTCAGGAAGGGCTTTTCGAGGTGCAAGATGAAGGCAGTCAACTCATCAGTTTTCTCACCGAAGCTCAGCCGGGTCAGGTGGTCGTGGACGGCTGTGCCGGTGGCGGTGGCAAGACGCTCCACCTGGCGGCGCTCATGCAGGGCAAAGGACGATTGTATGCCTTCGACATCCATAAAGCGCGCCTGCAGGAACTCCGCCCACGAGCACGTCGTGCGGACGTGCACAACATTCGGCTGCACGTGCTGCCGCACAACCGCGCCTCCATTGTGCGCCGCCTGTATGGCAAAGCTGATGTTGTGCTCGTGGATGCACCTTGCAGCGGCACCGGCGTCCTTCGGCGTAATCCAGATGCTGCCTGGAAAATGACGCCTGCGCGCGTAACCGCCCTTGTCGAGCAGCAGCGGCAAATTCTTGATGCCTACGCTCCCCTGGTGCGGCCGGGTGGCCGGCTTGTTTACGCTACCTGCTCGCTATTGCCGGCAGAAAACGAACAGCAGGTGCACGCTTTTCTGGAGCGCCACCCGGACTTTGTCCTGGCCCCGGCCACCGATGTGCTATCCCGCCAGGGAATTGTGCTTCCCCATCAACGCGATGCATTTCTCCGCGTGGAGCCTGCCACGCATGGAACCGACGGATTCTTTGCAGCCGTACTGCTGCGGCGGTCGTAAACGGCTTGTTTTTTCGCGTGCTGCCCTGTAGTATTGATCCAGTGTTTTGTCTTTCGCCAAACCCAGATGCCGGCTATGCGGTACGCTTTGATTGGCGCATTCCTGTCTCTGTCGGCGCTTGTGCTGCAGGCGCAGCCTTTTTCGCTCGAAGACGTGCTGAGCGCTCCCTATGTGGAAGCTGCGGTCTTTGCGCCGGAGGTCCCTCGCGTCGCCTGGGTAGTCAATCAGGAAGGGGTGCGGAACATCTGGATAGCCGACGCCCCGGACTTCCGTCCGGTACCGGTAACCCATTACACAGAAGACGACGGACAGGTGCTCGGTAGCCTCGCCTTTACCCCCGATGGTCGCCTGCTGCTGTATGTGCGCGGCGGCGCACCCAACCGACGGGGGGAATATCCCAACCCCCGGAGTCTGCCCGACGGCGTGCGCCGCGAAGTGTGGGTGGTCGAGCTGGCTACCGGTCGGACCTGGTCCTTAGGAGAAGGAGCCAACCCGGTGGTTTCACCGGATGGGCAGACCGTACTGTTCAGCCGACGCGGCACCCTGTATCGCATAGCTCTGCACCCCGACTCAACCGAGGCGCGACCGCTCTTCCGAGCGCGGGGCAGCACTCAGTCGCCTGCCTGGTCGCCGGACGGCCGCTACGTAGCGTTCGTGAGTAGCCGAGGCGCCTATAGCTTCATCGGCGTTTACGACACCCACGCCCATCGCATTCGGTGGATGGCACCAGGCGTTGACCGCGACATGGATCCAGTCTGGTCGCCCGATGGCCGGCATCTGGCCTTTATTCGCCAGCCCGGCTTGAAGAAAGGGGAACGCTATAACCTGATGGCCGGCTATCCTTTTCAGATTTTGATCGCCGAAGTAGCAACGGGCGAGGCACGCGTCGTCTGGAGGTCGCCGGGTCGCGATGGAGGATTTGCGCAGTACTATCCGGCCGAACCGCTGCGCTGGGTACGCAATGGCCGACTGCTGTTTTACTCGGAGCATGAAGGCTGGCTGCACATTTACAGCCTGGATCCAGAACAGGGTACGTTGACCGATCTGACCCCGGGCAAAGCAGAAGCCGAGCACAGCGTTGTGTCGCGCGACGGTGCCTGGCTTTACTTTAGTGGCAACCACAACGATATCGACCGGCGGCACCTGTGGCGGGTACCAACGACCGGAGGCACTCCTGAACTGCTTACGCCGGGCACCGGCATCGAAACAGATCCCATCATTTCGCCGGACGGTCGCTGGCTGGTTTACCGGGCCGCTACGGCCCGACGCCCACAGCATCTGGTCGCGCTCGACCTGCAAACGCGCAGGATGCATCGCATCTTTCCGGAGCAGTTACCCGAACGTTTCCCGGAGGCTTACCTGGTCGAACCAGAGCCTGTGGTTTTCGCTTCCCTGGATGGACTCACGCTTCACGGTCAGCTCTTTCGGCCGCCTGATCTGCGCTCGGGCGAACGCCGGCCAGCCGTGATCTTCCTGCATGGCGGCCCTATCCGCCAGATGCTGTTAGGCTGGCATTACCGGGGATATTATGCCCGGGCGTATGCCTTAAACCAGTACCTGGCAGCCCGGGGCTATGTGGTGCTGTCGCTTAACTACCGTACTGGGATTGGGTACGGACGAGCGTTTCGCCTGGCTGCGCGTCAGGGACCTCGTGGCGCTTCAGAATACCAGGACGTTGTAGCAGCTGCGCTCTTTTTGCGTCACCTGCCTGAGGTCGATCCTGACCGCATCGGCCTCTGGGGCGGCTCTTACGGCGGCTATCTAACGGCCATGGGGCTGGCCCGCGATTCCGAGTTGTTTGCTGCCGGCGTCGATCTGCATGGCGTGCACGACTGGGCGTTCCGTGCTACGGACTTTTCGCCCGGCGGCGGCTGGGGCATCGCCAACCATCCTGATAGCCTGGCCCTGGCCTATCGCTCTTCACCCGTAGCCGACATAGATCGCTGGCGCTCTCCGGTCCTGCTGATCCACGGCGACGATGACCGCAACGTCCTCTTCGAGCAGACCGTGGATCTGGCCCAACGGCTACGGGAACGGGGCGTGCACGTTGAGCTGCTCGTCCTGCCCGACGAGGTGCACAGCTTTCTGCTGCATGAAAGCTGGCTGCGCGCCTATCACGCCACCGTAGACTTTCTGGACCGTATGCTCCGCGACCGCACGCTGCCTTTCAGGCACAACTAACGGTCTGTGCGAGCCGGTACAGGTGGAGGCTGGTCGGGAGGCAGCGGCGACTGATAGGGTTTGCCGCCGGTCAGGCGCAGAAATTCCTCACGGGCAGCCTGAAGCAGCTCAGGCCGCAGCAACATGTCCAGACCTGTGGTGGCAATTACCTTAGCAGCCACTTCGGCGCCTTTGTAACCGATGGAAGTGCCATGACAGGCCGTGGTGGCCCAGCTATGCCAGGGGACATCTTTCGCAGCCGTGGCCACGCTAAAACCTACCGTTGGCGTAATCCAACTAACCTCCGCCACATCGGTCGATCCGCCTCGAGGTGGCTCTGGTCCCTCAGGCAGAGGCTTGATCGTTGTATCCAGACCTACCGGATCTACTTGCAGAAATTCCTGCAACGCCCGGGCAAACTGTTGCTCTTCCGCATCAAAACGCGGAGGCCCCACCAGCTCCAGGTTGGCCTGGACGGCTTCCTGCAGCGGCCGGTTCAGAAGCACTTCGTGCACGCCCGTGATGAACTGGATGTCATACTCGGTGCGCGTCATGAGCGCTGCCCCTTCGGCGATTTTCTTCAGCCACTCGTACATGAACTCGACGCGCTCCCGGTTGATATCGCGGACGTAGTACCAGACTTCAGCGCGCTCGGGCACAACGTTGGGGGCTTCACCGCCGTCTGTAATCACATAGTGGATGCGCGCCGTTGGATGAACGTGCTCCCGCATCATATTGGCCGCGTGGTTCATCAACTCGACGGCATCCAGCGCACTGCGGCCGTTCCAGGGATCGGCCGAAGCATGCGCCGCCTGACCATAAAAACGCACAATAAAGTTGTTCATGGCCCGTCCCGGCTGGTTGCGCACGGCCGTTTCCGTCCCGGGATGCCACTCAATGGCCGCATCCAGATCATCGAACACACCTTCGCGGGCCATGTACACCTTGCCCACGACGGTCTCCTCGGCAGGCGTTCCATAGAGCCGAACCGTTCCGGGGAGCTGATGGCGCTCCATGAGACGCTTTAACACAATGGCGCCCACCGTGGAAGCTGCGCCAAACAGGTTATGCCCGCAGCCATGTCCGCTGGTCACTGCGTCGGCTCGAGGCTGACGAGAGGGAACCGGTTCGTTGCCCACACCAGGCAGCGCATCGTACTCGGCCAGAATGCCGATAATAGGCCGCCCACTTCCCCATTCGGCGATAAACGCTGTCGGCATCCCGGCCACGCCCCGCTGCACCCGAAAGCCCTCAGCCTCCAATGCACTGGCCAGCAATTCGGCCGACCGGTGCTCCTGCAACGCCGTTTCCGCATAGCGCCAGAGCTCCTGCGCTAAATGCTGCAGCGTCTCCCGAAGCTGCTCTGTTTCGCGCAACGCCTCTTGCTTATAAGCGTCCAGCGTCTGGGCTTCCGCGACCGAAACACTTACAGCCAGCAGTAAGCCCCAGATAATCCCGTAGCGCCGCATGATGACTATCTGTTTGTTCTGTTTTTGCGGGAAATTGAGCATTTCCAGGCACTGGTGCAAGCCCTTCCAGCAACAAGTCCCTGCCAGCAGTGCAATTCTTCTCCAGAAGATACGGGCTATAACCGTAGGGGAATAGCGCAGCTGAAGGGTATATCCAGTAGCATTCCCTTTAACTCAACCATGCGATGCCATGCGTACCCGGAGCAAGGTAGGTTTTTCTCTGCTACTGACCGTCCTGTTGCTGATTGGCTTTGTCGCAAACGCAGCGCAGGCTCATCCCAAACGGATAGTGAAAGTGCTTCCGCGTGGTCACGTGATCGTTCACGTGGGCAAGCTTCGCTACCACTACCATGCCGGCGTCTTTTACCGGCCGGTTCGAGGAGGCTTTGTAGTGGTCCGCGCTCCGGTTGGAGCCATCGTACCAATACTGCCCCCGCGCTATCGGGTCGTGCATGTGCACGGACGCGTGTACTACGAACACCGAGGCGTGATTTACCGACCCATTCGACGCCATGGTCACACCGCTTATATGGTCGTCAGGCTCCACGTAGACTTGTAGGGCCCAATGCCCGAGCTTACGCTACTCCGCTTCATGAAGCGGACCGTTTTTTCTCGGGGCAAGCAACTTGCATAATCAAAACGGGACGCATTCCGCGTAAGGGAGAATCTCCTGCAACTTCTATCGAATGGGGCAAGTAGCTTTCGCCCTCCAGCCCCTGGTCTTGCCACGACTGAGCTTCGGCCCACCAGTAGCCCGAAGGTTGTCGCGCGGGCAGAAAGTCAGAATCATACCAAATTCTTTCTGATCTGGAGGAGCAAGGTAATCTGCCCACCTCCGGTCAGTGGAAGTCTGTCCTGCACTCCTCAGAAAGATTCGAGACTGCCTTGAACCCGGTTGAATCTTTCAAAGCCTGGTGCCGGTTGTACTTTCAAAAAGCGAATACCGCCATGAAACTCCGTCTTACCGAACGCGACCTGCGCCTCCGCCTGGAAGCTGACGATCTGGAAATGTTGCGGCAAACGGGCCGTGTGGAACTCGCAACCCCTTTCGATGCACAGACAGCTTTCACCTGCACGCTCCGTATCGATGCGCAGACGGCTGTCCCGGTGGCTCATCTGGACGGCTCGCGTCTTACCGTGCTGCTTCCTACCGACGAAGCCCGGCAATGGCTCGACAGTGATCAGATCGGTATTGAAGCGCGCCAGTCGGCCGGTCCCAACCGCACGCTGAAGCTGCTCATTGAAAAGGATATTGGCTGCCGGCACAAACCACAGGCGCGGCCGTCCGATGCCACCGTTGAACACTGACCTGACGGCACTTTTACTGGCCGGCGGCCGAAGTCGCCGCTTTGGGACCGACAAAGCGCGGGCCGAAGTAAACGGCAGGCCCATGCTCCAACGGGTCTATGACGTAGCCCGGCGTTTCACGCCGCACGTTCTGCTCAGCGTTCGGGCCGATGGCGACTTTTATTTTGATCTGGTACCGCCAGCCGTTCCGCGCTTGCTGGATCCGGTGCCCGATGCCGGTCCGCTGGCCGGGCTGGTTGCAGGACTGCGCACCGCGCGTACGCCCTGGTTGCTGGCCCTGGCCTGCGACCTGCCTTTCCTGACGAAGGAAGCCCTTCAGCCACTGCTTGAGGCCCGCACTGCTGACGTCACGGCTGTGGTGCCCATTACGTCCGACGGTTACCGTCAACCGCTCTGCGCGCTGTACCATGTAGCGGCGGTGCGTCCGGTCGCCGAAGCGCAGCTTACGGCTGGTTGCTACGCGCTACAAACGTTGCTTGACCGGTTACGGCTCGCTATCCTGTCCCTGCCGGATGCTTCCCTGCGCAATGTCAACGTACCCGACGACCTACGACTCGGAGGCATCGGTCCGGAATGAGGCTTTTCGGAGAGGAAGGTATTGTCGTTGCATTCCTGATCTGACCTCCGCCGGATCCAGCCGGAAGCGTCCGAACTGGATCGTGGCAATTTCACGCGCCTGAAAGGGAGGGGCCCAGAGATACAGCCACTGCAGGTCGGCGTCATACCGGGTTACGATCCCCAGCACCCGGGCGAATCCATATCGATCACAGAGAGCCACCAGGCGATGCCGGACCGCTTCCGGATTGTCCAGCGCCGGTACCATGCCGTGCAGTCCACGCGCGCGCACCGACAGCCGCCGCAATCGCGCCTCGGCAAAGTAGCGTTGAAATCGGTCGCGGCGGTACGAGCTTCGCATCCACCGGTCGCGCTCCTGTACGGCTTCCGCCACTGCCAGCCGAATAATCCGAGGGCGCCGGCTTCTTCGGAAGCACTGGAGCACTGGCTCCAGCTCAGCATCGCGTTGGAGGGCGACCACATAGTCCGGGCGCAGCACATCCAGCATCTGAAAAAACAGTTCACGTCCAGCTTCGTTGGCCATATGGCCAGGCAGGTCGATTACCAGCCGCTGCGCCCGATGGCGACGCGCTGCTTCGACCAGGCGCACCAGCCCGCTGAGCATCTGCAGCAGATGTCCCTCCGGCGAAATATGCCCCACAAATCGGAGCTTGAGCCAGCGCTCGGGATGAAGCGGAAGCGCGCTCAGCGCCAGCGTAGTCGGTGGACCTATCAGCGATTGCCCTGGATCGGCATCCAGAAAAAGCGTACGGGTTTGCGCCTGCAATTGCTCGGCCAGCCAGCATGCCAGCGTGGTCTTGCCGGCATTAATCGGGCCTGCCACCATCAGCAGGCGCCATGGCCTTCCGTTCAATAACCGCGCGCGCAACGCTTCCCATTCAGCCGGAACGGTAATGTCCATGGCTCAGGCAGGTGGTTCGACGCGCACCCGAAGCGTCCGCAGACGGTTCAGCGCAGCCGCCAGCTCTTGCGCGCGAAATCCGGCCAGGTCCAGCAACCCCCGGGGATCCAGCACGTCCAGACCTTGCCGCTCGATATCTGCCAGCACAGCCGCCACGATTTCCGGAATCGTGCGGCGGCCATCCATGTAACGCCGACGGGCATAGGCCAGCGCCTGTCCAATAGCTCGCGTCTGTGCCACGTGCACCAGTTGTTCAACGGCCCGCAGGTCTACAATGGTGGTCCCGAGCTGAAGCGTTTCGCGCCCGCGTGCCCGAACGTAGGACAAACGTTTTCCTTTCTGGGGCGACACGCTGGATGGATCAGGCACGCGTCGCACAGACGGTTCCCGGAAGGGATTATCCGGAACGGGCGTGCGCTCGCTTGGAAACGCCCGGGCAATTTCTCGAGCCGCTGTGGTCACGTCTTCCACGCGGTATTCGTGCAGTTTGATGACGGTGTCGGCCACGTCGAAAAAGTCGCCGCTGGAGCCGACCACCAGAATCGTACTGACGCCCCGCGTTTCGTAAAGCTGGCGCACGCGGTCAATGAACGGTGTGATGGGCTCTTGAGCGCCGGGCACCAGGCGCTGCATCCGTCGGTCGCGTACCATGAAGTTGGTGGCCGCCGTATCTTCGTCGATAAGTAGCAGCGAAGTGCCGATTTCCAGCGCCTCCTGGATAGCGGCCGCCTGGCTGGTTGAACCGCTGGCATTGGCCGTGGAGAACGCGCGCGTATCAATGCCAGAGGGCAGATTGCGAATGAAAGGGGACAGATCCACGCCAGCCACACTCCGCCCATCCTCCGCCCGCACTTTGACCGCATCGGGCACGGTCACGACGAACTCCCGGCCGTCGCCCGGCGCATGGTTATAGACGCCGCGTTCCAGCGCCCGCAGGAGCGTGCTTTTTCCGTGATAGCCGCCGCCCACGATAAGGGTAACGCCGGCCGGAATGCCCATGCCGGTCAGGCGACGACCGCTGGGCAGCACGACCTCTCGCTGCAGGGAAGGTGGCGCCTGAAACAGCACGGCACCGGTTTCCAGAGGCCGCTCGTCCACGCCGGAGCGACGAGGCAGGCAGGCGCCGTTGGCCACGAACGCCACCAGTCCCCAGGACGGCAGTTGCGCCCGCAGCCAGGTAGCGTCTTCGTTCACTTCGGCGAACGTGCGCACGGCGTCCGGATCGTAGGCCGAAAAGCGCAGGCTTTCGCGCACGACCCGTGGTACGTCTTCCAGCAGCAGAGCCTGGGCCTCGTCGGCAGCAATCCGGCGACCGTAGGCCGGGAGCCCGACGGAAAAGCGGGCTTCGACGCCTTCGGCCGTTAGCCGCACCGCGGTGCGGGGGAGCACTTCCTGGCCGGGGCAGTCCATTTCGATCCGTCCGCTGTGCCCGCTCCCTCGCGGACGACTGAAACGTCGAGCTTTCTCAGCAAAGGTGCGGGCCAGCAGATGAGCCACGCCGATCGCCCGCGCCTCCGACTGATAACTCCACACGGGAAATTGAGCAACCTGCTGGGGGACCCAGACGTGCACGCGGCTGGGCGTGGCAAAGGGATCGCCCTGCACGTGCACCAGATGCAGCACGAAATCTCCTAGATCATAGGCTCCCTGCAGCGTCTTGTATGCCTTGTATCCCCGCCCGTCGATGCGCCGGAGCTGCCGTCGCAGGGCTTCGGCCGTCTGCACCGACACCGCATCCGTTCGCATTCTCATTGCTTTGCGGCAAACGCGTTGATCCGGAAACGCTCATAAAAAACCGGCCTCACCGTAACGTTCCTGTCGGTGAGGCCGGCCCTAACTGAGCGTGGCAAACCGTCCCTTAGAACTGTCCGCGCAACGTGAACACGTGGTTGTTCTCGAAGAATTGTGCAGGGATAAAGCCGTAGTCGAACGCCATATTCACACCCAGCACAGGACGCAGATTTAGCGTAGCGCCGAAGGCCGGTCGATTATCGAAAGGCCCCTCCAGATTGCCTTGCTTTTGCGTATTCTGGACGTAGGCGCCCCGTACGATGAGGTAGTCCTGGAAGTTATAGGAAAGCTGGCCCTGCACCTGGCTGGGGCCGTAGGTATTTTCCATATAGGTCAGGCTGACCGAAAGGCCCTGCCAGACGCGATAACTGACCGCCACATCGACTACGGTCGGCACGTCGGCGTCGGCGGCTACGACTTTGTACTTTGTAACGGACCGTTCTCCTTCTGTGGTGCGGGCATCTACCAGCAGGGGTGGCCCGTCATACCGCATGGAGGTCCCGATGTTGCGAATGGCCACTCCTATCGAAAGCCCGCCCACTCCCAGGAAGTTATCGTACTGCACGCCGGCATCGAACGTTACGCCACTGGCGGCGACGTTGGCGAAGCTTTCGTAGTTCAGGTTAACGGTGGCTCCGACTCGAATGCGGTCGGTCATAGCCCGGCCGTAAGAGAGGCCCAGCGTAAAGAACGTGGGCGAGAAAGTCTCGCCGGTGCCGTCCATGTTGAATTCATCCGTCTTCGGAATATCGCCTATGTCGAAGCTGCGCAGGTGGAGGGCAAGCGCCCCGAGCGTCCCAAAACGCAGTCCGACCGCTGCAAAGTTGATCCCAATGTCCGCGATATAATTACGCCGCGAAATCATCACCATCACGTTCCCTTCGCCGTAGTCGAGGCCGGCCGGGTTCCAGAGCACGCTTTCGATGCCCGTGACGGCCGCAGCCGCGCCTCCGCCTCCCAGGAATTGCCCTCCCAGCGGAATGAGCAGTTGGGAAGCAGCGTTCGTTCCGTTACGGGCCTCCTGAGCTTGCAGCGCCCCGGCTGAGCTCAGCAGCAGGACCAGCAGTACCAAGAGACCTGTGCGAAGCGATTTGGCTTTCATAATCTATGCCCTCCGTTTGGCTTCAACATGATGGCTCAATACCGTTGCAGAATCTGCTCTTCCTGCACAATGGCCAGCTTCAGCACCTTCTCGCCATAGGGGGTTTCTATGTGCACGATGTAGATGCCGCTGGCTACAGGGATACCCGATTCATTCGTCAGATCCCACCGCTCAAACTGAGAGGGGCCTTCATGCTCAATCACCTTGACCGGTACCCCCGCCAGCGTAAAGATTCGGATCGTCGCTTTCTCGGGCAGGTGCGTAAAGGTGACGAACTTCTGGAATCGGTTGGCTTCCAGTCGGCTGAACCCGAAGTAAGGGTTCGGGAACACGTTAATGTCCTCTACCGCCTGCCGCTTCAGCTCAGGGTCATCCTGGACAATGCCTTCAATGGTGAATTCGTACCGATCATTTGGCGTCAGGGCAATGGCCGGGTAGAAGTACAGGCGGAAAGGAGCTTCTAGATATTGAAGGTCTTCGACTAGCTGGGGCCAGAAAGCATACATCACATCCGCTCTCGGCGCCCAGTTGTCGTTGTTATAGTCAGCTCCTTCGTTGTAGTCGGACTTATGGATAAAGACATATTCCCGTCCTCCTGATTCCTGGCATTCTTCCCGACCGGTAAGCACCCCCAGATCCCATCGCATGTTGCTGCAGGACAGGTTCAGCTCCACAAAGCTCACGTTCACCTGACGCCGTGAGCCATCTGGCTGGATCTCATAGGCGGCAAACGGCAGGTAGCCGGTTCCCGCATAGGCATACCCCTGCCCCCGAATATAGACAGCGCCCTTACTGGCCCAGCCGTCAGCCGGTCCGCTTGTGGTGTCGCCCTGGAATTCCAGCACGACAGGCGCCAGTTGATCGTCGGGTAGCGTGCTTCCGAAGAAGTGCGATCCGATGGCGGCCCCACCCGACAGGGCTTCGCCGCCCCAGTTAACACCGGTTATCCAGCAGGTGCTGTCACAGCGCCAGTCGGCAATCTGGGGCACCACGAAGGGGACGTACACCTGCAGCCCTTCAATTACGGGCACAATTTCCTGCGGCGGAACCGGGCCATCGGGATCAATCTGCGGCATCCAGTCGCTGATGGGCTGTCCGTCCCGAAGGAGGCGCCAGCGCAGTGGCCAGGGATCCCCGAGCTTGAACTGGTTCGCCGCGCTGTAGTGCTCATGCTCGAAGAGGCCCTCGACCGCGGTCAACGTATCTTCGGGGGCCAGCGTGGTTTTCGTGGTGCCGGTTGCCGGGTCATAGTAGGCAAATTCCAGCGTATAGGTGCCGTTTTGCACCCGGGCCGGGTTGACCACCTTGATCTGCACGGCACTGGTGGAAGTCCCCGTATGCTGTAGCGTCACATCACTTTCAGGCGCCGGTAGCTCTGTTGAACCCGGCCTGGGTGGTTGAGGCGTGGCGGCTACGACCACAGGCGTACTTTCCAGCACGCGGAAGGGGGCCTCTATATCTTCGGTCAGCACAGCATAAGAGGTAATAGCGAAGTAATAGGTTACCCCGTTAGCGAGCGGACGCTGCCGTATGGCATCCCGCGTGATGGTAAGGTAGCGTTTGAGCCCTTCATCCGATCCGAACTGGACCGGCTTTTCCAGCACGAAGCCGGTTGCCGGGTCAAACGCGTTGTCAAAGACAATGGTAATCAGGTTTTTCTTGTCAAAGGTGGCCAGTCGCACCCCATCTGCTATTGAGGCGGTGGGAGAGGGAAGCTGATAGACGTTATAGCCTTCAAATTCAAACCCGGAGTCTCGATAGCTTTCGACCTGGGCGACCTGATCCCCATCGAAGCCCCAGTCCAGTACGATTTGCTTGTCCAGCTCTACCACCTGCACAGGAGGAACGTCTGGAGGCGAGGGCAGGACAAAGTTGTTGTCGTAGGCAAACTGGGCGAACAGGTCGTAGTACTTCAGGAGACTGATGCTGGAGAGATTGTTCGTTCCCAGGGCAGCGATCTGCCCCACTACGACATCAACCGTATCGCCTTTGTGCATGGTGAAGGGTCCACTGGAGAGGACGATTCGGCGGTCACCGGGAGGCAACTCCTGACCGTCGATCCAGCCGCGTCCGGTTACCGGATCGCCGGTCAGGGCAAACTTGGTAGGTTGCCCTGTATTCGGATCAATGAAGGGGTCTCCAGCGGGATATTCTGGCCGCGGGCGATACCCGCGCATCAGGTTGTACCACTGGAGCGTCCCGCTGTACTCGCCCAGATCCGGGTCGTTGATATCGGAGCCGGCGGCAAAGTACACAAACGCCGTCATCCCCAGCGTATCGCCCTCCGCATTGACCGGTCCTTGCAGGAAGTCCCAGCCTACCGCCGGTGGGGGCAGGTTAAACGCTTCGTAGGAGTCATCACGCGGGTTGGCGTTATAAGCATATCCCAGCGATAGCGTCGTGTCGCTGCCGGCAAAGTCGTCCGAATACGTGCCTACGTCTGGGTCAACCCACCAGACCACAAACATCGAATCGATACGAGCATCCGGAGGCGTGTCGGGCGTGCCCGTGTAGATCAGACGCGCCCGCATAAAGGCGATGTTGCCCAGCGGGTTGGTGGCTGGAAAGTCGTACCCCCAGATGGTGAGCTGATACTCGATGCCAATGGCTGGCGACCCATAGCTCCGCTCCGAGGTCCCCTGCCGCAGGTCGTTGGTTACGATCCAGAGCGTCTGATCGGCTCCGGGATAGCCTGGAATATCCCCATCCTCAGGGGAACACTCAAATTCACCATCTTCGTCGGGATCCGTCGCAGGCTGGTAGCCTGGGATGCCGTTGCACTCCTGGTAGGGCGCGCCCCACTCGGCCGGCCAGTTGTTCCAGTCATATTCGTATTGATCTAGGATGGCCTGGCGTTCCTCCTCTGTAACCTCGCTCGGATCTTTACCGAAGAAGTAAGCAGCGGCCGCGGTCACGTCGAACGAGCTAGACTTCCAGCGGCGATGGACGCGCCAGACGTGGTACTTTTCCAGGCTGATCTCGTCGGGCCCTTGCACGGTCCCGGTCACGGGATCCCAGAGCACCCGGCCCGGATCCAGGCCGGTTTCATAGGTGCTCCCGTTTACCCGCACGACCGGCATTTTACCATCCATTACCTTCCCGCCCCACACAAACCCCTGCGCAAAAACCGGCCCAGCTGTGCGTTTGGGCATCGTGCCATTGACCCCGGAGAAGGGGTCAATCCAGTCAAATTTTCCGTCATTCCGGATCCAGACGGTTGAGTTGTTCACATCCAGTACCGAAAAGCGTGGATGCTGAGGTTGCGCCACAGCACGGGGCTGCTTCATGAGAGCGGTTTTATCCTGCGTCCAGGCAATGCCGGGTACCAGCAAGAGCAGCCCCAGACCTACGAGCAGTCGCTTTATTTTCGCGTACATTGCTCCTCCGAGTCCTTTCGTTCAGACGGTTGTTATTGGATATGCTGCCTTAAAATTCCACCCGCAATCCGAGCCGGACCTGACGAGGCCGGTCAAAGAGATCTACCCCTTCATCGGCGATGTAATGCTGCCGGTTGCGCAGGTTGATCTGCTGATAGTAGTAGACATAGTCCGGTCCCTGTCCCTGCACAATCTCTTCGCTCAACTCCGGATTGCTCAGGAACCCGTCATCGAAGGGGTTCCCGGTGCGCAGGTACACGTTGATCGGGTTGCGCCGGTTGAGCAGATTTTCAATGTACATGTAGGCGGTAGCTGTAGCCCGTCCCAGCGCAAATCCTTTCTCAATGCGCAGGTCGGTGCGGAAGTACCAGGGCGTTGTGGAGGCGTTCAGCGGTTCCAGCGGCACGCGGTTCCGCGGGTCACTCCCCGTCAACAACGCTCCCTCATCGGCTCCCCGCTGCCCCACGCCTCCCGTGCTGCGCGTAAAGCGATGTCCACTGTTAAAGGAGAACAGCAGGTTTACGGACAGATGCTGCAATACCACCGGCTGATCAGCCCCTGTTCGGTAGTCCAGCACAATTGCTCCCCGATGGCGCTGCTCAAATGACAGGGGTTGCAGCAGCGATGGGGGCGCTGTCCCGTTCTCCAGGGCCGAGACCTGTCCCCCAGGCTCCGAGTTCGTCCCCTTCGCATCGGTGAGCGTGTAGTTGAACATGGCCATCACGCCCCCAATGCGCCGCGTGCGCAGGCTGATTTCAATGCCTCGGGCGATGGAGAAATCGCCATTGGTGAACAGGTTGTACGGATTGGCTGAAGAGGTGGGATCGGTATTGATCCGAATAATCTCAATCTGCCCTTCGGTCTTCCGATAGAAAGCCGTGATATCAAAGGCCGAAAAGTCCGTAAACTGATGGCTGAAGCCAATCTCGTACTGCGTCGTTTTGATCGGCTCCAGCTCAAAGGCAAAGGGATGGGCAAAGAAGAACCGGCCGCTGAAGATCAGCGCCATGCGCGAGCGCCGGGTATAGGCAAAGCCCATATCCGGCATCTGGGCGAACTTCCCGTACTGCAGGTGAAACACCGTCCGATCGGTCACCGGGAAGGAGAGTCCGAGGCGCGGCTGCAGCACCGATTTAGCGGGCGCTGCCTTCAGCCCATTGGGAATTCCCGGACCTGCTCCCAGTACGGTTGCCTGGTTTGGATCATAGGCAGGATTGCGTCGATCTTCCACCGTCCACAGATCCATATCAAAGTAATCCCACCGCAATCCAGCATTTACAATGATGTCGTTGAATTCAATTTTGTCGTTAATGTATAGCGAGGCAGTAACCGGGCGCTTGGGGCCGTCCAGACCCCTATTCAGCTTGTTCATGAACTCGTCGTATCCATACCCGCCCCATCCGTCCTGGCGAATCCGAAATGCAACTTCATCGGCCTCTGCCTGAATCTTCTGGATATAGCTCGGGTCGTTTTGCAGAATAGAGGCCAAACCGCTACCGCTGAGCACGTACTCACGAAGCGTCCAGCGCTGGTAATGCCCCCCAATGCGCAGCTCGTGATTCCCCTGCTGCGAAACCAGGCCCAGCGCAATGTTCCAGTATGACTGTTCGCGCCGCTGATAGGTGGTCAATACCCGTCCCGGACGATGGAAGCGGAACGTGTGGAATCGATAAAGCGGGGGTTGCTGATACTGCCCCTGCCAGAACCGCGTATAGAGATCAGCTACCTCCGGGTCGCTGCTCAGGGCCTCCCGAACGGCCTCCCGGTTGTAATAGTTCACGACATTGAGGACGGCTCCGCCTTTTCCATCTGCCCGGGGAGGATCAAACAGCGGGTCGTAAATCTCAAAGTTGTACTGGAAGAATCCCAGCGTTCCTTCCAGGTAGGTATTGCTGCTCAGGAAGTAGGTAGCCTGCAGGCTGGCCAACCAGCGCAGGTCGTCCCGACGGGGCAGCCGCTTCTGGTTGTAGAAGTTCCGGATGGGCAAATTATTGAGCCGTCGATTCCCGGTCAGCAGCGCTCCCCCCAGCCGCACGCGTAGCGGATTGAAATCAAACAACAGCGTGCCATTGATCCGCCACACTTCCAGGGGCCGTCCAATTCCCGGCAGCTTACCATCTTCCCACCGAAGAGGCGCTACCGCCGTATCTCCTCGAATATCATCAATCGGGGGGATGCACTCCTGATCGGGGTCGTTGACGCACAATCCCCCGTTCTTGCTGTAGTCCAGGTTGGCGCCATACCAGAACAGGGGATTATAGTTGTCTGTGCTCCGTCGATTGACGGCGATGAAAAAGCGATGCTGCTTCCATACCAGCGGTCCCCCCAGCGTCAGGGTCAGATCGTTATATCCGTACGCATACGTGTTGTTAAATGCATCCGCGACAAAGTCGCTTTCGTACTGCACCATTCCGCTGAGCCGGGGCCCACCGGTCCGCAACACCTGCTGCACAATGCCCGCGTTGGCTCCTCCCAGCTCAGCACTATATCCCCCGGCGAAGACCTGAATCTCTTCAAGGGCCTCGGGAATGACCGGAATCACGTTGTCCGTCCCAATCAGGCTGCGCGCGCTGATGCCTTCCAACAGATATTCCGTCTCATCGGGACGTCCGCCGCGGATGTAAACCTCGCCATTGAGCAAGGTAACGCCCGGTTGAATGGCATAATAGGTGGCCACACTCCGGGTAGGAAGCTTCTCAAACGCCTCGCGGTCGAGGCGGCGCACTGCATTGGTCGCTGTGGGATTAATCAGCGGCCGCGCTGCCACCACGACAATTTCCTCGCCTTCAATGGTTGCAGGCCGCAGTTCGAAGTCCAGCCGCGTGGTAATCCCTGCAATGACCTGTACATTTTCCTGCCGCACTGTCGCATATCCCACAAAGCTGGCTACCACCGTATAGGTGCCCGGTGGCACCTCAAAGATGGTGTATTCCCCACTGACGTCGGTCGAGGTGCCCAACGTTGTCCCTTCCAGAAACACGTTGGCCCCTGGAAGGGGTTCGCCCGTACTGGCATCGATGACTCGTCCCGCTAGCTTTCCTGTGTTCTGGGACCATGCTAGTGCAGGGAAGAGCAGGAATGTCAGCAGTTGTAGCATCCATGTGCGCAACATCATACGTCTCCTCCGTGATTGGCTCAGACTTAGGAAAAAGCGCTCTCAGAAACGGCGCTATAGAATCTGAATCCTCCCTCACGAAAGGCCTATCTCCTACGGGCGGAGGTAATGTATACCATGCGTCCCTGTTGTGCCAGCCTTCTGGCTGACAACCTCCCAAAATCGATGTTCAATGGTCGTTTTGGGGACTTGAATGGTCAGGAGGCCCAAATGGGCTTCCACTGTCGCAGCCGATCTTTGATGTAGGAGAGGAGCTGGGTTTCATGAACGCGCTCCTGCTGCATCGTGTCGCGGTCGCGCACGGTAACAGTACCATCTTCTAGGGTCTGGCTGTCGATCGTCACGCAGAAGGGCGTGCCCACCTCGTCCATGCGCCGGTAACGCCGACCAATTGCCCCTTTTTCGTCATAGAACGTGTTCAAGAACGGCCGCAGCTCGCGCACCAGCGCCTGCGCGCGCTCGGGCATCCCATCTTTGCGCACCAGCGGGAGCACCGCCACTTTAATAGGCGCCAGCCGTGGATGCAGCCGGAGCACCACACGCGTTTCCCCTTGCACTTCCTCCTCGTCATACGCCTCGCAGAGCAGCATCAGGATCGTGCGGTCCAATCCAGCCGACGTCTCCACCACGTACGGGATATAGCGCTCCTGCGTCTGCGCATCAAAGTACTCCATCTTCTTCCCGGAAAACTCCTGATGCCGCCGCAGATCGTAGTCCGTCCGCGAATGTATACCTTCGACTTCCTGCCACCCCATCGGAAACAGGTACTGGATGTCGACGGCCGCATCGGCATAATGCGCCAGCTTCTCATGCACATGGAAGCGCAGATGATCGGGGCGAATGCCATTCTCAATGTGCCACTGCAGCCGCTTTTCCTTCCAGGCTTCGAAGGCTTCCATCTGCGTGCCCGGCCTGACGAAATACTGCATCTCCATCTGCTCAAACTCGCGCATCCGAAAGATGAACTGCCGGGCTACAATCTCATTCCGAAATGCTTTGCCAATCTGCGCAATACCAAAGGGAATCTGCAGCCGCGAGGAATCCTTTACGTTGTGAAAGTTGACAAAAATGCCCTGGGCCGTCTCCGGGCGCAGATATACCTTGGTCTCTTCCGAAGCGACCGGCCCGACGTGCGTTACGAACATCAGATTAAACTGGCGCACTTCGGTCCAGTCAAAGGCCCCTGAGTCCGGAGACGGAATGCGCTCCTCCATGATGATCTGATAGAGCGCGCGCGGCATGTCGTCAGCATTCAGCGCTTCAATAAGCCGCCGATGCAGCGCTTCGGCCCGTTCTGTTTCCCCCCGGGCCCGAAGTTTCTCGATGTAATCTTCAATAAGCTGATCAGCCCGATAGCGACGCTTCGACCGTCGATCGTCAATGAGCGGATCATTAAAGGCATCCACGTGGCCTGACGCCTTCCAGACCATGGGATGCATCAGGATCGCGGCGTCCAGGCCGACAATGTTCTCGTGCTCATAAACCATGGCCTCCCACCAACGCTGCTGCACGTTTCGTTTCAGCTCAACGCCCAGGGGGCCATAGTCGTACACAGCCGCCAGTCCCCCATAAATTTCCGACGAAGGAAAAATGAATCCGCGTCGCTTGCTGAGCGAAACAATCTTTTCGAGCCGATCCTGCATGGTTGTTTCGTATCCTCTTACAGAGCAAACGGAGTTTTCAAAGGTAGGCCGCCCATGCGCCGGACGCAACGTATTCCTGTTGAATTCCTTTCAAACCCCACAAAAATAGGATTTCTGCTTCTCGTTGTCTTCTTGCTGGGATTGACGGCCTGCGCCTCCGAATCCCCACCCCGTCCCCGAACGTTCCTGTTCGTGCATACGGCGACAGGGGCACTATTCCGGGCGCAGACGTCCGTGCCCGAAGTGATCGCCCAGGCAGAAGCCGAGCTGAACCGTCCTTTCCACGACCGACACCTGTTCCCTAATGGACTCATCGCTCGCGGCGACGGCGGCCACAATGCGCCCTGGTCCTGGCATTTTGTGCCAGACCAATGGGAGCTGACCGAGGTCAGCATCGAAGTCTGCGATGCTACTCCCGAGTACGTCGAAGCCAACGTGGACTATTTTGTCGATACGCTGGGTCGGTACTGCCCCTGGGGGGCCCGTCTGGTGCGCACGCCCGATGAAGCCCGCCTGCTTGTTACAGCACGCCTCGCTCTGCCAGGGATGTGTACGTGGTGCCCGCAATAATGATGTGATCGTGCACAGGAATCCCCAGCAGACGTCCCGCTTCGGCAAGCTGGCGTGTAATCCGAATGTCCTCAGGGCTGGGCTCTGGATTCCCGGAGGGGTGGTTGTGCAGGCAAATGATCCCGGCTGCGTTGTCCAGAATGGCCCGCTGAAAGACTGCCCGGGGTTCCACAATGCTTGCCGCCAGCCCGCCTTCGCTGATCGTGTAGTCGGCAATGATATAGTTGGCCGCATTAAGCAGAACAACCTTGAAAACTTCGCGCTTGAGATCGCGAAGAAGAGGTCCGTAGCAGGCAACAACGTCGTCCGGCGTGCGCACCTGGATGCGCTGGCCTGGGCGCTGCGCTTCAACGCGGCGGCCGATCTCAAAAGCCGCCACGAGCTGGACCGCCTTGGCTGGTCCGACCCCGGCCACGCGGGTCAGTTCTCTCAGATCGCGCTGCGCCAGTGCATAGAGCGAGCCATAGGCGCGGAGCAAAGCCTGTCCAAGCTGCACTGCTGAGATAGGTCCATGCTTCGTGCGCGTGCCACTGCCAAAAATCAGCGCTATCAGTTCAGCATCAGAAAGTGCCGAAGGTCCGCGACGCATAAGTTTTTCGCGGGGGCGATCCGCTTCATCCCACTGGTTGATGGGCACCTGGTAGCGCACGAAGGGCTCTTCCGAATGCGCCTCGCGAGACATGGATCTTTCTGTGTTTTTCTCCCAACAGACACCCGCACCGACCACCTGTTACCTTTTGTGCAAATGAATGTCCCTTTCAGGCTGCCGCACTCCTAAGAGGGTAGTCCAGCGCTTTACCTTCCCGCCTTCCTTTCCTCTAGGGAGCGAAAAGAAAAAAAGGTTGGTAGCTGATGCGGGGACTGTCTGGATATGCGTGCTGCGGGGACAAACCAGCTTCGCATGCCCCAAAAGCAAGGAAGCAGCTACCTCGAAGGCGCGAAGGCGTGGCTTGCGAAATCTCGAAGAAACGGCCCAGCCCGACCCGGCCTGACGAGCGCCCATCCAGCACATGTGCGTCTCCTTGCCGGATAGCTGTCCGCAGAAGATCACAAACTGCTGCCTCACGCCGCCGAACATACCGAGAAAAGCGATAAAATCCACGCAAATGCCTGAGGTCAGCACTGCTTCTACAGAGAGTTGCTTCCGAGCGACCGCGGAGGTAATCCCCGTAGCAACCGCTGACGCCGGAGCCGGAGGAGTTCAGCGGGAAAGCCTCTGCCGCGGCTTTCCTTCAAGGTGATCAGATTACTCCACAGGCACCAGGCTGTTAAGCAGTTCTTCGTTGGATTCTGTTTGCTGCATATGACGCAGCAGGGCTTGCATGGCCTCAATTGGGGGCCGCGAGTTCAATGCCCGGAACAGGCGATGATGCTGTTCGACCCGATCCCCGAGGAGTCGCTCTTCATTCCGCGTACCGCTTTTGCGCAGGTTGATGGCCGGATAGATGCGCTTGTCGGCCATCTCGCGGTCCAACACGATTTCTGCGTTACCAGTGCCTTTGAACTCCTCGTAGATCACTTCGTCCATTCGGCTGCCCGTTTCAATGAGCGCCGTCGCAATGATGGTCAAGGACCCCCCGCCTTCAATATTCCGGGCCGCTCCGAAAATGCGTCGCGGGATTTGCAATGCCCGCGCATCCAGACCACCTGAGAGCGTACGGCCGCTGCTTTCAACGTACAGGTTGAACGTGCGCCCCAGCCGCGTAAGCGAGTCGAGCAACAACACGACGTCATGCTTCAACTCAACAAGCCGTTTGGCAAACTCCAGCGCCAGCGTGGAAACGCGGATGTGGTTGTCTTCCTCTCGATCGTTGGATGACGCAAAAACGACAGCGGGCGTCGAACGCCGAAAGTCGGTCACCTCTTCAGGACGCTCGTCCACCAGCAGGGCGACCAGCTTGACTTCTGGATGGTTCTGGGCAATACCGGCGGCAATTTGCTTAAGCAGCACTGTCTTACCGGTGCGCGGTGGGGCCACAATCAGAGCACGCTGTCCCTTGCCAATCGGTGCCGCCAGATCGACCACGCGCATCGCGTAGTCTGTGGGCCCCGTCACTAGGTTGAACTTTTCGTCGGGATAGACGATCTGCCCGGACTCAAAATCTTCAGTCTTCGCCCATGCTTCAGGCGAAACCCCCATAATTGAGTGGATTTCATCCACCTGCATATCGCCTTTGCGGCCCGGGCGCAGCGTGCCTTCAATCAGTACCCCGTCCCGCAGCTTGTAGTGCCGAATAACCGGTGGGGCAACGAAGGGATCATTCTTGCCCTTAGGCAGATCGGGACGAAACTCGCGCACAAAGCCAAACTTTTTGTCCCCGATCAGTTCTAAAATGCCTCGAAACGTTTGTCCGTTCATAGATGCCACGTTTACTGCTTCAATTCATACACCTGGAAGCTCTCGATTGGATGCTATCTATCCAACAGAAAGTACATGCATGTTTTACCGAATGCAATGCGCGGAAGACATACGTATCAACTCTCTGCCCCCGCTCGGGGCCTGCCACAGATCTCGGATCCGTCCCCACCAACCACGGAAACTCGTTGGCCGACGGATAGAGAGGGAAACCTGAACCAACCGAACCGGTCCCTGCTGCATGTTGGAACGACAGCCGTGCTGGTTGGTTTCCCGACCCAATCCATGACGCTGCTCCATGCAAACGGTTGAAGTGTCTGCTGCCTCCCAGCACATTCTGCCAGCCTGGACGAAGCGGCTGCACCTGGACGTGCAGGGCCCAGAAAATGCACCGCCCGTGCTGTTGCTGCACGGATGGGGGAGTAGCGCGCAGCTCATGGCGCCTATTGCAGAAGCGCTGGCCGATCGCTATCGGGTGTTCAACGTAGACCTTCCGGGGCATGGGCTTACGCCGCCCCCACCTGAACCATGGGGCATTCCCGAACATGCTGCTCTGGTTGCCCACCTGATCCGCACCCGCATTGGCCGCCCCGTTGCGCTCATTGGTCACTCCAACGGCGGCCGCATCGGCCTCTATCTGGCCTCCGAACCAGAAGGGAAGGAGCTGCTGCGGGCCCTTGTGCTGATCAGTCCGTCCGGCATGCGCCCCCGTCGCCCCTGGCACTATTACGTGCGCACAACGGTGGCCCGCCTGCTCAAGGCGCCTTTTCTGGCGCTGCCACAACCACTTCGGGAGCCTGCGCTCGACTGGCTCCGGCATACGGTCGTCTGGAAGGCGCTGGGATCGTCGGACTACCGCCGGCTCGAAGGCGTCATGCGGGAAACCTTTGTGCGGGTCGTCAACACCTACCTCGAAGATCGGCTCGACCGCATCTCAATCCCTGTCCTGGTCTTCTGGGGCGAACGTGACCGAACCGTCGGGCGCGAACAGATGGATCGGCTTGTCCATAGCCTCCCCGATGCCGGTCTCGTCGTCCTGCGCAATGCCGGCCACTACGGCTATCTGGACGATCCCGATACGTTCATCGCCGCCACCCGGTATTTTCTGGAACACCTGCCGAAAGACTGAGATACCTGCTGCTTTCAAAGACCCCGACGTGCCCGCCGCTCTGGGCGAGTATCGCTGGGACGCCGGCCGCGGACTGTACACCTTCGTCTATCTGACCATCGGCACCGGCATCGGCGGCGGGGCTATCGTGAACGGCCAGCGCCACCACGGCCACCAGCACCCTGAAATGGGCCGCCTGCTCCTGGCGACCGCGCTGGCGTTCTGGGCGCCCTGGCCCTGGCCGAAGAAGTGCTCGCCTGAAAGCCCCCTTTCTCCGCTGCCCATTATTGCCGGAGCACTACCCGGTAGCGCCCGATCAACCGACGATCCGGCTCGTCCGACAACCGAATGTAAAGATGATAGGCCGCGTCCCGCCCCAGCACCGGGCCCGGAAGCTCCAACGCCTGCTGCCACCTGCCCGACGTCGAAACAAGCACCCCATAAGGCGCAATCGCCGCATCCTCCCAGCCCGGACGCTCATAAAAATCCACCTTCTTGTTGTAAAAATACGCCAGCACCAACGTATCGGCTACAAAATACGCCCGGCTCATCCATGAAGCCCGCCGCATGAGTTCGTTATACCGCGCACGGTTTTCTACCGCCAGACGTGCCGGCAACTCTTGCGGCGGATCCCGCCAGGCAGGATGACGCAACACCACACGACGCAACAACACCCCACCTGTGTCCGATACCGCATAAAACTGCACCTCCGAAGACAAGCCATACACCGCTACCGCAAGTCCCCCGTCAACCTGCACGTCTATCTCAGCAGCACGCGCAGCATAATTCCCCTCCCAGTACATTTGAGGATACACCCCAAACCGACCCGTAACGCGTCCCAGCCCGGTATCAACCACCGAAAACACCCGCGTCTCGGCACACACCGGCTCCCACACCGAACTGCACGGCTCGGCGTAACTAAACGACGGGACCACCAGATGCCCCGCATCTAACAACCTAAACCCCAGCGTAGCAGGATCATACCCCTCCGGAAAACGAAGCCGATCCATGAAGCGTCCAGCACGATCAAAACGACTGATTATGCCATATTGCTGGAGCACATAGATAAACTTCTCATGTAAGAGCACCCGATATGGAGGATATAGCGCCCCTGGTCCCTCGCCGCGATGTCCAATTACCTGAACGGGACGCCCACTGCTATCGTAGACCACCACGCGTCCCAGCCGAAAATCCGGCACATACAATCGAAATGGCTGCAGAGCTACCTCAATCCATAGAAACTCCCCCAGAAACAGCGTGTCCGGCTCCGCAAGCCGAATCGTATCGACCAAAACCAGCTCGGCCCGGAGCTCGGCAGGCTTTTCCGCACCACACCCGCACAAAAGGGCCCCGGTGACCACCACCCACAGCCACCGGAGCCCCTTGTTATCAGTCCCTAAGCCCATCACTGCGGCGTAATGATGATCGATCGAATGGGCTTTTACTAAACCTGGCTCATCCAGGAGCAGCGACATCGGAACGCTTTGCTGGCGGAAGTCCTGCCCTGTACTCCTTAAAGAGGATGTAGCTGAGATCTATGAACAGCACCAGCAACACAATATAGGACCACATCGGGAAATCATGTGCCGCAAGCACATACAATGCAAAGACGAACATCGCTAGTGCGAGCGTCTCCGCCACAAAAAAGATAGGCAGAGATAGCGAGCGAAAAGGAATATCTCCCCGCATTTTACGACCCAATAAATACACCAACCATCCTATTAGTGGAGATAGGGCAAGGATTATCACTTCGGGAATCGTATTCCATACAACATAGGCCATAAATGCACTTGCGACCAGAACAAATATGGTTACATGAAGTAAATGTTCTCTCGTATTCATTTTTATTCTTGTGCTTTGTTTATAAAGATTATATCTAGGCACATACTACCGCTCCAACCACTCCTATTGCAAATCCTACGAGAGCAGTTGTTCCGGCTGAAATTCCCCCAAGTGCTAGGGCATACCCTATCCAGGCACCATATTGTGCAAAGCCTATTCCACATATCACACTTTCTAACTTACCCCTGACCTCGTTGTTATCTGCTAACATGTTCTCTGCTTTATAATTTGACAAGGAGAATAGAAATGATAGGTTATTTATCAAGGCATAGTTAGCGCTATACAATCCATATTTTTTATAGCATTCATGGCTTCTCTAAGAAGCGTTGTAAGTTCTTCCTGGAAGAAATTTTCTTGCATCTTACTCACTGTTTTACTATGAAAAAATTAATTGTAAATTTCATCAATTCTATCTGCTGATGAATGGCGTTTTCTATATACGGATTTTCCCAATCCTCTTCCACAGGCGAGACGGTTTCGCTGCATCCAGCATTACCCAGAAACCCAGCGATTAACATTGCCGAGATAAAGAGCGTATTCTTTCGGCGCTTCATAGCTACCTCCTAGTTTCCAACCGCTAAATGCCACCAAAGGCTATCTCCCTGATAATCTGCCAACACCAAACCGATTCGCCTCCACACCACACGCGCCCTCCGATCCCTCCATCCAGAACGCCGCCGTGCGCGCCACCGTCTGCCCGCATTCGTCCGGGCTGAAAAACAGCAGCACCTCGCCCCGAGCAACGGCCGTTGCGCTCGAGGCTCCCCGAGGCGACCAGACCGGCACGAACGCCTCGGACGGGAAGGGCACCTGCGGCAGGCGTTGCTGCGTTTGCCAGCCGTAGAGGCCCCAGCTCAAGGCGACAAGCAACAGGCCCAGACCGATTTTCCAGGCCGCCGACATGGCCGAAATGCTTCAAAGGGAACCGTACCTCGGCTTTGAGAAGCTGCTATTAAATTACACACACCCAGGATTTGTCAAGTAGGAGGGTCGACATAAAATGTAACTTTTTTACCTTCATATACTTGAATAAATATATAGGATGCGTAGTTGGTTGGAGCGTGAGGGTTTGCAGGCGTGGCCTTTCAACAGAGCGATGGATTTATTCCGGCCCCCCTGCTGCGTCGGCCTGCCCAAAACTGAGGCACCGGATAGCAGGTATGAAAACATCGCGTTGAGTGGGCCTGGCGTTTCATTGCGGGTCGTGCGTCCGTATCTTGAGCACCGGTCATTCGAGTTGCATGCGGCTTATGCTCTGGCTGGTTGCCCTGCTGGCTACGCTGTTCGCGGGTTGGCGCGCCATGCGCCGACTCCTGTTCTTTTTGCACCTGTTCCAGCTTGAAGGCTACAAGCCGATCCGCTTCGTGCGCTGGCTGCAGCGACACCCTGATGTGCTGCTGCGGCGTTCGCATGCGGCCGGTGCCCTGCTGCTGGGAGCAGGTGCGCTGGCGTTTTCGCTGCTGGGTCCCTTCTGGACACCGGTTCTGGTGCTGCTGGGCTGGTGCGTCGCCTTTGCGTCGTCGCGCCGCTACCGCCGCGACCGTCCGAAAAAGCCGCTGGCCTTTACGCCGCGCATGCGTCGCCTGCTGAGCGTAGCGGCCCTGCTCACGCTAACCGGCCCCTTCGTCGGGGGGCTGCTGGGCTACGACGCGGGCGCGGTCGGCTGGCTGTATTACCTGGGCGGCTGGCTTGCGGCAGACCTGGGCGCACCGCTCTGGGTATTGGTGGCCGGATGGCTGCTCTGGCCGGTCGAACGCGCGATCCAGGAGGGATTCAAACGCAAAGCCCGTCGCAAGCTTGCGGCCCATCCCGACCTGACCATCATCGGGATCACGGGCTCCTACGGCAAAACCAGCACGAAATTTATCCTGGCCGAAATCCTTCGCCTGCGTTACCAGGTGCTGGCCACGCCAGGCTCTTACAACACCCCCATGGGTATCTGTAAGGTGATCAATGAGCAGCTCCGCCCCGAACATCAGGTGCTCGTACTGGAAATGGGGATTCGGCATCCCGGTGATATCCAGGAGCTGTGCGCCATCGCCCGACCGGACATTGGCGTGGTGACGACCGTAGGCCCCATGCATCTGGAAACCATGGGGTCGCTGGAGGCCATCGCCCGGGAAAAGAGTGAACTGGTGGCCTGCACCCGGCCGGGCGGCCCCGTCGTGCTGAACATAGATAATCCGCACGTAGCGGCTATGGCCGAGCGGGCCCGGGGACCGGTCTGGCGCGTGTCGGTCGAAGGACACCCGGAAGCCGACCTGAGGGCCTGTGACATTACCTATGGGCCCGAGGGCACCCGCTTCGTCGTGCGCGCAAAGGACGGAACCGAGCAGACGTTTCAAACCCAACTGCTGGGTCGCCACAATGTGCTGAATATCCTGCTGGCGCTGGCCGTCGGACGCATCTTTGGCCTTCGGCTGCGCCAGATGGCCCATGCTGTCTCCCGGATTCGCCCTGTCGCGCACCGCCTTCAACTGCGCCGGGAAGGCCCTATTACGGTGATCGATGATGCCTTTAATGCCAACCCTGTCGGTGCCCGCAACGCGCTGGAGATCCTGGGTCAATTCCGAACCGGCCGTCGCATTGTGGTTACCCCGGGCATGATTGAACTCGGCGCGCGCGAAGCCGAAGAAAACCGGGCACTCGGCCGCTTCATGGCCCAGCATGTGGATCTGGCCGTGCTGATTGGTCCACGCCGCACGCAGCCCATTCAAGAAGGACTGCGCGAAGCTGGCTTCCCGGAAGACCGGATTCGCGTGTTCAAAAGCCTCTTTGAGGCGCAGGATTTTCTTAAAACGTATCTTCAGCCAGGCGACGTGGTCCTCTACGAAAATGACCTGCCCGATCAGTACGACGAAACCTGAAACCTTTATGCCCGGGAACGCTCCGGAGTTTGACTGCTGGAACCGGGGGTATCGATATGTAGCCGGTGTGGATGAAGTCGGACGCGGCTGCCTGGCCGGTCCCGTTGTGGCAGCTGCCGTTATTCTTCCGCCCCACTTTCAGCTTGATGGTCTGCGCGACAGCAAGCAACTCCGCCCTGCAGTGCGCGCCCAACTGGCTACCGCCATCCGTGCCCAGGCGCTGGCCATCGGGATCGGGCTGTGCACGCCGGCAGAAATCGACCGCCTGAACATTCTCAACGCGGCGCTGGAGGCTATGCGCCGCGCCGTAGCCAACCTGTCTCAAAAGCCAGACTATCTGCTTATCGATGGCAACCGTTGCTTTCCTGATCCCCCCTGCCCTGCAGAGCCTGTTGTGAAAGGCGACCAGCAAAGCGCCCTTATTGCGGCCGCTTCCATTCTTGCCAAAACCACCCGCGATGCCTTGATGCAACGGCTACACCAGGAATTTCCGGTCTACGGCTGGGATCGGAACGTGGGCTATCCAACGCGAGCCCATTACGAGGCGCTGGCGCGCTATGGCCCCTCCCCTTATCACCGACGTTCATTTCGGCTATCGCGATAGGTGCGAAGCGCATGCAATACGGCCTCGACCGTCTCCGCGATCGACAGCCCGTCGGCAGCGACAACATGGTGCGCCCGCTGATACCAGGGCACGCGGCGAGCCAACAGCGTGGCGATGCGTCTGCGCAGGGCCGCTCCCCTTAACGGACGTCCATACCGGTCCTGCAGGAGGGGGCGCCCGGCCGCCCGAGGCGCCAGCCGTCGGACCAGTTCATCGACCGATACCTGCAGGTACACCACCCGTCCGTTGCGAAGGGCCCACGCCAGGTTGTCGTCCGAAACCAGCGTTCCTCCACCCGTAGCGATGACGTAGGCGTCCATCATTGCTGTCTGGCGCAAAGCTTTGCGTTCCAGCGTCCGAAAGGCAGCTTCTCCGCCCGCAGCAAAAATCTCTGGAATCGAACATCCTGCCTGCTGCACAATCAGTGCATCCAGGTCTAGAAATGTGTAGCCCAGACGTCGCGCCAACAGGGGCCCGATGGTGCTTTTGCCACAGCCCATAAAACCGGTCAGATAGATGCGCGTAGGAAAGGCCGCCAGAAACTGCATCGGGAGTCAATGCCTACGTATCGGTTGTTGATCGAATACGACGGAACCGACTTCAGGGGCTGGCAGATCCAGCGCAACGGTCCCAGCATCCAGGCTGCGCTGGAAGAAGCGCTGGCCATCGTGCTGCGCGAGCGCGTGCGCGTTACCGGATCCGGCCGCACAGACGCCGGTGTCCATGCCCGTGGCCAGGTGGCTCATTTCCGCACGCAGCAGCCTGTGGACCCAGAGCGGCTGCAGGGTTCCTTAAATGGTCTGCTGCCACCCAGCATTGCGATCCGAGCGGTCACGCGGGCTCCCGACAACTTCCACGCCCGTTACGATGCTCGCTGGCGTCGGTATCACTACTACGTTGCTACCGTTCCCTGCGCGCTGGAGCGACACCTGCGCTGGTATCTGCGTCCGGCCCCCGACTTTGAGCGCATGAACCGGGCAGCACAGGACCTGATAGGTACCCATGACTTTTCTACGTTCTGCCGTACCCAGAGCGCCACGCGCAACCGCATGTGCACGGTGTACCTGGCCCGATGGGTACCGGATCCTCGCCCCGGCGACTGGCATTTTGAAATTGTAGCCGACCGGTTCCTGCATGGCATGGTGCGCGCGATTGTGGGCACGTTGATTGAAATCGGGCGGTGCCAGCGTGCCGAAACATCTATCCCGGAACTGCTGGCCCGCCGCGACCGTCGCCTGGCCGGTCCTGCCGCCCCAGCCCATGGGCTGGTCCTGGAGGCTGTTGGGTACGAAAACGATCCGCCTCTCTGATGAAGTCGCCTGTCGCCCTGGCCCCGCTGCTGATGCTGCTCGTGGCCTGTGAGCGGCCATTTGTACCGGTGCGCGCGCCTGAGATTGAGGTGGTAACGCCCGATCTTACGGAAGTCCAGACCAACGCGCGCCTGAAGCTCGCCGTGCGGGCTACCTCGTTCCGCGCTATCGCGCACGTAGAAGTCGAGGGTCGGCCGATGCGCTACGACAGCCTGCGCGACGTGTGGGTTGGCGAGGTTTCGCTGCAACATGGCCTGAATCGCCTCCGAATTACGGCAGTAGATGAAAAAGGCGTAGCGGCCACCGATACGGCCTGGGCCCTGCATCTACAGGCAACGGTGCAGCCGGGGCCGCCGCTGCCTGCCGGACGTGGCGGGGGACGGTTGCTGCGCCTGAGCGACGGGCGGGTGCTCTTCGCCGGAGGCGCTGAAGTGTGGACCGGCCCTGCCAGCCATGATCTGTATGTCTGGACACCTGAAGCCCCTACCTTTGAGCGCCTGAACCCGGGCCTGCGTGCACCGCGGGCCGGTCATACGGCCACCCTCCTATCTGACGGACGCGTCCTCTTGCTGGGCGGTAGCGTCCGGGGACGCCCGGCCCTCGCCGAGGAGCTGCGTTCCGATGCCGAGCTGCTGGATCTGGAGAAAAGCGCGCGCCAACTGCTGCCTATCGTCGCCAGCGCTGCCCGCGCCTGGCACGCAACGGCACTGCGCCGGTACGAAGGCCGGCGCTTCCTGGAGGTGCTGGGCGGCTACCGCCGGTTGCGCAGCGGCTCTCCTGACCTGGGCGCCGCAGCCGACCTGATCACGTTCGAACTGAAAGAAGATTCCCTGGTATTGCTGACGCCCGGTCTTGGACTCTACCTCACTCCGCTGGCCGCCCACATCATGGCCCCACTCGACGCAGCGGGCACCCGCTTTCTGGTAGCCGGATCGCTGAGCATGCCGGGGGGTTATCTTGAAACCCAGACGTTTCGGCTGGTGCTAGAACCTGCCGGTTGGGTTGACACGCTTGGCGCACCTCCTCTTCCTGAACCCCGCCAGTTTGCTACGGCCGTTATGCTTCGACCGGGCGTCGTGGTTCTGATAGGCGGCTATGCGGATCAGTTTCTCCAACCTTATTCCTACGTACTCTTGTATTTAGAGGCGGCCAACCGTTTCTTTCGCTTTCGAGCGCTGCCGTTGCAACCGCGCTTCGATGCCAGTGCAACCTTGATCGGCGACTTTCGAATACTGGTTACGGGCGGCTTCGGCCCGAATGGGCAGGGGCTTTCACAAACCGAAATCGTGGCGTTTATGCCATTTTGAAAATCCGGACGTGCTATGGATCTGCAGCAGGTATTGCGCGGACTGATCGTGGTTATCGTATTGCTGGTGGCTGCCGTACTACTGGGCGTGATTCTTCAGGTCGCCACCGCGCTGTTGAAGTTTGCCCTGAAGGTATTGCTCATCCTGATGGTTGTGCTCATCGTGCTCCGCTTTTTGGAAATGCTTCGCCGTCGGGTCTGATCTTCAAAACGCTTCCGACGTATCTTTGCACGTCGTCTCTTTGACCAACTGAAAAAAGAAATGTCCACCACGGCCTCGCTTCCGACGGTTTCGTTTCGCTTTGCCATAACCTCGGAAATCGATCCGCTGCAGCAGGTGATCGTCCATACGCCCGGCGCCGAGCTCGAGCTGGTGATCCCTGAACAGCGGCTAACGTTGCTTTTCGATGACATTCTATTTCTGGAAGAAGCCCAGGCCGAACATCGACAGATGTGTGCGCTGTTCGAAAAAGTCGTTGGCTCGCAAGGCGCCGTGCTCCAGATCACCGATCTGCTGCGGACGGCCTTCGCCTCAGAGGCAGCGCGCGAAGCGTTTATCGAGCAACTCTGTCGCCTGCAGCCGGAAGCCAACTTGCAGGCCTTTGCCCGGGAACTGACCCGCCTGGAGCCAGACGAGCTCCTGCATTTTGCGCTGACCGGACAGAGCCCGCTGCCGCTCAATGCGTCTCCGCTCCCTAACTTACTCTTTACGCGCGATCTGGCCGCTGTCGTCAACGATCATCTGATCGTCAGCCATCCGGCTACCGCTGCCCGCGCCCGCGAAAGCCTGATCCTGCGCATCATTCTGGAATATCACCCGGGGTTTGCGGCGCTGCGTGACCACATCATTTACCTGCCCGAAGGCGTTACCTTTGAAGGCGGCGATCTGCTGGTAGCCTCTCCCGAGGTGGTGCTGCTGGGGCATTCGGAGCGGACCTCACTGGGTGGGGTGGCCCACGTAGCCCGGTCGCTGTTCAGCCGCACGGCCGTTCGACACGTGCTCGTGGTGGATCTGCCCAAACAGCGCGCTTCCATGCACCTCGATACCGTCTTCACGTTCGTCTCGGCCGATGAATGCGTCGTTTTCCCCCCGCTGCTCCATCAGGAAGGTAATGTGTTGCACCTGATGCCCGGTGATACGCCCGAGCAGTTCGTCACCGAAATGCCAGCCGATCTGAAGACAGCCCTGGAAAATCTGCTGGACCGCCCCCTGACGTTCATTCCCTGCGGCGGCGACAATCCGGTTCACCAGAAGCGCGAGCAGTGGACTGATGGGGCCAACTTCTTTGCCCTGGCTCCCGGCGTGGTAGTGGGATACGAGCGCAATCATTACACCTTCGAAGAAATGCGGCGCCACGGCTACCGTGTCGTTACTGCCGAAAGCTTCCTGTCCTATTACGCCGAGAGCCCCTTCGCACCGGGCGCCGAAAAACTCGCCATCAAGCTGGAAGGAAACGAACTGTCGCGCGGCCGCGGCGGTCCCCGGTGCATGACCCTCCCGCTGGCCCGGCAAGTCATGCCCCCGGAGGCGAAGGCCTCTACGGCCCCTCAGCAGCGGTAGACGCGTACTTCAACGAAATCGTCCAGAATACACCAAAAAACAGCACGGCAAGGATAAGTATTAAATAAATGAAGGAAGCTATCTCCATAAAAGGATCTCTAAACAATTGAATTATAATAACAGGCATGGCAAGCAAGATGGCAGCATAGCTGGCAAAAAGTCCTACTATAATAGTTTTTTCACCCTTGTTAACATTTAGCCGTTTATTTACACCGATCCATAATTTTAAGGCACACATTTCACCCGCTATTCCAACTCCACTCATCAAAATAGCAACCATGTTTTCATCATAATCGCTTATTTTCATAACAATCTTAATCACAAGATAATACAGTAAGGATAGTACAATCCATCCCACAATATAAGCAACGATCTGCTTAATCCTGGTTTGCATCATCTTTGCTGATCAATTTAAAACCGATCTTCGAGCTGAGCATAGACCGTGGAAGCAGTAAACTGGTCAGGTAAACAAGTATAAAAATGACTACAAATAAAATTACAATGATAAAATAATCCACTTCATCCCATATAGTCCTATTCCAGATTTTCAGTTCAAAAAATATCAAAAACATGGCAAACACAGATAGAACCAGTGCATATATATGAGACACAATTTGACTTATTCTTTTATTTTCCAATTCATAAGCTATAGTCAGAAGAAAATGAGCGAATCCAACGCCCGCGAGATTGATCACAGCAGCCCTTCCCAAAGCATTGAAGATTATCTTTAGATGAAATGCAGAACTTTCTTCCGAATTTGAATAGAATATAAAATCATTTATTAGAAATAATATTGACAGAATAAGCCAGTTAATCATGTAGAATAGAAAGGGCCTTCTCTGTAAAAACTTGCGCCACATTACTCTTTCTTTCTGAATAGCCACCCATATTTTCTGAATTTTAACGAAAATATCTATTTCACATTTATTCAAAACAATTTTTATTTGTCTTTTTAAAAGACCACAGAATGCAACCATGAGCCTGCATCGTCTGCTGGAGGCGCATCGGCGCTGGATGGCGGCTGCGCTCCGCGAAGCGGAGCAGGCCTTTGACGAAGGCGAAGTGCCCGTCGGCGCCGTCATCGTGAAAGACGGTCGGATTGTCGGGCGCGGCCACAACCGCGTTGAGCAGCTCAACGACCCTACGGCCCACGCCGAAATGCTGGCCATCACGGCTGCCTGCTCCACGCTGAACACGAAATACCTGAACGGCTGCACGCTCTACGTGACGCTTGAACCCTGTCCCATGTGCGCCGGCGCCATGGTGTGGGCCCGGCTGGACCGGGTCGTCTTCGGCGCATTCGACGAAAAGGCCGGGGCGGCCTCCACGCTGTACAATATCCTGCAAGACCCTCGCCTGAACCATCGCGTGGAAGTTATCTCCGGGATAGAAGCCGACCGCGCAGCCGCGCTGCTTCAGCAATTCTTTCGCCAGCGCCGCACCGAATGAAAGATGCTTTACGCAACACTTCATGGCTCAGCTCGAAACCCAACTGCACGCTCTCGGTACAGCCAGCAAGTTGTAGTAACAGCAGCCTGTGGCCATGTGGGATGTCATCATCATCGGGGCAGGCCCTATTGGTCTGGCCTGCGGCATTGAAGCCCGCCGGCGTGGCCTCCGGGCGCTCCTCATCGAAAAAGGGGCGCTGGTGAATTCCTTTCTGGGATATCCTACCAATATGGAATTCTTCTCGACCCCGGAGCTGATGGAAATTGGCGGGCATCCTTTTCCCACCCGTGGCTACAAACCCACCCGCGAGGAAGCCATTGAATACTACCGACGGGTAGCTGCAGTAGAACAGCTTCGCATTCGGCTCTATGAGCGCGTGTTGCGCGTGGACGGCTCGGACGGCAACTTCACGGTCGTTACGGAGAAAGGGACCTACCCTGCCCGTAAAGTGGTGGTGGCCACCGGCTTCTTCGATATCCCCAACTATCTGAACGTACCGGGCGAGGATCTGCCCAACGTCACTCATTACTACAAGGAACCGTTTCCTTACAGTGGTCAGAAAGTGGCCGTTATCGGCGGGCGCAACTCAGCAGCCAAGGCGGCGCTGGACTGCTACCGGCACGGCGCTGAGGTGACGCTCATCCACCGCGGACCGGCGCTGTCGGATAGAATCAAATATTGGATCCGCCCGGACATTGAAAACCGCATCCGCGAAGGCAGCATTCGGGCTTTTTTTAACACGCGTGTGCTGGCAATTCGGCCCGATAGCCTGCTGATTCAGACGCCCGACGGACAACGCGAACTCGAAAACGACTGGGTGCTGGCCATGACAGGCTACCGGCCTGATCTGGATTTTCTCGCCCGACTGGGCATCCAGATCGGCGACGATCCGGCTCGCACGCCCTGTTATGACCCGGAAACTTTCGAAACCAACCGACCCGGTCTGTACCTGGCCGGAACGGTCTGTGGCGGGTTGAACACAAGCCGGTGGTTTATTGAAAACGGTCGGCTGCATGCACCCCGCATCATGGAGCACATCGCTACCGGCCGCGTCGTCGAAGCTCCTGCCCTCGACGGCAGGCACTGGAAAACCGCAGAATAGCACAGAGGCGATCCCTCCTTGCGCCGAGAAAAATCCAAAAAACAGGGGACACTTCCCGGGCAGGCTGCCGGCAAACAGCAGGGCATGCCAGGAACCACCCGTGGTGCAAAGAGCGGACGTTCGGCTTGCCTGTTCCTCGGAAGCAACGTACGATTCCAGCAGCAATGCTGACTCAGCGCGGCTGCCTGCGTCGGAGGCGGCTCAGAGAACCAGCAAGCATTTGCTGCCCAGCATTTTCCCGGGACAGAGCGTGCTCATCGCATGAGGCGTCCTTTTTCGGCAGGGAAATGTAAGCTAATAGCGCGGTCTCCGTTCGAGCCAGGCTGCGCCTCAATCCAAATCCCGCTGCAAGTCGCCCAGAACCGCGCACCACGCCGGGAGATGCCGGTGTTTCTCGGTGCTGCCCCCTGCGTTGAGTTCGTCTATGTTTTCCCCACTGTCACCTGCTCGATCCAGCGCCAGAGATCACGAAGGCCCAGACCGGTATGCGCTGAGGTCGGGATGACCGGTACCTCCATAGCACGCGCCTGCAGGGCCTGCTTGACTTCCCGCACGGCCTGAGTGCGCCGATTGCCCGACACCTTGTCGGCCTTGGTAAGCGCAATCAGATAGGGAACGTGCTGGCCGCGCATCAGATCCATCATCGCTTCGTCGAGCGGGGTGGGCGGATGCCGACTGTCAATCAGGTGGACAACGAGTGCCAATGCCGAGCGTTCTTGCAGGTAGCGTGTAATCAGTCGTCCCCACAGCCGCCGCTCTGCTTGCGAAGTGCGCGCAAACCCGTAACCGGGCAGATCTACAAAATAAAGCCGTTCATTAACCCGGTAGAAGTTGAGCTGGCGCGTTTTGCCGGGTGTGCTGCTCGTGCGTGCCAGTCCGGGAGCCCGAAGCAGTGCATTCAGCAGCGAGCTCTTGCCCACATTGGAACGTCCCGCAAAGGCGACCTCAGGCAATCCGTCGTCGGGCAGATCCTCCCACCGCGTCACACTCCGGACAAAACGTGCTGCCGGTTTTTTCATGGCAGCTTACTGTCAGGCCAGCGCGCCCAGGTGCTCCCGTACCGTCTCACCAATCAGGGCAGGATTACGGACAACCACCGCACCGGCGGCCTCCAGCGCCTTAAATTTCTCCTCGGCCGTTCCTTTCCCTCCTGCGATAATGGCTCCGGCGTGGCCCATGCGGCGTCCCGGAGGCGCCGTTGCCCCGGCAATGAAGGCAAAGACCGGCTTGGTCATATGCTCCTTAATGAAGGCCGCCGCTTCCTCTTCGGCCGTTCCTCCGATCTCTCCAATAAGCACCACGGCTTCCGTTTCCGGATCGTTCTGAAACAGTTGAAGCGCGTCGGTGAAACGCAGCCCGATGATCGGATCGCCGCCGATCCCCACGGCAGTACTCTGCCCCAGGCCCAGACGCGTCAGTTGATCAACGGCTTCGTAGGTCAGGGTGCCCGAGCGCGAAACGACCCCGATGGGTCCTGCTTTAAAGATGGTGCCCGGCATAATTCCCACCTTGGCCTGTCCAGGTGTAATGACGCCGGGACAGTTGGGACCGATCAGCTTGGCGCCCTTCTGCCGGACGTAGTGATAGACCGGAATCATGTCACGTACCGGAATACCTTCCGTGATGCAGACGATCACCTCAATGCCTGCATCGGCCGCTTCCAGAATGGCATCAGCGGCAAAAGCTGGCGGAACAAAAATGATGGATGTATTGGCCCCTTCCTTTTCGACGGCCTCAGCTACAGTGTTAAAGACGGGACGATCCAGATGCTTCTGCCCACCCTTCCCCGGCGTTACGCCAGCGACCACGTTGGTCCCATAGGCGATCATTTGCTCGGTGTGAAAAGTTCCTTCCTTACCGGTAATGCCCTGCACAACCAGGCGCGTGTTACGATCAACTAGAATACTCATGGGTCTTGCTCTTTGGCTCGTGGCGTTGGGTGCTTTTCAGAATTACGAAAAATGAACGCACTTTTTCACGCCGTCCCGCTTATTTCCATCAACGCCTGTCCTACCTGCAGCAGGGTAGCCTCGTCGAAGTGGCGTCCCAGCAACTGGGCGCCTACCGGGAAGCCACTCGAATGCGTTCCGATCGGCACCACCAGCCCTGGAACGCCGGCCAGGTTAGCGGTTACGGTATAAATGTCATTCAGGTACATTTCGAGGGGATCATCCAGCTTACTGCCCAGCGGAAACGGGGGCGTTGGGGTAGCCGGGGTGAGCAGCACGTCGACCTGTTCGAAGGCCCGATCAAAGTCCTGGCGGATCAGTCGGCGCACGCGTTGCGCTTTGGCATAGTAGGCTTCGTAGTAGCCGGCCGACAGCACATAGGTCCCCAGCATGATGCGGCGTTTGACTTCCGTGCCAAAACCTTCGCTGCGCGACCGCACGTACAGTCGGTAGATGACCGAGTCGTCGCTGTCGCTTTCGGCCAGCTCCCGCCGAATCTGCTGCACATCGGCCCGGTATCCGTACCGGATACCGTCGTAGCGCGCCAGGTTACTGGAAGCCTCGGCCGTAGCCAAGATGTAGTAGGTCGCAATGCCGTATTCCGTGTGGGGCAGCGACACTTCTTCTACGATCGCGCCGGCTGCCTCAAGCTGGGCGGCCCGTTGCTCAATAAGCTGGCGAAATTCTGGATCAAGCCCCTCCGCAAAGTATTCACGCGGCAATCCAATGCGAAGTCCTTTAACAGGGCGTTGGAGTGCTGCCAGATAATCGGGGACTTCTACGGGCGCGCTCGTTGAATCCCAGCGATCCACGCCGGCGATCACCTGGAGAATGCGGGCGGCGTCTTCGACCGTATGCGTCATGGGGCCGATGGTATCGAACGACGACGCATAGGCCACCAGCCCGTAGCGACTGACGCGTCCATAGGTGGGCTTCAGTCCCACGATTCCGCAGAAGGCGGAGGGTTGGCGAATGGAACCGCCCGTATCGCTTCCAAGCGCGGCCTGGCACATTCGGGCTGCCACGGCCACCGCCGATCCGCCCGATGAGCCGCCCGGCACATAATCCGGATTAAGCGGATGGCGGGCCGGACCAAAGTAAGAGGTTTCGTTCGACGAGCCCATAGCGAACTCGTCGCAGTTGGTCTTGCCGATAAAAATAGCGCCGGCTGCCCGTAGGCGTTCGATAACCGTCGCGTCGTAAAGGGAAACGAAGTGTTCCAGCATGCGCGAGCCGCAGGTGACCCGCTGGTCTTTGATGCAGATGACATCCTTGACAGCCAGCACCAGGCCTCCGAGCGGCGGGAGTGGCTCGCCGCGGGCCAGGCGTTCGTCCAACGCCCGCGCCTGGGCCCGTGCGCTTTCTGCATCCACCGAGATGAACGCGTTCAGGCGCGCATTGTCGGCCGCAATGCGTTCCAAAAAAGACGAGACCAGCGCTTCACAACTGGTCTCGCCCTGCTCCAGCGCCCGACGGGCGTCGGCATAGGTCAGATATTCCATAGGAATCGTCGCTGCTCAATGCTGCGTGGGTTCCGAGGGCTGCGACGAACCGGCCGCCGGCTGCTGCGTCGGCGTCGCGGTGGTCCGTGCCGTCGGCGCTCCCTGCTGCGGCGCCCGAATCTGAGGGGTCTCTTCAACCTCTACAGAAATCTCGCGCGAAATTTCCCGGGTTGCTTCTTTAAACTCCCGGATTCCCCGGCCCAGGCCACGCGCAATTTCAGGAATACGCTTGGCCCCAAAAACCAGGAGCACTACCAGAAAAATCAACAGTAATTCGGGCGCTCCAATGTTCCCAAACATGGCTTCACCTCAACAGGCATCTGGTGACACATGGCACACGTCGGCATGCAGCCGGCCATTCATAAGTTAAGCGATTCAAGGCCACGCGTGCAGGAAAATCCCGCAAAAGCTGCATGCCTCCGACACGTGCGAAACGACTGCTTGAAATCGGGGTTCCGTCGGGCGAAACTCTGGCCGGACGTAGCCGTTTTTCTCTGGTAAAAAGCCCATCATGGAAGCCCCGACAACGCTTACGCGCGATACGATCCTGACCTGGCCGAAGGCTGAACTGCACTGTCATCTGGACGGCTCATTGCGCCTGACCACGCTTCTGGAGCTGGCGCGCCAGCAGGGCAAGCTCCGTCTGCTTCCGGCCGACAGTCTCGAAGGTCTCGAAGAGATTCTGCGGCAGGTGGACACGGCCGACTCGCTGGAAGCGTATCTGGCCTGGTTCCGCTACACGGTGCCGGTCATGCAAACGCGCCAGGCATTGCGCCGCATTGCCTATGAACTGGCCGAAGACGCCGCCCGCGAAAACGTTCGTTACCTGGAAGTGCGTTACGCACCTGTACTGCACGTCGAAGAGGGCCTGAAGCTTGAACAGGTCAACGATGCCGTGCTAGACGGTCTGCGGGCAGCGGAACGCGATTTTGGCATTCGCACCGGATTGATTCTTTGCGGCCTGCGCCATTTGCCCGAGAGCGTCTCGATGCGCACCGCCGAGCTGGCCGTAGCCTATCGCAAGCGCGGCGTGGTCGCTTTCGATCTGGCCGGCGGAGAAGCTGGTCATCCTCCCAAGCACCATTTGCATGCTTTTTATCTGGCCCGCAACCACCTGCTGAACCTGACCGTCCACGCCGGAGAATCCTGGGGCCCCGACTCTATCCATCAGGCGCTTTTCTACTGTGGAGCCCACCGCATTGGCCATGGCGTTACCTTAGAGCAGGACCCGGATCTGCTTCAGTACGTCATCGATCATCAAATTCCCCTGGAAATCTGTCCTACCAGCAACGTGCAGACCAAAGCCGTCGCCGACTATGCTTCGCATCCGCTCCGGCAATATGTTGCGCGCTCGGTACCGGTCACCATTAACACCGACAATCGTCTCTTTAGCCGCACCACCCTGACTGACGAACTCTGGCGCGTGCATCGCCATTGTGGACTGGACGTGCAGCAGCTCCGAACGGTCGTGCTCAACAGTTTTCGTCATGCGTTCCTGCACTGGGACGAAAAACAGGAACTGCTGCGCGATGTGGAAGCCAGGCTCAATCAGTTACTGGCTGGCCTTTCGCAACCTTCTCCAACTTCCTGAAACCAGCCTCTGTCCATGATTCGTCGCGTATTGCCAGCCCGAAGCCTGCTGGGCGTTGTTGAAGTGCCACCGGACAAATCCATTGCCCACCGGGCAGCCTTGCTGGCCGCGCTGTCCGAGGGCACGTCACGCCTGGTAAATTATTCACCGGCCGCCGACCCCCAGTCCACCCTCTCATGCCTGCGCCAGCTAGGCGTCTCCATAACAGAAGATGCCCATGGTATCCTGATCGTCGAAGGGCGGGGACTTGAAGGGCTACAACCGCCCGATCGCCCACTTGACTGCGGCAACTCGGGCACCACAATGCGCCTGCTGGCAGGCATCCTGGCCGGTCAGCCCTTTAACAGTACGCTGGTAGGCGACGCGTCGCTCAGTCGCCGCCCGATGGAACGCATCGCGGCACCGCTGCGCCAGATGGGAGCTGCTCTGACACTCACCGATGGCCATGCCCCGATCCATATCCGGGGCAACCGCCCGTTGCGCGGTATTACCTACCGGCTGCCCGTGCCATCGGCTCAGGTCAAATCGTGCGTGCTACTGGCCGGTCTCTTTGCTGAAGGCGAAACGACCGTCATCGAACCAGTTCCTTCTCGCGACCACACCGAGCGCATGCTGGGGCTGAGCGTTGTCGAAATGAATGGGGAGCGCTACCTGACAGTCCCGGAAGGCCTGCGCATTCCACCACGCACCTGGACCATCCCGCGCGACTTTTCAGCAGCCGCTTTCTTTCTGGTAGCCGGCACGATTGTACCCGACAGCGAAATTCGTCTGCCCGGCGTGGGGATCAATCCTTCCCGCGCAGCGCTCCTCGACGTGTTGCGGGCTATGGGCGCCGACATTACGGTCGAAAACGAACGCACATACGGAGGAGAACCCATTGCCGACCTGATCGTCCGCAGCAGCACACTACACGGCGTGCAGGTGGGCGGCGCGCTCATTCCCAACCTGATCGACGAAATTCCTGTGCTGGCAGTAGCAGCTGCCTGCGCTACCGGACGCACCGAAATTCGGGATGCTGCTGAACTGCGCGTCAAGGAAACCGACCGCATTGCGGCCATGGCGGCCAATCTGCAGGCCCTGGGCGCTCACGTCGAGGTGTTCGACGACGGCCTGGCTATCGAAGGAGGCCATCGCCTTCAGGGCGCGACCGTCCGCAGTTTTGACGATCACCGCATCGCGATGGCCATGGGCGTGGCAGGACTTGTGGCCGCCGGCGAAACCCTTATTGAAGGCGCCGACTGCGTCCGCATTTCATTTCCCGACTTCTGGGAAGTGCTCAACCACCTGGCCGGCCACCCGGTGCAGTCCTAGCCACCGCACGTGGTTTCGTCTTCTTCCTGTCCGGGAATCCACAGGTGACGGGACAGATCGACGCGACCGTCTTCGGTGAACGTGACTCCTTCGCTGCGCAGGCGCTCCTCCATCACAAAAGGCCCTTCGAAGTGCATGCGGCCGGTCAGTTCACCTCGACGGTTGACGACGCGATGGCAGGGCAAATCCGATCCCGCAGCAGCGTTGAGCGCCCAGCCAACCGTGCGAGCAGCGCTTCGCGTCCCCAGGTACTCAGCAATATGCCCATAGGTTGTTACCCGTCCCGGAGGTATCTGCGCTACCACCTCCCACACACGCTCAAAAAAGTCCTTGCGGCCTGCCTGTCGGTTTGCTTGCGCTGCTGACGAAACGCCCTGCCGCCCCTTCATGAGGTCGTAATCTCAAACCGAATGGTTCGGGCTACCTCCTGTCCTGAAACCAGATCCCGCACCCGCACCACCACTTCGACCGAGCGAACCCGTTTCCATTCCTGAAGATCCAGCACAATATACTCCCGTGCTGTTCGGCTCGTGCCTTCATACACCGTACGCGAGGTAGTCTGCACCGTTCGATCCCGTCGCAGCAGCCCACCATCTGTTCGCCGTCGCACTTCATAGGATACTTCGTAGCGCGTACGGTCGTTGGTCCCAAAGGTCAGATGGTAGATCTCGAAATAGAGGGCCAGCGGAACTTCTTGATTCAGGCGAGGGAACGGATAAGGAAGTCCTGGCAGGGTATCGCTCACCGATGGATCATACCACAGGGGCAATAGATCGCTCATTTCCAGCGTGGCCGGGTCGGAGTTGAGCGCGTGCAGCGAATCGAACCGAATCGAAGTGATCTTCAGCAGCGGTCCGGGACGCGGCGGCTGCGTGGTACGGTCCAGAGCAAACTGTGAAATCTGCAACACCAGGTGATAGAGCCCCGTGTCGCCGCGGGCTTCCAGTAAAACAGGATCAACGATTCCTTCCGCATACAAGTCCTCCTGCCATACTTGCTGTCGCCGCACATGCAGGGTGCGCGTTCGATAGGCCTCGTCGCGCTGAGCCAGGGTCGTGGTTACCAGAAAGTCGGCGCCCACCATACCCGTTTCCTTCAGGCGCTTCTGGGCCTGTTTGCCGGGCTGCAAGGCTTTGTTCGAGGCCGACCAGTACAGACGCGTCCGGGTTGTCCCGTCCGGATCAAGGAAGCGCGCCAGCCGAACAGAAACAGGCAGAGGCTCCACTTCTTCAAAGAGATTGCTGTAGACCCGGGGCACCTGCTCCTCCCGCCGCATAATGGCCTCTTCCTCTTCGAGCTTGCCTTCCTGAATCATCCGCAGCGCGAACTGATGGGGCTGCTCGTCCGCAAGGCCCAGGCCGGGATACCGCACGCCGCCCATAATCGGGACGCCCATCATCTCCGCCATATTGAGCCGGCGCTGGGTTTCGGGATCCAGTTCATCAGGCAGATCCGTAACCTGGGTGCGAAGGCGCACCCAGTTAGCCGTTTCCTCTGCCAGTTCCAGCTCATCGAGCCAGACAGCATACGTAGCCAGATCCTGATAGCGCAGGCCAAAGAGCGGGTGGTTTGTTGCGAGCTGCCCGTACAGTTCGGCCAGGATACGTATAGCCGCCCGTGCCTTTTCCTGTCCCCGCGTGGTTGCGCCGATGCCCGTAAGCAACCATGAAGGCAACAAGTCAAACGAGGTGCCCAGGCGATACGGCTGGTTGTCGCGGCTGACAAAGACGTACTGCGCATCCCCGTTAATGTGCCGATAAACCCAGAACTCGCCGCGGGGAAACTGGATTTCCATGAGCGTCGGCATGCGGGCAAAGACTTTGCGCCGGAGCCAGGGACTGCTGACTGAAAGCCGAACGCGCCGCCAGGGCGGCCCCAGCCGCACATAAATGCGTGCTCGATCATCGAATCCTTTGTCCGGGTCAACAAAGTGCGTTAGCGCATAGCCAACACGCTCCAGATGCTCCTCTAACCGTTCATTGCGACGGGTGGCAGGAAGCGGATCCTGACTGCGCCACCAGGCCAGCAGCAGGCTGCCCGCACCCGAAGCAGGCTGGCCGGTGAGCACGGCTGCCACAGCCGGACGGGCCCGCATAGCAGGAGGCAGAATCCAGGACAGTGCTGTCAGATGAGGCTCCAGGAGCTGATAGGTGGCGTCATCCAGCGGTTGATCCAGTAAAGCCAGCAGTTGCTGATAGACCTGGGCGCCCCGTGCGTACCGGGTTCGGTCTCGAGCTATAAAGACCCCCCGCATGTAAGCTTCCGCCATCCGCACATCCACCTGTCCATGGCGCGCCAGCAGATTCAAGCCTCGCTCCCATAATGCAAGAGCTGCCTGCGTGTCGCGCTGGATCCATCGGCTCTGGCCCAGCCAGTACAGGGCAGCTCCGTGTTGCGGCGATACGTAGCCTGAGTCGCGCTGCACCACCCGCTGAAGTATCACTTCGGCCTTTGCCGGGTGCTGGGGCAACAAAGCCACGCCCTGTTGCAACCACTGCTCTAGTGAATCGACCGCAGGATTAGCTGCGCTCAGCCATAGTCCCAGAAGGAGTCCCCACATGACAGTTTTTTCTTCAGATGCGCTGCCCTTCTGGGTTGCACGCTTAATGATTCCAAGAGTTCTAAAAAAGGGCCGCCCGGCTCTCTGTCCGAGCGGCCCCCTGTTCAGTCTGGTCGGGTATTGATCAGAGATTCGGGTTGGCGTTGCGTTCGTTCTGAGTGATCGGCAGGTACATCCACCGTCCTGGCGGCAGGTGCCACCGGTTAAAGCGCCGCTGATCGGGCAGCCGAGCCCCCTGCACAAACAGCTCCTTATCCCGCTCTTCCAGAATCAGGTCTTCATCTACGATGGTATCCACCGGCAACAGCGTAACGCCATGGCTCTGCCGCACCTCGTTGATCAGGGCCAGTGGATCCAGGCCACCAATGTCCTGGCCGCGCAGGGCGCCCAGTTCTGCCAGCATCAGGTGATTTTCCTGCCAGGTCATGAACGGAATGGGCGAGCTCTGATCAGGATATTTATCCTGGATGTAGTAAATCGTCTCGCCATCATTGCCCAGCTTAGTCCACAGCGGAATACGCGCTGCCTCGGAGGGATCGTCCTCCACATACTGGGCGAAACGCCAGTCCGGCACAAACTGCGTCCGCCCTCGGCCTCCCCCAAAGTAGAAGTCGTTCGGTGCTTCCACGCTGAACAGCGCCAGGAAGGGCGGATCGCCAGGCTGCATGCCGTTCAGGGCTGCCTGCGTGGCCGCCGCATAGTCTCCTTTATACAGGTGGACCCGGGCGATCACCGAGTTGACCACCCGCCGCAATTGCGCTTGCGTGAAGGTGACATTACCAATTTGCAGCTCCTGGGGTAGGTTCTGGAGCGCAGCGTTCAGCTTCTCCAGGGCCAGATCGTACATCTGATCAGAGGGGATGAATGGCCCCGCATCAATGACCCCACCTCCCTGATCCGGGTTTAGGCCAAAGTAGGTAGCATAGAAGTAGCGCGCCACGCCGCCATAGAAGTACCCGATAAAGCGTCCCAGCGTCGCCAGGTCGGCGGGGACATCGTCCATATTGTCAATGCGTTCGACCAGCTTGTCGGCCAGGAAGCGCAGTTCTCCGACGTCATTATAGACCCCATCGACCGAGTTGTTATCCAGCAGGATGTCCCCCTGATCAATTTCTCGGTACGAGGGGAACGTAGCACCTGGTACATTCTGGTCAAAAAAGAGTTCGTCAGAGAGCCCTCCACCTAGTAGAGCCAGTCCCCCGTAGGTATCCGCAAAACGGGCATGCACGCCGAGTACCAGGAAAGGAATCTGCTCGGGATCGTTCAGCCGTTCGTCCGGAATGGTATCAATCGGGGGATCCACATCTTCCACAAAGGTGTCGCAGCCAGCCAGTAATCCGACCAGTAGCAACAGGCTGCCGCTCACCCGCACAAGCAGTCGTTTCATGGTGCAATTCCACATGGTTGGTTTCACACAACAGGTTCTGGAAAGAAGGAGGGGTGAGGGACACCCCTCACCCCTGTCTGGTTATAGCGTTACGGTAATTGTGGCATAGACGACCCGCGGGATGGGCAGCGTCAGGAAATCCTGCCCGCGAATCAGTCCGCGGCCACCGGCAAAGTTCAGCTCTGGGTCCATGCCGCTGTATTTCGTGAACAGCGCGACATTCTGGGCCGAGATCGCCACGCTCAATCCGCGAATATGCCGGCCTAGCATTGACCGCCGAAGCAGGTCTGTGAAGTCATAGCGGAGACTAAGCTCCCGCAGGCGCAGGAAGTCTCCATCTTCGACAAAATTGCCATCATAGTTGCCGTCGAGGGCAGCGTGGCGTTCGGCGGCTTCACGATACTCCGGCGTTCCCGGCTGGAGCGGCTGGATACCCTTGGTGTACTCAAACCGGTCGGGGTCCAACAGCCCCAGCTTGGCCGCCAGAATATTCCGCTCTTTGTTGCCGCCGAAGCGGACCTGGAACAGCTTGGTCAGATTGAATACGTTCAATCCCAGTTGCCAGTCGGCCAGCGCATAGAAGGTGAAGTTCCGGAGGAAGCGGAAGCTGACCGAAAACGATCCGCTGTGCTCTGGATAGGGCGTACCCAGGTAGAAGCGTTTGGCCTCGCCATTTTCGTCCTTAATGACTTCTGAACCCAGGTACTCACCCGTATTGGGGTCAAAGACGGCCTTGGAGCGGTACGTGTAGAAGGCGGAGCGCGGCAGCCCCTCCTTGATCACGTTCACGTCGAAGGGATCAAAGATAGGCTGCGCACCGCCCAGGTCCTTCACCTCGTTCCGGCTCCAGTTCCAGATGAGGGTGAAGTCCAGGCTGTAGTTACGCGTGCGCCAGACGTTAGCTGTCAGGGCAGATTCAATTCCCCATCCCTGCGACTCTCCCACGTTGAAGGGCACCGCCGAAGCAATCAGCCCGGTGGATGGTGGATTCCGGAAATCAATGATTGAATTGGTGGCCCATTGCCGATAGTAGGTGAACTCGATACCGATACGGTTGTACAGTTCGGCATCAAAGCCCACCTCCAGTTCCCGCACGCGCTCGGGCTCAATCTCCGGATTCCCGATCTGGTCGGGCGTTGCTCCGGCGCCGTAGCCGGAAGGTTCAGCGCCAAACAGCAGGGCAAAGCCATCCAGGGGACCGGGCAGCACGCCGGTTTCTCCGTAGGCAATACGTGGTTTCAGGAGCGTAAAGAAGTCTGGCGTGAAGTCAAACTGATCCAGCCGAAGCGCCATGCTGGCCTTCGGATAGAAGATGCTGGGGGCCTTCCGCCCCACCGCACTGGCATAGTCCCGCCGCAGCCCCAGCGAGACAAACAGCCGGTTGGCATAGGCGAATTCCTGCTGCACATAGATTCCCGCCTCCCGGCTGTGGGCAAAGCCTTCATCGCCGTTGATGAAGTCGGATCCTGCCCCGATGTTGGAGATGAGTTCGCTTACGAAGTTTTCTTTCTGCATGAAGAAGGTGCGCAGGATCCGGTTAAAGGCCTGCCCACCGACGATGGTTGTTGCTTCCAGCTCGGGCAGAATGTTGTAGCTGTAGCGGGCGTTGAAGTCGTACGTGTACTGCTGGTTGCGGCGAATAAAGATGGAACGACGGCCATTGGTTGTGACATCAATGCCCCGCGGCAACGTCCGATCTTCCCGGAAGTCCGACCCCTGGTAGCCGATGGAGGCTCGCACTTCCAGGTTTTCAATCGGGGTATAGGTTACTTCCACCGATCCCAGAAATTCGGTAATCCGTGAGCGGTCTGTAACGTCTACCAGATCGGTGCTGTCTTCAAAGAGGAAGGGCCGGGTAGCCAGCAACGTATTCCCCAGGAAGCCCAGAATGTTGTTGTCGTTCTGGGGCAGGTCCATTTCGTTATAGGTGTAGCCTGCACTGGCCCGGACCGTGATCTTATCGTTCGGGAAAGCATCGAAGTTAGCCTGGAAGGTCTGCCGGTCCATGGCATTGTTTCGGATGTGCCCTTCTTCCTTGCGGCGGTCATACGAAGTGTAGTAGCGCACGTTAGCCGTGCCGCCGCTGATCGAGATGGTATGCTGGCTGATGACCCCGTCGCGGAAGAAGCCATTTGCCACATCAGGGGTCGGTGAGGTGTCCAGCGTATACTTCTTGAGCTGCTGGTTGGCCCCGACGACGCGTTTGTACTGCACGCGGAAGTCTCCGGTCCGTCCGCGCTTGGTCCGGATCAGGATGACACCATTAGCCCCACTGGTTCCGTACAGCGCAGCGCCTGCCGGGCCTTTCAGCACCTCGATGCTTTCAATATCCTCTGGATTCAGATTGGCCAGCATGGAAAATTCCTGCCCTCCTGTGAAAAAGCCAGCGATCTCGGCATTGTCGATGCGGACGCCATCTACATAGATCACCGGCTGGCCGTTACCGTTTAGCGCTGCGTCAGCCCGCACAATGAACCGCAGCCCTCCTCCAACATTACCGGTTGCCTGCTTGGCCGTCACGCCTGCGATCTTGCCATTGACGAGCGCCGTGATGTCCTGATAGGCATTTTGCTGGAGCAGCTCTTCCGTATTGATGCGCGAGACGGCTACCTCGGCGCGGGCTTTGGACGTGCGGGAAGCAATTCCGGTTACTACCACTTCTTCCAGACCGGTATAGTCGGGATCCAGCGCCAGATTTAGCTCCTGCGCGCCACTGCGAATTTCCACCGACTGCTCCAGCGTCCGATAGCCCACATAAGAAACCCGGAGCGTATAGGTACCCTCCGGGATATCCACGATTTCGTAGTTCCCATCGATGTCCGAGGCGGCCCCCCGCCGGAGCTCTACCAGCAGAATGTTAGCTCCGGGCAATGGCTCGCCGGTCTCGGCATCGGTAACGCGTCCTCTTAGAATGCCCTGCGCCTGTGCCAAGAGGGGCACCAGCAGCAGGATACTCCCGAGGATCCAGGCTCTCACTCTGGGTTCCATGGCTGGCATGTTTAATTTGGTAAATTCATTTATGAAACGAATATAATTGTTCTAACAATTGAACACAATTCCATAGACACAAAAGCTGCTCAATGGTACAAAGTGCTTTTTAAACAGTCATGTAAGCCCTTTCAACAGGAAGCGCTTCCAATTTTGAACCAATCGCCTGCTTCCTCGGTATAGGACGGCGAATCCCAAACGCCCCCTGCTGTGAAACCGGCCTCCCGCTACACGGCTCTACAACACCGGCTGGGCCACCGCGTGCAACAACACGTCCTCCTGGCCCCCTACACAACGTTCAAAATCGGGGGACCCGCCGATCTGTTTTTTGAGGCGCGCACGCGCGACGAACTGGCCCAGGCCGTGCAGGCTGCCCGTGAGCTCGACATTCCCTATTTCGTGCTGGGCCTGGGCGCTAATATCCTCGTCGGTGACCGGGGCTTTCGGGGACTGGTCATCCGCAACGTCGCACGCGCCCACCGCCTGCTTCCCGGCCATCGCCTCTGGGCCGAAAGCGGCGCTATCGTCTATCCTGACCTCATTGAAGCCGCCGTCAATGCCGGCCTCTCGGGTCTCGAACACTACGTGGGCATTCCTTCTACCGTGGGCGGCGCACTCTGGCAAAACCTGCACTTCCTCTCTCCCCCTCCCGCCCGCGAACGCACCGTCTTCATCGAAGAAGTGCTGGCCGAAGCCGAAATCCTGACCGCCGACGGAAAGCGCCAAACAGTCGGGCCCGACTATTTCCACTTCGGCTACGACTACTCCATCCTGCACGAACGCGACGACATCGTGCTGGCCGCTACCTTCCAACTCAAGCCAGGCGACCCGCAACGCATGCGCGAAATCATGGCCGCTAACCTCGCCTGGCGACGCGAGCGCCATCCCCCGCTGGAAACCGAACCCAGCGCCGGATCCATTTTCAAAAAAATCGATGGAATCGGCGCCGGCCGCCTCATCGACCAGTGCGGCCTGAAAGGAACCCGCATTGGCGACGCCGAAGTATCACCCCGCCACGCAAACATCATCGTCAACCGCGGCCGCGCCACAGCCGCGCAGGTGCGCGCGCTCATCGCCTACGTGCAACAGGTCGTGGAAGCCCGAACCGGCTACCGCCTCGAACCGGAAATTCGTTTTATTGGAGAATTCGAGCCCCTTTCCGAAAACAACCGACTGCTTCCTCAAAATGCCGCACCCCACCATCCAGACCGTTGACCTGGCCTACCGAAGCTACGGCACGGAAGGCCCCCCGCTGCTCATCTTACACGGCCTGCTGGGCAGCAGCGGCAACTGGCACACCCTGGCCCGCAACGCCTTTAGCCCACACTTTCGGGTCTTCGCCCTGGACCTGCGAGGCCATGGCCGCTCACCCCACGCTCATCCCATCGATTACCCTACCATGGCCGCCGACGTGCAGGCGTTCATGGACCGGCATCACCTCGAATCAGCGCATGTGCTGGGCCACTCCATGGGGGGAAAAGTAGCGATGGAACTGGCACTGAGCGCCCCGGAACGCGTCCGGCGGCTTGTGGTCGTTGACATCGCACCGCGTTCCTACCCGGCCCGTCATCGCACCATTCTGGACGCGCTGCAGGCCATCGATCCCGCCCGTTACGCCAACCGGCAGGCCATTGATCAGGCGCTGGCCACATACGTCCCAGAGGCTCCGATCCGTCAGTTTCTTTTGAAAAACCTGCTGTATAATCCAGCCACCCGACGATACACCTGGCAGGTGGATCTGGACGGACTGGTGCGCTACTACGACCGCATTAACGCAGCTATCACCGACGGCCGTCAGTTTACCGGACCGGTCCTTTTTGTCCGAGGCGCCCGCTCTGATTACCTCACCGAAGCCGACTGGCCGACCATCCGTCAGCTTTTTCCAGACGCCTGCCTGGCTACCATCCCGGAAGCCGGTCACTGGGTGCACGCCGATGCTCCTGAAGCCTTCGCCCACCTCGTTCTGGCGTTCCTGCAGGAAAAAAGCGGATGCGTCTCTTCCAGCAAATCGTAAATGGAAAAGAGGCCGGTCTGTCCCCACCTGTGATCCAGTCCCTGTGCTGCTACCAACAGCCACCTCCTGCTGCACAGACAGAGAAGGCGCCCGGAGGCGCCTTCTCTTTAAGAGCGAAGCAAACCTGCCTTCTCAGCAGCTTCGCGCAAAATGCGCTGCTGCTCCCGGGAAAGATGCCGGGGAATTTCGAGTTGCACCTCAACGTAGAGATCTCCCTTGTGCGTCTCCGTCTCTACGCCATGTCCACGAATGCGCAGCCGCTCGCCTGGCTGCGTTCCGGGAGGGATGCGCAACTTGATCCGGCGGCCGTAGGCGTCCATCAGCTCCCGCGTGGTGCCCAGCATCGCTTCCAGGGGGTTAATCGTAACCGTCGTGTAGAGATCATCCCCTTCTCGCCGGAAGCGCGGATGCGGCTCGACTTCAAAAATAATGTACACGTTTCCCTGCGGCACGCCGGCAATCGTCGGCCCTCCATCCTTCAGGCGAATCTTGAAACCAGAGCGGACGCCTTTGGGCACGTTAATCCGTACTTTCTGGCCATCGGGCAGCGTAATGTCGGTCTTGCCCCCTCGTAAGGCCTGCTCAAACGGCAACCGCACGCGGACTTCAACGTCGCGCGGCCGACGCATCCGGCTGAACGGATCCTGCCGCGTGCCGGTCCGCCCAAACCCTCCAAAGAAGCGGCTGAACAGATCTCCCAGGCTGCCAAATCCAAATTCTTCGTCCAGCAGATCTTCCAGGTTGCCACTCGTCTCGAAGTGGATGTACGTTCCCTCCGGCGTCCGATAAAACCGGCTGCCGTTACCCGAACCGAAAGCCCCAAACGGATGCTTCCGCATCATATCGTACTGCCGGCGTTTCTCAGGATCCGACAGCACGCTGTAAGCCTCCTGAATTTCTTTAAAGCGTTCCTCAGCGTTCGGCTTGTCCGGGTTTCGATCCGGGTGCCACTCGCGCGCCAGCTTTCGGTACGCCTTTTTGATTTCTTCGTCCGTAGCGTCTTCCGAAACGCCCAGAATTTCGTAATAGTCCTTCACAGCCTGCGCCATGGTTCCTTACTCCACACAACCCCGTACTGTCGATTTTTCAGCAGACGCGCCGGTTAAAAGAAGCAACGCGCCTGTCTTTGCAGGCTGCACAGATCGTGCCCGACGGCATGCTGTGCAAAAATGACGCACGTCTGTGCGGCCCTCCCATCTCCATCGCTATGGCATGGTATCGACGCGAGCAGTCCGGTAGTGTTTCTTATCGCACGCTCATGCCCGTCAATTAATGTTTTTCGCAGCGTTCCGCGGAAAGCCAGCGCGCCGCCTGTCCATCGTTCCCCCACTGCCCTGCCGGCAGCAAGTCGCCAGGCCGCAGCGTATAAGTGCCTGACCGGAACGTTACTGGAAAAAGCACGCGACACCGGTCCACAACGGCTAACTTTCCCCAACTGCCACATAACCAACACCGATGAAGCCGGGCACGCTTGTTGAGTATCTGGAAGGAGACCGACCACAATTCGCGCTGGTACTGGAATCGCGCGACGGCGCCGTGCAGGCGCTAACGCCCACAGGCCGCCGCATCCGATTGCCGGCACGCCGCATTGCCATTTGCCACGAACGCACCACAACGGCAGAAACGCTGGCCGAGATCGCGCGCACACTGGAAACCCGGATTGAAACCCTTCAGGCAGAAATTGACCTGGCGCTGCTCTGGGAAACTGCCCGTGAAGAAGGAGACGCCTTTGACCTGAAAGCACTGGCCCACCTCTATTTTGGAGAAAGTGGCCCACTGGAGCAGGCAGCCCTGCTGCGGGCCCTGCTGGCCGACACGCTCTACTTCGGCCGCCGGGGCCTGACGTTCACGCCCCGCACTCCCGAGCAGGTTGAAGCGCTCCAGACCGCCGAACGCCGGCGCCGCGAACGTGAAGCCGAACGCCAGGCGCTCCAGACGCAGCTCGAACAACTGCTTGACGCTGAAGCCGACGAACTGTCTGAGGTGCCCACGTCCCTGCTGGACGCCCTGGAAGCCTATCTGCGCCAGAAACAACGTTCCGATGCTACGCAGGTACTGGCCGAAGTAGCCCGCAGCCGGGGCATGACCACCCGTGAAGCAGCCCTGAATATTTTGCTGCGCACGGGACGCCTCGACGCCTCGGTTGATACGTTCGCCCTGCTGGCCGGCATCGAACCCACCTTCCCGCCTGAAGTGCAGGCTGCGGCCGAAGCCCTGGTACCGTTTGCCTCCGACTCCGACCGCACCGACTTCACCCATTTACCTGCTTTCCATATCGACGATGCAACCACCCGTGAAATTGATGACGCATTTACGGTGGAGTCCCTGCCGGACGGCGGCTGGCGCATTGGTATTCATCTGGCCGATGTCCCGCACTTCGTAGCGCCAGACGATGCGCTCGACCAGGAAGCCCGGCGCCGGGGGCTCACCCGCTACCTTCCCACCGGGGCCATTCCCATGTTTCCCGAACGCCTGAGCCACGAGCTGGCCAGTCTTTGCCCCGATACCGTTCGTCCCACCCTGAGCGTCGTGGTCACCACAGACGCGACCGGACAGATTCAAGAGGTGCAGCTCACGCAGGGCCAGATCCGTGTGGGGTGCAGCTTCACCTATGAAGAAGCCGATGCCGTCATCGCCGGTCGACGCTCCCATGAGCTGGCCGAAGCCCTGCAGGTGCTGGCGCGCCTGGGCCAGAAGCTCACCGAAACGCGCCTGGCTCGGGGTGCCCTGCTGATCCGCAGACCCGAGCTCAAGGTGCAGGTGGAGGGCAGTACGATTACCCTGAAAGTGATTGATCCCGACACGCCCGCACGGCGCATGGTCAGCGAATGGATGATCCTGGCCAACGCTGAAGCAGCCCGGTGGGCCGCAGAGCACGAACTTCCCATGATTTACCGCGTGCAGGACCCACCCGATGATCCCACGCTACAGGGACAGAAGCTGGACTACGATCCCGTACGGCTTGCCACCCAGTTGCGCAGCCTGCGGCGCACGCGTCTTTCCACGCATCCGCAACCTCACGCTGGACTGGGCCTGGAGGCCTACGTGCAGATCACTTCCCCCATTCGGCGCTATGCCGACCTGGCCTTGCAGCGTCAGATTGTGGCTGCTCTGGCCCACAGGCCCCTTCCTTATGACACCACCAGACTCTTCGAGGTGCTGGCTACCGCCGAAGCGGCCGAGCGCGAAGCCCGCGCCCTGGAACGACAGGCCACGCGCTACTGGGCGCTGGTGTGGCTCAGCCAGCAGGCGGCGCAGTCCTTCGAAGCCATCGTGATCGCTCGCCGCCCGGCCGGCTATCTTGTTGAGCTGCAACCGTATGGCCTGCGGGGCTTGCTGGCCACGGCTGATGCGCTGGTGCCTGGCGAGCAGGTTACTGTCCGCCCGGAAGCCATTGATCCCCGTCGCGGTCGCCTCCGTCTGCAACGCGCCTGAGGGGGCGGTCAGCGCTGCTCATCCTTCCACATCTTCCATCCCACAACCGCCTCAAACGCAGCTCCGAGACGCAGTAACGGTTCGGGCCAGCGCAACAGCCAGTCCAGCGCCGGTTTATACCAGTGGGGCATCCACCGACGCTGCCACCGCAAAAAACCACGCCCCCAGACCACTGTCATCAGACCATCGGCCAGCAAAAGCAGGGCAATAGCTCGGCGCACCCACGACATACTTCCATCCTGGTTGATTCTTGCCTTCGTTCCGAAAAAAACAAAGAGCTGCCCAAATAAGCTCTTTGGCAAAAACAGCCACCCTGGTGTCCTCCGGGCCCGTCCGCTTCCTCGTCCAGAAAGCGCTGCCTGTGGACCTGGCCGCAGGCACCAGAAAGCCGTATCGATTCGCCGCCACCTTTTCTGGAGCCGGCGCCCTGTCCAAACCGGGCACCGTCCCCCGCGGGACAGATCAGAAAAACGCTTCGGCCAGGCGCATGCCCTGCGTTTCCAGCCACGCGGTCAGGCAACGGATGGCTTCGCGCGTCCCGCGCGTCGAAAGCGGCAATCCGAACGGAAGCACCCGAACCAGCACCTGTCCATCTTTTGGACGCGCCTCGACCAGCACTTCCTGGGTCAGGTCTTCTTCCTCAATGCGAACCAGAAACAGCAAACCCGCGCCGTCGAGCGACCGGTAGGCTTCCAGCACAATCACATGACCGCCCTCAAAAGCATGCACCAGCTTTTCAAAGCGCGTCAGCTCGGGCAGCGAACCTTCCAGCAGAGCGTGATGCATACCGTCGTAGCGCTTGATGCAAGGAGGAAACGAATCCGCAGCTTCTGCCTGTTTCGTGAAGATCGCATGGTAAATGGATTTCTGCTGCGCCTGCCACTTTCGCGCATATTTGGTCTGCAGCGTCTCTGGCGGTGGCTTGGTTACTTCGATCCGGAAGAGCCCGGTTTTTTCGGCTTCCTCCAGCGCGAAGGAAAAATACGGCGCATCGTCGGTAGTCAGCCGGAGCGCTCCGCCGTCAGATAGCCGCGTGGCAAGCAGCATGAAAAACGATGCCTGCAGCAGGCGTCGGTCCTGATGTCGCTTTTTCGGCCAGGGATCTGGGAAGTTTACGTAAACCAGGGAGAGACTCCGAGGCGGCAGCACATTGCGCACCAGAAAACGGGCCTGTCCCAGGTAAAGCCGCACGTTGGTCAGGCCGGCCCGACGCACCCGTCCAAATGCCCGGCGCATGGATCCTGGAGAGATCTCCACGCCCAGCACGTTCCAGTCCGGATGGCGCGCCGCCCAATCTGTGAGAAAGCCCCCATCGCCAAAGCCAATTTCCAGCATAAGCGGGGCCTCCCGCCCGAAGAGCTGGGCAGGCGGCGTTGGGAAGGTGAACTGTCCGGTACGCAAGATCATGGACGGCCCTCCGTTCAACCCTCTGTCTGATGGATCGGTTTATCTGGCGCGTACGTTATAGCCTCAGGTCATGGGGAGTTTCCCCCGAAGCTGTTTTTTGCAGGGATTGAACCCGAAGCGTATGCCTATGCCGGGAAAACCACGTATCCTCTGGGCCGACGACGAGATCGAACTGCTCCGGCCGCATATTCTGTTTCTAGAAACGAAAGGCTACGAAGTCACCAGCGTCACGAACGGAGCCGACGCGGTCGAGCAGGTGCGCCGCCAGCACTTTGATGTGGTGCTCCTTGATGAGCAAATGCCGGGCATGGGCGGCCTGGAGACGCTCTCAGCCATCAAGGCCATCGCCCCCGAACTGCCGGTCGTGCTGGTTACAAAAAGCGAGGAAGAACAGCTCATGGAAGAGGCGCTGGGGCGTCAGATCAGTGACTATCTGACCAAACCCGTCAATCCAAGCCAGATCCTGCTCACCTGTAAACGGTTGCTGGAGCAGCCGCGCATCCGGAGTGAAAAAGTCTCTCAGGAGTACCTGCAGGCTTTTGCGCGCATTGCTGCCGCCCTGCAGGAGCCGCTGTCCCCCAATGAGTGGGTGGACCTGTACCGCGAACTGACCCGCTTTGATCTGGAACTCGAAGGCGACGAGGGCGCCCGGCAGATTCTGGAAGATCAGTTCCGTGAGGCCAATCGGGTCTTCGGCCGCTACGTAGAAGAGGTATACCCTGACTGGCTGGCTTCCGGATCTGAAGTGAAGCGTCCTGTTCTGTCCCACGAAGTGCTCCCGCGCTTTGTGCTCCCGGCGCTTGACGAAAAACGGCCGGTTCTGCTGTTCGTGATCGATTGCATGCGATTCGATCAATGGCTGGAATTTGAGCGGCTACTGGCCCCTTTGTTCGATCTGGAGCTGACGTTCTATTACGCCCTGTTGCCCACAGCCACACCGTACGCTCGGAATGCGATCTTCAGCGGCCTGCTCCCCCGCGACCTGGCCCGGCGGTATCCGGAGGCATGGTCTGAAGCCGAAGACAGCGAAAGCAGCCGCAATCGTAACGAAGAGCTCTTTCTGAAAGACTTTTTTGAACGCCGCCGTCTTCGCGCCCGCATCCGCTACGAAAAGCTCATCGGTGCAGCCGACGGCCGCGCCTTCGCCCGCCAGGTAAACGACTTTTTACAGCACGATCTGAGCGCCATCGTGGTGAACTTTGTCGATATTCTGGCCCATAGCCGCTCCGACTCGGACGTGCTCAAGGAAATCGCTCCGGACGAACGCGCCTACCGGGCGCTGACGCGCACCTGGTTCGAACATTCCTGGCTTTACCAGGCCTTTCAGGAACTGGCCCGCCAGCGATGCACGATTCTGCTAACTACCGATCATGGCGCCATCCGCTGCCTGCATCCCACCAGGGTGCTGGGCGACCGAGAGACTTCGACGGCACTTCGGTTCAAATTTGGCCGGAATCTCCGCGGTGACGAACGCCACGCCATTTTCGTGCGCGATCCGCTGCCCTTTGGCCTGCCCCGAAGCAGCGTAACCACCACCTACCTGCTGGCCAAGGAGGACTATTACTTCGTCTATCCTACCAACTATCACCACTACGTGAACCTGTACCGCGACACGTTCCAGCATGGCGGGGTGTCGCTGCAGGAAATGATCGTGCCGTTCATCACCATGCATCCTAAAGCGCTATGAGCGCTGCCCTTCTGTCGGATCTGCTGCCCTGCGAAACAAGCAGCCCCGAGGCTACGCACGCGCTGGGCCAACGACTGGCCGAGCGCCTGCAACCCGGTGACGTGGTAGCGCTCTACGGCGACCTGGGAACAGGCAAAACGCAACTGGTCAAGGGCATAGCCGCCGGCCTGGGTATTTCGGACGAAGCGGTCAGCAGTCCGACGTTTACCCTCGTGCATGTGTACCCGGGAGGCCGTCTGCCCCTGTATCATTTCGACGCCTATCGGCTGCGTCGTCTGGAAGAGTTCTTTGATCTGGGCTACGAAGAATACTTCTTCGGCGACGGCATCAGCGTAGTGGAGTGGGCTGACCGCGTTGAACCGCTGCTACCACCACACGCGCTGCGCCTGCGCCTCGAACATCTGGGAGGCGACCGCCGCCGCATTACCTGGCTGACCTCTTCTTCGGACTCCACCCGTCCGTAAGGCTAATTCTTCCAGAAAAATTTTTCTATTCGTACCTTAAGCAGCAAGCCGTCAACCAACCTGATAGGATCGACAACAATGCGTCTGTCTCTGTGCTGCATACTGATCGGACTCCTTCCTCTGGCCTGCCAGACAGCCGACCCGATTCGGACAGCCCACGAAGCAATCACACCCGAGCTGCTGGCCGAGCACATCCAGGTACTGGCCTCCGATGCATTTCTGGGCCGCGCCCCGGCCTCACCAGGCGAAGAGAAGACCGTAACCTACCTGGTCGAGCAATTCCAGACGCTGGGCCTCCGCCCCGGGAACGGCGATCGCTATACCCAGGAAGTTCCACTGAGTGAAATAACAGCCGATCCGTCCTCAGCGCAAATGGAAGTGCGCGGACGCCGAGGACGGCTGCAGTTTCGCTACGGAGATGAAGCCATGTTCTGGACCAAACGGCTGGTATCGGACGTGTCGGTCACCGGCAGCGACATGGTGTTTGTGGGGTATGGAATCGTCGCGCCCGAGTACGGGTGGAACGACTATGCCGGGGTGGACGTGCGCGGCAAGACCGTCGTCATGCTGGTAAACGATCCCGGCTATGCCACCGGCGATTCGACGCTGTTCACCGGCCGGGCCATGACGTACTACGGTCGCTGGACCTACAAATTTGAAGAGGCAGCGCGGCAGGGCGCCGCCGCAGCGCTCATCATTCACGAGACCGGTCCGGCTGGCTACCCGTGGGCCGTAGTAGAGGGCTCCTGGTCTGGTCCGCAGTTTACGCTGGTCAATGCACAGCAGAACCGGGACCGGTGTGCCATTGAGGGGTGGCTGACTTATGAGGCAGCGCAACGTCTGTTTGAGCTGGCCGGGCAAGACCTAACGCAGCTCAAAGCAGCGGCCGCCCGACCGGGCTTTCAAGCAGTGCCACTGAACCTTCGCTTTTCGGCGTCGCTCCGCAACACCATCCGAGAGGTGCGCTCGCAAAACGTGCTGGCCCTGCTGCCGGGCCGGGAGCGTCCCGACGAAGTGGTGATCTACACAGCGCACTGGGATCATCTGGGCGTCGATCCGTCGCTGCCCGGCGACAGCATCTACAACGGCGCCCTCGACAATGCCACCGGCACAGCAGGCCTGCTGGCGCTGGCCCGGGCTTTCACGGCGCTCCCGGAGCCCCCTGCCCGCTCCGTGCTGTTTCTGGCCGTTACGGCCGAAGAACAGGGCCTGCTGGGCTCGGCCTATTACGCTACGCATCCGGTCTTTCCCCCCGAAAAGACCGTAGCCGTGCTGAACATGGACGGCCTGAACGTGCTGGGCCCCATGCGCGACGTAACGGTGATCGGCTACGGCCTGTCGGAGCTGGACGATTATGCCGCAGCCGCTGCGGAGGCGCAGGGTCGCTACCTGCGACCTGATCCGGAACCGGAAAAGGGCTACTATTACCGCTCGGACCACTTCAGCTTTGCCCGCGTGGGCATCCCGGCCCTGTACCTGGACGCCGGCATCGACCACGTCACGCACGGCTCGGAGTGGACGCTGGCCCGACGCGCTGAGTACGTCGAGCGCCATTATCACAAGCCTTCCGATGAATATGATCCGGCCTGGGACTTACGTGGAGCGGTTGAGGACCTGCGCCTGTTCTTCGACATCGGCTATCGGCTGGCCAACGGCACCGACTTTCCCAACTGGCGCGAAGGCACGCCCTTCCGCGCTCTCCGCGACCGGCAACGCGCCCAGGCCACTGCTCCGCCAACCACCCCTTAAGGGAATTCATTCAGGCATTTGCCTGGCGTGTAAAATCTACAGGGCACTGCTGATCGCACTCCTTGCCCTCAAAAGTCAGCCTAGCGCCGCTGTCTGCTTAGCCCGAGGTGGTCGTTGCACCAGGGGAGGGTAGGATCTTTCTTTTCATATGCTCCGCTTCTGTGGCATAGCATTTGAAACGCCCCCTTAGAGGGCGCGTTAGAGCGGCACTGTTACCTGAACTTTCTGAGCGCGATTCCCATGCTCGACACCCACCCGCTTACCCGCCTGCTGCAGCAGCGCATTTTGCTGCTCGACGGTGCCATGGGCACCATGATCCAGCGCCACCGGCTCTCCGAAGAAGATTTTCGGGGAACGCGCTTTGCCGACCATCCGCAGCCCCTTCAGGGCAACAACGACCTGCTCGTCCTGACCCAGCCCGAGCTGATCCGCGAGATCCACCGCGCCTACCTCGAAGCCGGCGCCGACCTGATCGAAACGAATACGTTCAACGCCAACGCCATCTCCCAGGCCGACTACGGCCTGGAGCACCTGGTCTACGAGCTGAACCGGACCGCTGCCCGGCTGGCCCGCGAAGCCGCCGACGAATACACGCGCCGCACCCCGGAGCGTCCCCGCTTCGTAGCCGGCGCCATCGGCCCCACCAATAAAACGCTCTCCATCTCGCCCGACGTCAACAACCCCGGCTACCGGGCCGTCACGTTCGACGAAATGGTCGCGACTTACCGGGAACAGGTGCGCGGCCTGCTCGACGGCGGTGTCGATGTGCTCCTGGTCGAAACCGTCTTTGACACGCTCAACTGCAAGGCGGCCCTGTTTGCCATCCAGGAAGAATTTCGGACGCGCGGCCGGGCCGTGCCCGTCATGGTCTCGGGCACCATCGTAGACCAGAGCGGCCGCACGCTCTCCGGGCAGACGCCCGAAGCGTTCTGGATCTCCATCTCCCACATGCCGCACCTGCTATCGGTCGGCCTCAACTGCGCACTCGGCTCCGGCCAGATGCGGCCCTTTATCGAAGCACTGGCCCGGGCGGCCACGGTCTTTACCAGCCTTTACCCGAACGCCGGCCTGCCTGATGAGCTGGGCCAGTACCGCGAAACGCCCGACTACATGGCCCGCCAGCTCGCCGATTACGCCCGCGAGGGCTGGCTCAACCTGGCCGGTGGCTGCTGCGGCACCACGCCTGAACATATTCGCGCCATTGCGGAAGCGCTCGAAGGCCTTCCGCCCCGCCGGATTCCCGAGGTACCTCGAACGCTGCGCCTCGCCGGGCTGGAACCGCTCGTCTTCCGAGCGGACCTGAACTTCGTCAACATTGGCGAACGCACAAACGTTACCGGCTCGCGCCGCTTTGCCCGCCTGATCCGGGAAGGACGCTACGAAGAAGCGCTCGACGTAGCCCGCGAGCAGGTCGCTGGCGGGGCGCAGATGATCGATGTGAACATGGACGAAGGCCTGCTCGACGGCGTTCAGGCCATGACCACCTTCCTGAACCTGATCGCCGCCGAGCCAGAAATTGCCCGCGTGCCTATCGTGATCGACTCCTCCAAGTGGGAGGTGATCGAAGCAGGCCTGAAGTGCCTCCAGGGCAAAGGCGTGGTCAACTCGCTCTCGCTCAAAGACGGCGAAGAAGCCTTTAAGGAACGCGCCCGCCGCGTGCGCCAGTACGGCGCAGCCGTTATCGTGATGGCCTTCGACGAACAGGGCCAGGCCGACACGCTGGAACGCCGCATTGAAATCTGCCGCCGCGCCTACCGCATCCTGACCGAAGAAGTAGGCTTCCCCCCTGAAGATATCATTTTCGACCCCAACATCTACGCTGTCGCGACCGGCATTCCAGAACACAACCGCTACGCGCTGGACTTTCTGGAAGCAACCCGCTGGATCAAAGCCAACCTGCCCTACGCCCGGGTCTCGGGCGGCATCTCGAACCTGTCCTTTTCCTTTCGAGGCAATGAGCCCGTCCGCCAGGCCATGCATACGGTGTTTCTCTACCACGCCATTCAGGCGGGCCTGGACATGGGCATCGTCAACCCTGGCCAGCTAGGCATCTACGAAGAAATCGACCCCGAGCTGCGCGCGCGCATTGAAGACGTCCTCTTCGACCGTCGGCCCGACGCAACCGAACGGCTCATTGCGCTGGCCCAGACGCTTAGCGGTGCTACTTCCGAAACTGCTAACTCCGAAACGCTCGCCTGGCGGCAGGCGCCCGTAGAAGAACGGCTGCGCCACGCGCTCGTCAAAGGCATCACCGAATTCATCGAAGCAGACGTCGAAGAAGCCCGTCAGCAGTACGGCTCGCCCCTGGCGGTCATTGAAGGACCGCTCATGGACGGCATGAACGTAGTGGGCGATCTGTTCGGCGCCGGCAAGATGTTTCTGCCGCAGGTGGTCAAAAGCGCCCGCGTGATGAAAAAGGCGGTGGCCTACCTGGTGCCCTTCCTGGAAGCCGAAAAAAAGCGGCTCGGCGACACGCGTCCTAAAGCCCGCATCCTGCTGGCCACGGTCAAAGGCGACGTGCACGACATTGGCAAGAACATCGTCGGCGTTGTGCTGCAGTGCAATGGGTTCGAAGTGATCGACCTGGGCGTGATGGTGCCCGCCGAACGCATTCTCGAAGAAGCCCGTCGCCACCAGGTAGACCTGATCGGTCTGAGCGGCCTGATCACGCCAAGCCTCGACGAAATGGTGCACGTTGCCCGCGAGCTGGAACGCGCCGGCTTCGACACGCCCCTGCTGATCGGGGGCGCCACCACCTCAAAACTGCACACGGCGCTGAAAATCGATCCCTGCTACCATGCCCCTGTGGTGCACGTGCTGGACGCCTCGCGGGCCGTTCCTGTAGCCAGTGCGCTGGTGGACCCGAACCGGCGCGATGCGTTTGTGCAAGACATTCGCCAGGAATATGAAGCGATCCGTCGGCGGCACGGTCGCCGCTCGGAGGAGCGTCTGCTGACCCTGGAAGAAGCCCGGGCCAATCGCTTCACCTGCGACTGGTCGGCTGTACCCATTACGCGGCCGAACCGTCCGGGCCTGACTGTTTTTCGCAATTATCCCCTGGCCGAAATCCGGCGCTATATCGACTGGACTCCCTTCTTTCAGGCCTGGGAGCTGCGGGGTAAGTACCCGCGCATTCTGGAGGATCCAGAAAAAGGTCCGGAAGCCCGCCGTCTGTTTGCCGATGCCAACCGCCTGCTGGATGAAATTATCGAACAGGGGTGGTTGCAGGCGCATGGCGTGGTTGGCCTGTTTCCCGCCAACAGTAAAGGGGACGATGTTCTGGTTTTCGCGGACGAATCACGGCGCGTCGTGCAGGCCGTGCTACATTTTCTGCGCCAGCAGACGCCCAAGCGGGTGGGCCAGCCCAATCGTTCCCTGGCCGACTATGTGGCGCCGGTCGATAGCGGTCGCGCCGACTACATCGGGGCCTTTGCGGTAACGGCAGGTCATGGATTGGACGAGCTGGTTGCCCGTTTCGAGCAAGCGCACGACGACTATCAGGCCATTCTGGCCAAGGCGCTGGCCGACCGCCTGGCTGAGGCCTTTGCCGAGTTGCTGCACGAGCGGGTTCGTCGTGAGCTGTGGGGGTACGCGCCCGACGAACAGCTCACCAACGAAGACCTGATCGCCGAACGCTACCGGGGCATTCGGCCCGCTCCAGGCTATCCAGCCTGTCCGGATCATACGGAAAAATGGACACTCTGGAAGCTATTGCAGGTTGAGCAGCATACAGGCATCCAGCTTACCGAGCACCTGGCCATGCACCCGGCTGCCTCTGTGTGTGGTTACTATCTAGCGCATCCTGAAGCGTCTTATTTCAACGTAGGGCATCTGGGCATGGACCAGATCGAAGATTACGCTCGCCGCAAAGGCATGACCGTCGAAGAAGTGGAACGCTGGCTGGCGCCACGTCTGGCCTACGATCCAAGCGCTCGGGCCAATGCCGCATAGGCGCCTCGGCAGCCTGCGCCCGACCTTTTTGCCCTGGGTCCCTACCATCCAGCAATCCTCTTTTGCGTTTAGAGAGGCGTGTTGGTTTGCTATGCCGATCAGCCGCGCACTGCCTTTCTTCAGCCCCCTACGGGGAGCATTTTTCGAGTTGGCCTGAAGTTGACGGTTTTAGGCGGTAATGTCCGGGCTATTTCGACCGCGGCTCCCGACAGGTGGGCGTCTTCCGATCCCTTAACGAGGCGCTTCCAGCCACCCCTGTAGAAAAGCCTGCGAGCTACTTACTCAGAGGCGTCAACTGCAACAGAGGCTGCCGGCAACCAGATGGTAAACCGGCTACCTTTGCCCGGCGTGCTCTCAGCAGCAATTCCTCCGCCCATAATTTCAACGAAGCGCCGCGCCACGGCCAGTCCCAGCCCCAGCCCTTCATGGGTACGGCTGATGCCACTGGAAGCCTGCCAGAACTCGTCGAACACATGCGGCAACGCTTCTTTCGGAATACCAATCCCGGTGTCTTCTACAATGATTTCCACCTGTTCGGCTACCTGCCGAAAACGCACGGTTACCTCTCCGCGCTCGGTAAACTTGACTGCATTATCAAGGAGGTGTTCGACAACGCGCTCAAGCAGATCCGGATCAGCCCAGACCTCCACGATTGGCGCCTGCTGCACGCGTAGCTTCAGGCCTTTTTGTTCAGCCCGCGCGCGATACACGGAAATGAGGGGTTTAAGGTGTGCCGGTAGCCGAAGAAGCTGCCTCCGGGCGCGCAGCGTCTGCGCTTCGAGCTGGGCCAGATCCAGCACTTCCTCCAGCGTGCGCAGCAGGCGCCTACCGCCATCGGCAATCAATTGTGCAAACTCATGGAAGCTGGATCCTGGTGCGGCTTCTTCCCGAATCAGATCAGCAAAGCCAATCACTGTTGTGAGCGGCGTGCGTAGTTCGTGGCTCAAATTGGTGAGCAGCGTCGATTTAAGCCGACTCATCGCTTCGGCTTCTTCACGAGCACGGATCAGTTCGGCTTCGTAACGGAGCCGCTCAGTCAGATCCCGTACGATCAGGAGCGTGCCGGTGCTGGCTTCCTGCGTGATGACGGTAGCGGACAGCTCGGCCGTAAAGCGCGTGCCGTCGCATCGGACGGCGTCGACCTGCACCGGGGTTTCGGTCGACGCCGGTAGCTCCGACAGGCCAGGCAACAGTTGCGTGACGGGCTGGCAGAGCACTTCGTTGGCCCGACAGGCAAAGAGGCGTTCCGCTGCCTGGTTGAACAGCACGATCCGCTGCGTTTCATCCAGCAGCAGGATTGCATCGCCGGCCTGTTCAAGCACAGCGCGCAACTGCCGCTCTCGGGCCTGTAGCAATTCTTGCTGGCGCGACCGCTCCAGCGCCACAGCCGTCAGGTGGGTGGCCAGCGCCACCAGTTCGCGGTCCCGTTCATCAGGAGGCCGCGGCTCTCGATAATAGAGGGCAAACGTGCCCAGCACGGTACCATCGGAGGCAAGGATCGGCGTTGACCAGCAAGCCCGCAGGCCATGGGCTAGCGCAAAGTCCCGGTAGGGGGCCCAGCGCGGATCGGTGGCAATGTCTTCGACAATCACGGTGGTGCGATGATAGGCGGCCGTCCCGCATGAACCGGCAGCTGGTCCAATCCGTTGTCCATCAACCGCCTTTCGATAGGCTTCAGGCAGACTGGGTGCTGCCCCATGATAGACACGATCTCCCCGGAGGAGAAGAATAGAAGCAAGTGCTCCTGAGGTGCTTTCTGCTTCAATCCAGCACACAATTTCTTCCAGGACCGTCTGCAAGGACTGTCCCTGGGCAATTTTTTCCAGAATCGCTGCTTTCTGTTGCAGCAACCGCTTGAATCGTGCCTGACGCTGTCGCTCTAGCTCCTGCTGCCATGCATGACCGGCCAGCTCGGCCAGGGCTTCCAGTTGCAGGCGTTGCTCGGGCCCAAAGCGACGCGGGCGCACGTCGGCAAGTGATAGTACGCCAATGGTTTCCACAGGAACGCCGGCATAAAAGCGCAACGGGGCCCGACTGGACGACTCGGTAACATCCTCCAGCACCAGGGGGGCGTGCCGCGCGCGCACCTGCGCATCTAACGCAGCGGTATCTAGCTGAAGGGATGTACAGGCCTCCGTTTCCCAGACAAGGCTTTCGGTCCGCAGGCGCACGCACGGCACCCGAAACACTCCAGCCGCAAGCGTTAACAGCAGACGAATGAGTTGGGTAAGGGCATGTCCTGTCGATGCTTCAGACCGTGGTTCCATTATGCCGACCCTCCCTGAACCTCCTCAGCATCCTCGCGCTACTCCCGAACGGCACTGCAGGTGAGCAGCACAGGGGTTGAAAGCTTAGGATGCTCAACGCTATTCTGCATGCGCAATTCTGCGTATAGAAGCTATTTTCTTACAAAGTTTTATATTCCTAAATATTGTTTTCAATAACGATAGCATCTATGAACTTATAGATGCATGAGACAGCGTCCACTTTGGCTGACGCGCGGCGTTGCAGCGGCTTGCGGAGCCGCTGTTCAGCCAGTCTTTCCGTTAAAGAGGGGGATTCGGAGGTGCGAGGGCTCCGCGCCTGATCTTTAAGTCGGTGGCATTAATCGGTTGCTCGTTCAAGAATGAGCTGCACCAGGCGATCCAGCACTTCATGTTTTGACACAAAGGCATCAGCGCCTCGCCGGCTTGCCTGCTCCTGGTACCATTCGCTGTCGTGCGAAGTCAGTACAATAATGTAAGCGGAGGGGGCTGCGGCTCGCACTTGAGGTAGCACATCCATTCCGCTCTGGCCAGGCATGGAGAGGTCTAGCAAAATAACTTCGGGTTGCAGCGCCTGACTCAAGGTAATGGCTTCTTCTGCTTTATGGGCAACGCCGACCACTTCAATGCGTGGCTCTGTCCCCAGAAAACGGAGCAGATACTGCACAAAGAGGGGTTGATCGTCGATCAGCAAAACCGTCACCGCACCCGCCATATGGTGAAAGAGCGGTTTTTTTTCAAGAAAAAAGTAAACCCCTCTTTCACACCCAATACGCAGGGCTACGTAAAGACAAAAGGGTTAGAACCGGCGGGGTTGCACCAGGCCACGTTGCACTGCATAGTGGATGAGCTCCGCCTGGCTATGCAAGCCGAGCTTGGCCATTAAGTTCTCTCGATGCTTTTCAACGGTACGAGGGCTAATGAAGAGACGCTCGGCAATTTCTCGGCTGGTATAGCCTTCGGCTGTCAGATGCAGGATCTGGCGTTCTCGGTCGGTAAGTGTTTCGTACGGATCTCGAGGTTCACGTTCCTCGTCGGCCTGCGCCAGCAGGCGTTCCGAAAGCGGGGCGCTCAGATAGCGGCGCCCCTGGTAAAGCGCTTCCAGCGCACGGACCAGTTCTTCCACCGGACTCCCTTTCAGCACGTAGGCCATGGCACCGCTGCGCAGCGCTTCCACCACGTAGGCATCGTCGTCATACATCGACAGCACCAGCACACGCATAGAGCGGGCCCGTCGACGCGCCTGCCGCAGCACTTCCAGTCCATTCAGTCCCTTGAGCGATAGATCCAGCAAAAGCAACCGAGGCCGGTGCGTTTCAATGAGCTGAAGCGCTTCCAGTCCATCCCCTGTCTCAGCTACGATCTGACACCCCTGTCGCTCCAGCAACATGCGCAATCCCTGTCGAACAATAGGATGATCCTCAACAATGATGGCCGTCCAGTTGTTATTCATAGCGAAACTTCTGTTGATACCAGACGATTGGCTTCTTCAGGAATCGGTAGCAGGGCGCTCAAGCGCGTCCCCTGTCCGGGTTGACTTGCAATTTCCAGCCGTCCGCCCAGCAATTCGATGCGTTCTCGCATAGCCGCCAGCCCCATGGATCGCCCGGCCGCAAATACCGCCTGGGGATCAAATCCTATTCCCTGATCTTCAACCGTCAGCAGAAGTTCCCGGCCGGTAAGGTGCAGACGCACTGTAACGTCTGAGGCCTGTGCGTGCCGGGCAACGTTTGTGAGGGCTTCTTGAACGAATCGATACGCTGTCAGTTCAACCAGTTCGGGCAGCCGGTCTTCAGGATTCAGAGCAGCCGTCAGATGCACCGTAATGCCTGTCTGCTTCTGGTAGCGGCCAATATACGCCTGCAAAGCTCCGACCAGCCCCAGTTCATCCAGTAGCGGCGGGCGTAGCTGGAGCGTAAGTTGACGAATTTCCTGACTGAGCCGATCGATCAGCTCTCGCGCTTCTTGCAGGTTCTGGGCCAGCGCATGCTGCTCTGCCCGCACCTCCGGCTTCGCCATGCCCAGGCAAAGCTGCGCCGACGTTAACAGCGCACCCACTTCGTCATGCAACTCCCGGGCAATACGCCGCCGCTCCTCTTCATGGGCAATGAGTAGCCGCCGCGAAAGTCTGCGGAGTTGCATAAATAACCGGACATTTTGCAACAGCACCGATGCCAGCGCAGCCAGAGACTGGAGCAGCGCCCGCTCATAGGGTGCAAAAGCATCCGCCCGGGTGAAGCTGTCGGCGCAGATCACTCCCTCCAGGGTATCGTCCGTACGGATAGGCACTGCCAGAGCTGCCTTCAGATGCCGAAGCGCAGGTACCGTTCGGGCCTGCAGCACAGCCGCCTCCACTGGATCCAACGTGTCGATCGTCTCCAACCGATTAATCAATTCCGCCGTAAGGGGGAGCGCAAAGCCCGGTTTCAGTTCCTCAGGCCCTCCATTGCGCTGCACCAGCACAAACCGATCCCCTCGCCGCATCCAGAGCAACACCGCATCGGCCGAAGGCACAATTTTCCGCACCGTCGCCACCAGCTCTACCTGCAACCGCTCACAATCCGTTGCTTCGCTCATAAGCTGCCGACTGACTTCCAGCAACCGCTCCAACCCTTCCCGATAGCGGGCATTTTCACGGGCAATGCGGTTACGCTCAGTCACATCCTGCACCAGCACCAGCACAGCCGGCCTTCCCTCCCACTCAATCAGATGAGAGTCAATTTCCACCTCCAGCAGACGTCCATCCCGCGTTAAATGGCGCCAGGGTCCTGAATGCTTAAATGCCCCTCGCGGCGCCCAGGCACTGGCCGCCACCCTGGGCCGGTCCTCCTCTGGACGAATGTCCAGAATGGTCATGCGCCGAAATTCCTGCTCATTGTACCCATAAAGCGCAACAGCCGCCCGGTTTACCGCCAGAAAACGGAGCGTCTCCAGATCATAGATCCACATAGGCCGAGGGTTGTGCTCAAACAACAGCCGATAGTTCGCCTCCGACTCCTTCAATCGCTTCGTCTGCTCCAGAAGCAACCGCCGCCCTATCTGCATCAATCCATAAAGCCCCAGCGCCGAAAGCGTCACAAACACAACCCCCTTGGCCGTCTGCCAACGCGTAAGCGTGGCCGGATCCACCCCGGCTTTCAATAAGAGATGATCCGAAAGGAAAACCCAGAGCAGTCCTACCCCCCAGTACAGCAACGCAATGCCCGCAGGGTCCATCCAGAAACGCCGTTTCTTTCGTCGCACACGCATGGGCTCTTGAACAGCCATGCCCGAATGGACTATCTGTTTCATCAAATAAAAAAATGTGAAAAAATGCAAGTTCTTTTTCTCTTCTTTCGGCAAATTGATGTTTGTCCTATCTCCCGATAGGCTCTCTGACCTGCTCCAGCAAGTGCTCTCTCCTAGAAAAGCAATGGCACACGGGCCGGGCCTGTGCGCCCGTCAACACCAGCTTTCCCAACAAAAACAGCGCCAGCGTAAAACAGGCATTCTTCCGGTCCACTATGTTTTCCTCGAAGCCCAGGTGAGCACCTGCTCCGGCAAAAATTGCCCGCTACCTGCAACCTTGCCGCACGGACCCAGGCGACTTCGCATGTAAGCAACGACCGCTGCTGGCATGCCCTGCACCTCTTCGCCCGCTAACGCGCAGTTATCCTACGCTCCGAAACGACCGGACCCGCATACGAATCGACAGGAGCTGCACGTTAGGCAAATAGTCGACTTAGCATACCCTGAGATGCAATGCGACCGACACGGTACGTGCTCCTGATATGCGCATTGCCCTTGCTGAATGGATGGGCGCAAGACGAACCCCGCCTTTTTCAATTCCGGCTGTTTTCCAGAGGAGCCTGCCCCTGTCCTCCCGGTGAAGTGCTCACGCAGCCCCCGGTTGATCGGGCCATGATCCGAACGCCGCGCACGCGCTACCATCCGCACATACGCCTGGTTCGGCCGGCACCCGCCGTACAGCCGCATTTCCGTAACCTGGCCTGTCGTCCTCTGCGCCAATGGGCCAAACGCACCGCGCCTCAGCGGCCTGAACGCTGGCTCAAAAAATGGAGGCCTTTTTCCAATCAGTCACGACAGAACCTCCCGAATGAATCGGTACGCTTCATTTTCCCGTCGATCTTGAAGCAATCCGCAACGTCCGCTGTAAAAAATGCCCCTGCCGGACCCACCTGACCGCTTCGCCGTTCTGCTCTCGAAGTAGCTAACCCGTGCGACACCCTTATGCACAACCGGCGACGGTGCCTCCTTATCTGGGTACTGCTGCTCGGAAGCCTGCACGGAGCCGCCGCGCGAGGCCAATCGGTTCCAGCGGCTTCCGTGCTGGACGACCCGCTGGTTCGCGCCGAAGGTCGCGCCGGATTAGAGCGTCTCTACGACCTCGACTTTGCAGGCGCCCAGCAGCATTTTGCACGCATTACCCAACGCTACCCGGACCATCCCATCGGGCCGTTTCTGACCGGCCTGAACCTCTGGTGGCAGATCCTGCTCGACCTGTCCGACCGATCCCGAGACCAGGCCTTCTATGAGCTGATGGAAGCTGTGCTCCAACGATGCGAACGCATCTTGCGCCACGATCCGGACAACCTCGACGCCCTCTTTTTCAAAAGTGCCGCTTTAGGCTTCCGAGGACGGCTTCGCGCTAATCGTGGCGACTGGTTCCGAGCCGCGCTCGATGGCAAACGCGCACTCGATGCCGTCATGGCCCTGGCACGCCGACGCCCCCAGAATCCTGACTTTCGCTTTGGGAAAGCACTCTACGACTACTACGCCGCTGTCATCCCAAAACGCTACCCTTTTGTTAAACCGGTCATGCTCTTTTTCCCCGCCGGCAATCGCGAAGCCGGCCTGCGCCAACTGGAGGCCACCGCCCAAAACGGCTACTACATCCAGGCAGAAGCCGTCTATTTTCTGGCGCAGATCTATTACCTTTTTGAGGAAGACTACGCGCGCACTATAAAACACGTGCGCTGGCTGCGCACCCACTTTCCCAACAACGGCTACTTCCACGCCCTGGAAGGACGCGTCTACATTCGCTGGGGCTACTGGCAACAGGGGCGCCAGACCTTCAAAGCCGTGCTGGCCCGCTTTCAGGAAGGCCACCGAGGCTATAGCGCCGCACTGGCAGAACAGGCCCTGTATTTCTTAGCACTTTCGTATATGCTCGAACGCCGCTACCAGACCGCACTGGACTATCTCCTCAAACTGGAAGCCCTCACCGCTCGTCGCAACGAAGACACGTATTTCAGGGTTATGGGACGGTTGCGACAGGGGATGGCCTACGATGCGCTGGGACAGCGCGAAATTGCTATCCTGCGCTATCGCGAAGTATTGCAAATGAAGGATTTTGGTCGCGCCCACGAACGCGCCCGGCAATACCTGAAAACGCCCTACCGGGGCTGAACCTCCTCTGCTTCCGGTCGTAATGCACCATAACCCAACGGCAGAGCGTGGCCCAGACCATGTGGATTCGTTATACGCAATGGGACCCCCGGCGACACGGCCAGCATCTATCAACCTTTGACCGACTCTTCGAACTCTTCAGACAACTGCTCCATTTTACCGCCGGAGACGCAGCCGAAGCACTCCGCTGGCTCAGCCAGCTCGACCAGGAGTACGGGCTCACCGATGAAGAAATGGGGCTGGGCGACTTTATTGAGGAGCTCAAACGCCGCGGCTATCTGCAGGACGACGCACGCACAGGCGTTGTGCACCTGACTCCGCGTATGGAGCGCACGCTGCGCCAGAGCGCCCTCGAAGAAATCTTTCGCAAGCTGCGGCGAGGCAGCCCGGGCCAGCACAAAACCCCCTATGCAGGGCAGGGAGATGAGCGCCTACCCGAAACACGCCCCTGGCAGTTCGGTGACGACCCGCACCGGCTGGACCTGACGGGCACCCTGTCCAATGCCTTCCGCCGCAGCGGCCTCGACCAGTGGTCGCTGCGTGAAGAAGACCTGGAAGTGTATGAAACCGACCATCACACAAGTGTGGCAACCGTACTGCTGATCGACCTGTCGCATTCCATGGTACTCTACGGCGAAGATCGCATTACGCCAGCCCGCAAAACAGCACTGGCCCTGGCTGAACTGATTACCACCCATTATCCCAAAGATACGCTCGACATTGTAGCTTTTGGCAACGACGCCTGGGAAGTGTCGCTCAAAGAACTGCCCTATCTGCAGGTCGGCCCCTACTACACAAACACCCGGGCAGCTCTTCAACGCGCACGCCAGATTCTGCACCGCCGCAAAAACCGTAACAAGCAGATCTTCCTGATTACCGACGGTAAACCAAGCTGTCACTTCGAAAACGGCCGCATGTACCGCAACGCCTTCGGCCTGGATCGCCGCATTGTCAACAAAGTGCTCGACGAAGCCGTGCGCTGCCGCCGCGAAGGAATCACAATCACTACGTTCATGGTAGCACGCGATCCCTATCTACAGCAGTTTGTCCGGCAACTCACCCGAGCCAACCGAGGACGCGCCTACTACGCCAGTCTGGACCGGCTTGGCACCTACCTGTTTGAAGACTACGTGCGCAACCGCCGCAAACATCTGCGCTGAACCCCATGCCCGCCCCTTTCCGTCCCCGCAAGCGCCTGGGCCAGCACTTTCTGGTGGATCCCAACGTTGCTCGCAAAATAGTCGAGGCGCTGCAGGCCTCACCTGAACAACCGGTGGTTGAGATTGGTCCGGGCACCGGAGCCCTGACAGGCCTCCTACTGGAACGCTACCCCCGTCTAACTGCCCTAGAAATCGACCCCCGCGCTATAGCCACGCTGCAAACCCGATGGCCGGCACTGGACGTACGCCACGCCGACGTGCTCACCGTAAACTGGGCTGAGCTGGCTGCCGAAAAAGGAGAAAAACTTCATGTAATTGGCAATCTTCCGTACTACATCACCAGTCCCATCCTGTTTGCGCTGCTGGACGCCCGCGACGTGCTCGCCGAAGCCGTGCTCATGATGCAACGCGAAGTGGCCGAACGCCTTGTTGCTTCGCCCGGTAGCAAAACCTACGGCATCCTGAGCGTCATCGCCCAGCTCTGGGCCACTCCTGCGCTGTTGTTTCCCGTCTCGCGTCACGTCTTTCGGCCCAGGCCCCGCGTCGAAAGCGCCGTCGTCCGCCTGACCTTCGCCCAGCCGCTTCCTGACGTCGATCCCACGCTGCTGCGCCAGGTGATTCGCACGGCCTTCAACCAGCGCCGCAAGACGCTGCGTAACAGCCTGCGCCGTCTGCTACCACCCGGACAAACACTCCCCGCGCCCTGGTCTCAGGCCCGCGCTGAAATGCTTACGCCGGCCGACTATGTGGCCCTGACCCGCTGGCTTCAACGATCCTCCCCGCCGTTCTCTCCGAAAGGCCTCCCTTCACCCATCTCCGATCCTCTGAAGCGGCAGCCCCAGTCCCATGCAGCCACTCCCTGTTCTCCGGCAGAAACGGAAGCCTCCGACCCTCCGTTATCCGAATAGAAAAAGGCTCCATATAGCAAAAGCCGTACGTGTCCCGTATTTTGTCCAGGTAAATTACGTCCCTGTGAAACTATGCCCATGGAACCCCTGATTTTGCGGCATGGCGGCTCGGTCGGCTGGATTGAGGTGATCTGCGGCTCCATGTTCAGTGGCAAAACCGAAGAGCTGATTCGCAGGTTGCGTCGCGCGCAGATCGCTCGCCAGCGCGTAGAAGTCTTCAAGCCGCGGATGGACCGGCGCTATAGTGAAACAGAGGTTGTCTCGCACGACGAGAACGCTCTGCGTTCTACTCCGGTCGACAACGCCGAGCAGATCCTGCTACTGGCCGGATCAGCCGACGTGGTAGGAATCGATGAAGCCCAGTTTTTCGACATGACGCTGGTGGACGTATGCCAGCAACTGGCCAACGACGGGAAACGGGTGATTGTAGCGGGGCTGGACCAGGACTACATGGGCCGACCGTTTGAACCTATACCGCAGCTTATGGCCGTGGCCGAGTACGTCACCAAGCTACATGCCATCTGCGCCGTCTGTGGAGCCCCGGCCAACCACTCCCAGCGCCTGACCAATGAGGAAGGGCGCGTGGTGCTGGGCGCAGCCGATCGCTATGAACCCCGCTGCCGCCGCTGCTTTCAGCCGCCCCGTCCCTCTGCGGAGCGTCCTTTCAGAGCAGTGGCTCCGGAGGCGGCGCCGCGTTCCGACGCTCCGCAAGCTCTACCAGCCGCTTCAAGTGCTCGGCCATGTGAAAAATGACCACGATCAGTTCCAGATAAATCCGAATGCCAATAGCCCCCAGCACAAACAGCAGAGGAGCCGCCATCAGATACAGCAGGCCCAGCTCTATGCCCAGCGTAAATCCGGTCCCTACCATAACAACCATAGAGAAGCCCCACGCAATGAGCGCCAGTCCATAAAGGAATCGAATAAGGCGAGACGTAATGAAGTCCGAGAAAGAAAAGTCAAATAGCGTGGCCAGAAAACCTTTACGGGATTCCATGAATCGCCCGGGTTTTGTTAACGAACAGGACCGTGCTTCACAAGATATTCGCCCCGGGATCCACGCGCAAACCGGGCGATCCTTTTGCCGGGTAGATCGTTCTGGAAAAGAAACCCTGCGTCCCTGACCCCCGCCTTGCGTTATGCAGGAACAGCGTTACCTGGTAGCTGCCCGTAAGTACCGCCCGCAGCTTTTTCGCGAACTGGTCGCCCAGGAACACGTAACGGAAACGCTAAAAAATGCGCTTCGCCTGAACCGCCTGGGACACGCCTATCTGTTCAGCGGTCCGCGCGGGGTAGGAAAAACAACGGCCGCCCGCCTGCTGGCCAAAGCCATTAACTGCCAGACCCCCCTGGAAGCCCGCGAGGACGGCGCCGAACCCTGCCGCCAGTGCGAGGCGTGCATCGCTTTTGAGGAAGGGCGTAGCCTGAACGTGTTTGAAATCGATGCGGCCTCGAACAACAAGGTGGAAGACGTTCGGGAGTTGCGGGAGACGGTTCGGGTTCCCCCGCAGGGCGCGCGCAAGAAGGTCTACATCATTGACGAAGTGCACATGCTTTCCAACGCGGCCTTTAACGCCCTGCTCAAGACCCTCGAAGAGCCTCCTCCTCATGCCCTGTTCATTTTCGCTACCACAGAACCCCACAAGGTGCTGCCCACCATCCTTTCTCGGTGCCAGCGTTTCGATTTTCGACGCATTCCTGTAGACGCTATTGTAGCGCGGCTGCGCGAAATCTGCGCAGCCGAGGGCGTGGAAGCCGACGACGAGTCGCTTATGCTACTGGCCCGCAAAGGGGACGGTGCCCTGCGCGATGCTCTTTCAGCGTTTGATCAGGCGGTTTCCCTTTGCGGTACCACGCTACGCTACGCCGAACTGGCGCAGGCGCTGGGCGTGGTAGATCTTGACCTTTACTTTACGGTAACCGAACACGTCCAGGCAGGCAACGGGGCCGGCATGCTTGCCGTGGTTGAGCAGGTAGTACGCGCCGGCTATGACTTGCAGGAGTTTGCGCTCGGGCTGGCAGAACACCTTCGCAATTTGCTGGTGGCCCGCACAATGCCTGACCTTTCTCTCATCGAAGCGGGTGAAGCCACGCGTCGACGGTACGCCGAAGCAGCCAGCGCCTTTGAAGAGGCAGATCTGCTGCGCCTGCTGGGCCTGGTGGCCGATCTGGAGACGCGCCTGAAAAGTAGCGCGCAGCCCCGGCTGCAACTGGAGTTGACGCTTCTGCGCATGGCCAGCCTACCCCATGCCATCGATCTGCGCCGGGCGCTCGCGTTGTTGGACCAACTGTCCCAAACGCCGCCGCGCCTTGACTCGGGAAGTCCGCCCCCTGCCCGCTCGACTGCCAGCGGAACAGGCACTCCACCGACTCCGCCAGCAACTCCGCGCCCAGATCCCACGCCTTCTGCCCGCCCGAATCTCGCTGCCGACACAACCCGTCTGTTTGGCCCGCCTGCTCTGGAAACCCTGAAACATGCCCGTCCTGAACGTCCAAGTGGCCAGGCCGCGCTGGCCACTGCCTCCGAAACCGACGTGCTGGTTGCCGACGCGCCTTCTACCCTGTTGGAAACGCTGCGGATGCGCTGGTCCACCTTTGTGGAGCATGTCCTGCAGGTTCGCCGCCACGTAGGCATGGTGCTAACCGATACCCATCCTGAAGCAATTGAGGGCTCCCGGCTCTGGATCAGGGTTCAGGACCGGGCCTATGAACGATTGCTGCAAAACCAGGCCGACTTTCTGTTACAGCAGCTCCACGCCTTCTTCGAGGAAACAAGATGCCTTACGGGCCTGCGCTTTCGCGCTGCCGAATCCGCTCCGGAAGCATCTGGACCGGAGCCTTCCATGGCCCCAGCGCCTGAGCCGGAAGACCCCACGCAGGTGCTGGAACGCCTGCGCCGCACGTCGCCCGTCGTGCAGAAACTCCTTGAGCAGTTTGGCTGCGAGCTGTTCTGGGGCAACGGCCGTTGAACCCGGAATTATGCCAGGCGTTCATCCTCTGTAACGCACCAGCAAGCACAGCAAACCCATGGACGGATCGCTGAATTTAGGCGACGTGTTTGGCAAGGTGTTAGAATTGCAGCAGCGCCTTGCGGAAACGCAGCAGACGCTGGGTAACCGCACAGTTACAGTCGAGACGGGCGGCGGGCTTGTGCGCGTCACAGCCAACGGTTTGCAGCGTATCGTCCGCATTGAGGTAGATCCGGAGGCCTTCCGCACTGAAGAGCAGGACATGCTGGAAGATCTCATTGTAGCCGGCGTCAACAAGGCGCTGGAAGAAGCGGCACAACTGACCCGCGAAGAAATGCAGAAAGCGGCCGGATCTGTGCTCCCCCCGGGTCTGAACATTGATTTGAGCGCACTGGGTCTGTGAGCAATGAGCTTCACGTCTCCGTCGGTTGAAGCCCTCGTTGAGCAGCTCATGCGGCTGCCCACCATTGGGCGCAAAACCGCCCAGCGGTTGGCAGCATACATTTTGAAGATGCCCCGCGAAGAGGTTGAAGCACTGGCCCAGGCCCTGCTTGCCGTTAAGGATCGGGTGCGCCACTGCGCGATCTGTTTCAATGTGACCGACGAAGTGGTCTGCACGATCTGCCGCTCCCCCCGTCGCGACCACACAACCATTTGCGTGGTCGAAGAGCCCAGCGATGTGCTAGCGCTGGAGCGTACGGGTGAGTACCGAGGCGTGTATCACGTGCTCGGCGGCGTTATCTCGCCCCTGGATGGTATTGGCCCAGACGACCTGCGCATTCGGGAACTTGTGGAGCGGGTAGCCCCTGCTTCCAACGATCCAGAGCGGGCTGCGCACTACCCGGACGGCCAGATCCCTCGCATTCAGGAAGTGATTCTAGCGCTGAATCCCAACGTTGAAGGCGACACCACCGCCTACTATCTTGCCCAACTGCTCAAGCCTTTAGGCGTTCGCGTCACCCGTATTGCGCGCGGCTTGCCCATAGGGGGCGACCTGGAGTATGCCGACGAAGCGACGCTCTCGCGCGCGCTGGAAGGACGCCTGGCGCTTTAGCCGAACGAACCGCCGTAATGTGTAAAGCCTTTTCGAACTGCACAATTTGGTCTTAAAAATGGATGTTTCTGGCCGTATCTTTGAGCGAATCCGTCATCGCCTGGCCCCCTGCAAGCTGTCTCATAACAAGCCATCATGCGCCTGACAATCATTGGAGCCGGAGCTATTGGTTCGGCCATTGCCTCGTTTCTGGTGCGGCAGCCTGAAGTCACGCAGGTACAGGTTTGCGACGCCCGCGCGCGCAACTTACAGGAGCTGCACGACCGGCTCCAGACAAGCCGGCTGCGTTCTTTCCAGATTGACGCGCGCGACCACGGCGTGCTGGAACCCATTCTGCGAGGTAGCCAAGTCGTCATCAGTGCGGCGCCTCCGCAGCTTAACCCGGCCCTGGCGCGTCTATGCCTGGAACTGGGTGTCCACTTCTGCGACATGGGGGGTAACGATCAGACGGTGCGCCAGGAGCTAGCCCTGCACGAAGAGGCGGTCCAGCGAGCGGTCTGGATTGTACCGAACTGCGGACTGGCTCCGGGACTGGTCAACATTCTCTGCCTTCATGGCATCGATCAGTTTGACGAAGTGGAAGCCGCCTACCTGCGCGTGGGCGATGTGCCGCTGGATCCCCATCCGTTCAACTTTCGCATTTCCTGGTCTGCCGAAAAAGTGATCGAAGACTACACGAACCCTGTCCAGATCATTCGCGAAGGGCAGGTGCAGACCGTGGAACCTCTAACCGGCATGGAACGCATTCGCTTCGGCGAGCCGTTTGGTGAAATGGAAGCGTTCTACACCGCCGGCGGACTCTCCACGCTAACCGACCAACTGGCGGGACGGCTTCAGGTACTCGACTACAAAAGCATTCGCTGGCCCTGTCATGCCAGCCAGATGCGTTTTGTGTTGGGACTAGGCTTTGGCGAGCCACGCACCATCGACGTGCGCACGCACCTTACCTATCGCGACGTGCTGGTGCGGCGCATGCGCCAGCGGCTGGGCGGCCACTACGAAGACGCTGTGCTGCTCCGCGTCGCCATTCACGGGCGCAACGCAGGTCAGCCCTATACGCTGCTTTATGAAATGGTAGATCGGTATAACCAGGAACACCAGATCAGCGCGATGCGCCGCTGCACGGCCATTCCTACAGCCCTGGTAGCTCTCATGATCGCCTCAGGCGAGGTGAAGGGCGGTGGCGCGTTACCGCCTGAGCAGGTGGTACCACGAGACCGTTTCTACCAGCGCCTCACGGAACATGGCCTCCCCCTGACCCACCGCTGGTACGAAGGCTATATCGAGGTTACCCATCCGGACCCCGAACGCCTGCTGGCCCGGGCACCTGCGTCCCAAAAGTCAGCCGCCGCGCGGAAAAAAAGCCGAAAGCGCCAGGCGGCTTCCAGTTCGCAATGAGCCTTCAGAGGCGTCTGCCGCGCACCTACCCGGGCATGCGTTAAAATCCGCGGCCGTAAGCGCGCAGCACGGTACCGTTTAACGCAGCACCGGCAGCCGAACACAGATAAACGCAGAGCTCCGCCAGCTTGTCTGCTTCGACACCGGACGTTCCTTCCTGCCCGTCGTACCGAATGACCGAAGGAGCAATGACGTGCGCTGTAATGCCCTGCGCCGCCAGCTCACTACCTATTGCCTCAACCAACCGCACGAGCCCCCCCTTAGCAGCTGAGTAAGCTGCCTGCCGGGCGCGTCCACGGTCGGCTCCCTGCATCGACGCAAAGGCAATCAACCGACCATTGGGGCGCCCGCGCATCAGGCGAGCTGCTTCGCGAAAGCAGAGAAACGTCGAAGTCAGATTGGCATCCAGCAACGCGCGCCAGTCGTCCAGCGTCATCTCCAGGAAAGGCCGCTCTGCCCACAGCCCGGCCGCATGCACCAGCACATCAACATAGCCAAAACTGTCCCAGATCTTGCCAAAGCAGGCAGCTACCTGCGCCTCATCGGCCAGCTCTGCGTGGAAAACTGCTCCTTCAGCCCCTTCCGGCAACTGAAACTGCCGGGCCTGGTCTGCCGTGCGCACCACCGCCGCCAGACGCGCCCCTTCTCGAGCAAAACGCTGCAGGATGGCCTGGCCCAGTCGCCCACCCGCACCGGTGACCACCACCACTTTATGCGTAAGCGAACGGGTTTCCATCGCACCGGTTGGTTGGTTACACCTGTCCACAAGATAGGCGACACGTGAAAATGGCTCAAGCAGCCGAACGAGTCCGGTGCCGACGCAGCACTTCCTCGTACACTTTCACGTAATCATCTACCATGCGTTCGCGGCTGAAGCGACGCGCGGCATAGGCCCGAATCTTCGCCCGATCCATCTGCCGCAACCGGGGGAGCGCAGCTACCGCCTCTTCTACCGATTGCACCAGCACACCGGTTTCGCCATCCTGGATAATTTCCGGCATAGATCCTCGCGGACGTGCCACCACAGGCGTCCCGCACGCCATTGCTTCTACAACACTGAGCCCGAACGGCTCGTCAAAGTTAATCAGATGCAGCAGCGCATAGGCTTCGCCCAGGAGGCGATCCCGTTCGGCCGGTCCGACCGACCCCAGATACTGAATCTGCGCACCATCGATAAACGGCGCCACTTCTTGCTCGAAGTACGTGCGATCCTGAATAATGCCCGCCATCTTCAGCGGCATACCGCTTCGACGCGCCACCTCAATCGCTTCCCGGGCGCCCTTGTCGGGATGAATGCGTCCAAAAAAGAGCAGATAGTCGCCCGGTTCGGTGCGTAGCGTAAAGGCGTCCAGATCGATTCCGTGATAGACGGTAGCAATGTACTCCAGATCAGGATGCCGGTCCGCGTGGCTAATTGAGACGTAGTAGGTGCGTCCATTATACTTGCGATAGACCGGCAAAATGCGCTCCGACGAAAAGCCATGAATGGTGGTCAGCACCGGCGTGCGAACCAGGCTACTGTAGCTCAGCGGTAGAAAATCAAAGTGGTTATGGATCAGGTCAAACTCATCCGCCCGTTCAAAAACCTCACTGATGTGCAGACACTCCCAGACCTTGGGGTCCAGCGAGGGATCTTCTTCGTAGGGGCGTGGGCAGACACCGATAAGCCGGGCGCGCGTCTGGGAATCGGCCGTAGCAAACAGCGTGACGTCAACGCCCCGGTCTACGAGTCCTTCTGTTAGCAGCCACACGACCCGCTCCCAGGGACCATAATGACGAGGCGGCACGCGCCAGGCAATCGGAGCCAGCATGGCAATGCGCATCGCTCAACGCTGCGCTTGTCCATTATAGTGACCGTTCAAAAGCCAATCGAGCAACTCGCTCAGCCGCGCCTCGGCCACGGCCACGCATGTATCGGCGGCGCCATAATAGAGCCGCAACGTGTCGCCATCCAGCACATAGCCGCACGGAAAGACCACGTTAGACACGTCTCCCACGCGTTCGTACGGGGCCCGCGGTCCCAGGATCCAACCAGGCGCCCGCCGGATGACGCGCGTGGGATTCTCCAGATCCAGCAGCGCCATGCCAACCCGATAAATGTCGCCGGCTACCGTCGTGCGAACGCCGTGGTAGATGAGGAGCCAGCCTTCTGGTGTCTCAATAGGAGGCGGACCGGCCCCTATCCGCACATGGTCCCACCAGATTCCCGGACGCGGGCGCAACACCACCCGCGGACCACTCCAGTGCCGCAGATCCGGCGACCGGCTCAGCCAGATAGCCGGACGCGTCTCACGCCGCATGCTGGAGGTGCGATGTAACAATATCCAGTACCCTCCAATTTTCCGCGGGAGCAGCACGCCATTTTTGTCTTCAGGCGGCATAATCAAGCCGCGCCGCTCAAAATGCTTAAAATCATCGGTCAACGCCAGCGCAATAGCTGGACCCTCCTCCGAAAAGGCGGTGTACGTGACGGCATAACATCCCATCTCTTCAAGCCATACAATGCGCGGATCTTCGATCCCCCAGGCTTCCTCAGGCCAATGCGCTGGATCGGGCACCAGCGTTGGCTCGGGATCAATCGTCCAGTCGGTCAACCCATTGGGGCTACGTGCTACCGTCAAATGAGACACGCCGCGATGGTCCTCTACGCGCACCAGCAGCAGCGTTTCCCCCGTGTCTAAACGGACAGCGGCTGGATTAAAGACAGCATTGCACGGGTAGGGCCAGTCCTCGGCGGTCAGAATCGGATTCCCTTCATAGCGCCGAAATAACTCGCCCACCTGCTGGGGCGCTGGCAGTACTTCATGATCCCGCATAGCCCAGTGCTAGGATGGTTTGACAGCAGATACGGCCAATTCTTCTGTAGAGCATTGATGCAACGCCGCTATTAACGCATGCATCGGAATGCGCGCCCCGAAAATGCGGCTGTCGGCTGCCGCATAAGGTATAATCAGGTTATTCTGCCACACATAATTTGCACACGCAAATAGTACATTATCCACTCCTAACTCTGAATCCCCTACCTTTTCAGCATCCCCACAGGGTCGCATAAGCGGCTCCAACCGAGCGGTTACGGGACGGGGACAGTTAAAATCCAGCAGAGCCACAGCCAGATCGTACTCACGGCGTCCGTCCCAGTCCAAGTGGCCCTGATGATAGACCATCAGGAAGCGTTGATCTCCCAGCGCAATAGGTGGCCCACCGGCTCCAATCCAGGAGCGGGCAAACTCCTGATAGCGATAGCTGGCCATCAACAATCCTCGACTGTAGAAAGGACCTTCCGGTTGGTCGGCCTCCGCCAGATGAATAGCCATGGGATGCCGCCCGTCGAGAGGGCGATGCAGCAAGAGCCATTTGCCATTGACCGGCTCAGGCAAAAGCGCTGCATTTTTATTGTCCACTTCATTTACATTGCCGGCAATCGGTCCATGCAACTCCCAATGCACAAAATCCTGCGTCGTGGCCAGGCAGATATGCACGCGCCCTACAAATGAAGGAAAGCGAGGCTGTTCACTGGAGTAGCCGGTATAAAACAGGTAATAGGTATCACCAATTTTTGTGCACCGCGCATCTTCAGCGCCCAGGTCATGGAAGACGGCCTCCGGGCGAATAACCGGTTCTGGCCAACGCCGCACCAACTCCAGCATGGGCGTCAGTACGGCCAGTCCCAGCGATGACGGAGCATGCCCGGCAGGACTTCCCTTTGCCCCTTGTGCCCGGTAGATCATCACACAGGCACCACCCGCCTTGCGGAGCCGCTCGCGCTCTGCGTCAGGAAGCTGCCAGGCGTCCATAAGGCGCTCCAGCTCCTCCCCGGCTTCCACAAGCACGGCAGCAGGATTTAACACCACGCGCGACTCCCAGGGATGCTGCGGATCTGGCTCCAGTATCGGTTGGCCCCCATGCAGGCGTTCGACAGAAACGGACGCTGACGCTTCAATCGTGCGCAGGGCACGCCCCCGATCACAGGGCATCATGTAAACCCGTGGCATGGTCCAGGTGCGCCGCTGCACCTCCAGCACAAAGTCAACGACATCTTGTAAAGGAGCCTGCGCATGCCCGATTACCCTGTCGGCTGCCCCGTAGTAGAGATGAAGCTGGCCATCAATTACAACCGCTCCCTCCGGAAACACCACATTGGGCACGTCGCCTTCCCGCTCGAAAGGAAGCTGAGGCTCCAGCACAGGCATGGGAGCCCACGCGATGACCCGCTGCGGATCGTCCAGATCCAACAGGGCCACCCCTGCCCGGTACGTATAGGTTTCGTCCACTCCGTGATAAATCAAAAGCCACCCTTCAGGCGTTTCAATGGGAGGCGGTCCGACGCCAACCTTCTTGCGCTCCCAGCGTCGGGACGGACGCAGCACCACGTGTTCGTCCAGATCAGCCAGGTGCCTGTTCCATCGTTCAGGATTGCGCAGCTCTTCCCAGTCCCTGAAGTAAACGATCTGAATGTCCGGCTCAATGCGGTGCAGCAGCGCCAGTTTGCCTCTGATGCGGCGCGGAAAGAGCGCAGCGTCTTTGTCCCGCACCGGTGGCCCGATCACACCGTGCTTTTCGACTTGCACAAAATCGGTCGTTGACGCCAGTCCAATGCGCACGCCGTCGCCCGGTCCAAATGCCGGCGTGCTTAGCACGGTGTGCACGATCCAGTAGCGTCCCTCTAAGAAGGTCAGACGTGGGTCTTCCAGGCCATAGCAGTCGAAGGGTTCGCCTGGCGTCAGCAGTGGCGTTTCGCGCCAGGTGAAATGCACGCCGTCCGTGCTGGTCGCATAGCCCAGCGATGAGATGTAAGGCGCAAAGCCATAGGTAGGTTCGCCGGGCCGCGCCGCTGGCAACCGAAAGCGCCGGTATCCGGCCGGAACGGCCCGAAAGACCAGGTGTACCTGCCGACCGTCGTACCAGGCGCCTGGATTAAAAACGGCGCCCGAAGCCCACGTCAGGTCAGCGCGCGGTGCGAGAATGGGAACGTTTGTCCGTTGAAACAGCGACATTTTCCTTTTGCTTTCGGGCCTTGGCGGGCGAAGCGAGCCAATCGCTTAAGCCCTCAGCTATGTTCCACCGAGAAGTCCGGCGAACGCCACTTTTCACGTAAAGGTTGCGTCCAAAAACATGCCGGGATTCGGCACGCAGCCAAACCCCGGCCCGGATTTCCCACCGACGTCCAGAAGGGTCAATAAGTCAGGCCATATCCATAGGGGAACAGCGGCGCATAAGGCTCGTCGCCCACATTGAGTGGAATCTGCTCCATGGAGCGCGGCCAGGTAAACGGCAGCTTCCCTGTCGGGGCATAGTCTCCAAAGATCACATCGGCCACGCCATCACCTTCGCTGCCGGGCAGCCAGGCTGCAATAAAGGCGTCCGCCATTTCTAACACCTCGTTGATGATCATAGGACGCCCTGAAATCAGAATAACCACCACAGGCACTCCCGCCTCCTTCAACCGACGCACCACGGCTACATCATCGGAATCCAGTGAAAGGTCGGAGCGGTCTCCCAGAAACTCAGCATAGGGCTGCTCGCCAATTACTGCGATCGCTACATCGGCACCAGCAGCGCCGGATCCGTCTTCCGAGTACGTCACTGTAGTCCGGGAGCTTACGGCCTTCCGAATGGCTTCCAGGATCGTGGTCCCCTCCGTAATGTCTCCACTCCCCCCCTGCCAGTCGATCGTCCACCCACCCATCTGATAGCCCAGGTTGTCGGCATGCAGGCCCGCCACATGGATACGGCTAAGATCTTTGGCCAGGGGTAGCGTCCGATTTTCATTTTTCAGGAGCACCAGCGATTTTCGCACCGCCTCCCTTGCAACCGCCCGGTGCTCCGCCGCACCAAATTTTGCCCACAGACGCCGATCAGCAAACACGCGCGACGCCCCATCCATCAGCCCCAGAGCAAACTTGACCCGCAGAATGCGCAGCACGGCATCGTCGATGCGCTCCACAGGCACCCGCCCCTCCTCAACCAGCGATTTTAAGAGTTGGAAGAATTCCCGATAGCGAGTGGGCACCATGGCCATGTCAATTCCTGCATTTATGGCGATCTCAATTGCCGTTTTGTAGTCGGGGTGTACCTGGTCGATCGCGTTGTAGTCCGAGATGACGATCCCCTCAAAACCCAACTCCTTTTTGAGCACCTCGGTAAGCATGTACTTATGCCCCGTCATCTTGACCCCATTCCAGCTACTGTAGGAGACCATGATGGCTCCTACACCTGCCTGAATGGCGTCGAGATAAGGACGGATGTGAATGCGGCGAAAAGTTGTTTCGTCTAGCTGCACGTCCCCCTGGTCCAGCAGGGCCCCTTGCGGCCCTCCGGTGCCAAATGCCGTGCCGCCATCGCCTGCAAAATGCTTGGCTGTAGCCAGCACAGCCAGTGGATGCTGCAACCCCCCGTTTTGCAACCCGCGTATCGCAGCCGCGCCCAACGTAGCAACCAACTCGGGATCTTCCGAAAAGCTCTCGTAGGTGCGCCCCCAGCGCTCATCGCGCGCCACTGCAATGCACGGCGCAAAATTCCAATGGATACCGGTAGCCCGCATTTCAATAGCGGTAATGCGGTAGACGCGCTCTACCAGGTCCGGGTCACGCGTGGCGCCCAACCCGATATGGTGCGGGAAAATGACCGCGCCCTCAACGTTGCTGTGGCCATGCACCGCATCAATACCGTAGAGCAGCGGAATGCCCAGGCGCGTGCGCAGGGCAATAGCCTGCAGACTATCGTACACTTCTGTCCAGGCCTCCAGGCTGTTGCCAGCGGCCGGATCTGAATTGCCCCCACTCAGAATAGATCCCAGGTAATAGGTCTGAATATCATAAGGATCCTGAAGAAACGCCTGCTCTGCTTGAATCATCTGGCCGATCTTTTCCTCAAGCGTCATCTGCTCCAGCAGCGCGCGCGCCTGCTCGTCATAACGGGAAAGCGGTGGAAACGCGGCCGCAGCGTCTGTCTGCTGATCTACCTGACGACAGCCGGCCGCTACAAGTCCAAGCATAAGGCAGCCAATTACCAAGCGCTTCATGACATCCTGAAAGATTGGGGTGGAGCATGGCAACGCCGCTGTCCAGCCATCCACCCGCAACATCGTTCAAAGAAAGGCTGGACTAGCTCCCGAAAATCAATCGATGATCAATTCTTTTTACTTAAAGAGAGTTTATTAAAAACAGAGCATAAACGCAACATGCATCTGGCTTTCTGGAACCAGCGCTGTCCAGTGCGACGAAAAGAATTTTGTCAGAGAGCAGAAACAACACGAGCCGCTTGCCATTCTCTGGCCCGAACCCTTGGTCTGCTGAGATTATTGGCTAAGAATCAGTCCTGGGCTCTGCGCGTGCAGCCAGTAGCGGAACGGAATCAGATACCGTCGGCTTTTTTACGGTACCGCCCAATCGTCGACGACTGGGAGGCCTTCGTCGAGGCCCTGCGGCGGCCGCTGCCGGTGTGCGTGTGGACCAACACGCTCCGCACGACGCCTGCGCAAGTGAAGGCGGCCCTGGAGGCCGAAGGGCTACAGCCGGAGCCGCTCGCGTGGCGCCGCGATGCCTTTCGTCTGCCGCCGGACAGTCAGCCCGGCAACCGGTTGGCCTACGTGCTGGGCCACTACCATGTGCAGGAAGAAGTCTCGCTGCTGCCCGTGCCACTGCTCGACCCGCAGCCCGGCGAACGCATCCTGGACCTGTGCGCTGCCCCGGGCGGCAAAACCGCCCAGATCGCTGTCCAGATGCAAAATCGAGGAACTATCGTGGCCAACGATCGCAACCCCCTGCGCCTGCGCCAGCTCTCCGGCACCATCGAACGCCTGGGACTGCTGAACGTCACTACCACGCTGCACGACGGCGCTGACTTTCCCCTGAACAGCGGACCATTTGATCGGGTGCTGGTCGATGTCCCCTGCTCCTGCGAAGGCAATTTCCGGAAAGATCAGAAAGTAGCCGACGCGTTTGCCGGGGCGCCCGAGCTCTGCGGACAGCAGACGGCTCTCCTGCATCGGGCGGTTATGCTATGCCGGCCAGGCGGACGCATTGTCTACGCCACCTGCACGTTCGCTCCGGAAGAAAACGAGCTGGTTGTCGATACCGTGCTGCGACGCTGGGGCACCGCGCTGCGTTTGCTGCCGGCTCGCATTGAGGGGTTCCGGGGAAGCCCGGGACTCACCGAATGGAACGGTCGTCGTTTGCATCCCTCGCTGGAACGCACCCTGCGCGTCTGGCCCCACCTGAATGATACCGGTGGGTTTTTTGTAGCCGTTCTGGAACGACAGGCGTAACGTTGTCCGTTGCCATGCAGACCACCCCGGAATTGCAGCAGGCTGTCCGAGTCGTCGATCCCACCCCGTACTTCCGCTACCTGGAGGAGCGGTTTGGCATACCGCCCGCCACGTTTGACGGATACGTGCTCGTGCAACCGGGCCGTAAGAAAGTGTATATCGTGACGGCCGATCACCGGCCGCCTGCTCATCCGCGTCCCCGCACCGTGGGCCTTCCTTTCCTGCGCATCTACTTGAAGTTTCCCAAGCTATCAACGGCCGCCGCCCAGCAATTCGGGCACGCTGCGACGCGCAACGTGATCGATACTGAACCACCTCAGGCGGAAGCCTTCCTGACGCGCCGGACCTTTCGCGCCCGCCCGGAGCAACTGGCGCGCTGCACCGGCCGGGGATATGTGCTGATCCGCTACCAGGGACACACGCTGGGCGTCGGCTTCCTTATTCCGGACGAAGCGGGTGGTCGCGTCGAAAGCATGCTGCCCAAATCGTGGGCGCGGGATCCTTCCTCGTTCAGTCTATTGGCGGAGTGATCGGCACGCCCGCCTGCGTTGCCAGCAGATCACGGGCCGCCCGGTAGCCGCTCTGCAGGGCTCCGGCGACGGTAGCAGGCTCTTCGGGATCGGTTGCCTCTCCGGCCAGAAAAATTGTGTCGTGAACAGGGCGGCGCAGGACCCGCCGGGCTTTTATCCCGCCCGGACGCACGTAGCTGTAGGCGCCCTGCGCAAAAGGATCACGCTGCCAGTCGCAAAGGCAGGCGCTGACCAGATAGCGTCCCGGGTCCTGAATGCCGTAGAGCCGCCCGATGGTGCGCAGTGCTTCCTGGATCACCGCTTCTTCCGGCCAGTCGGCCAACCGGCGGGCTGCCGGTCCCCCGGCCCAGGCCAGCAGCACCGGCACGCGCAGCGGCAACGGTTGCCAGATGGTCGTAAAGCGCTCGTCGGGCGCGTGGATAAAAGCCAGTTCCCGAAGCGCCGCATGGGTTTCCCAGAAGGCTTCCCGGAAGCACAGGTTCACGCGCACGGCCGCGCCCATCTCCAGTTGCGCCAGCGCGTTCCGCCAGGGTTCAGGTAAGGGAGGATCGACATGAAGGGCCGGCGTTTGATCCCCCTGCAGCAAGGGAAGCGGTACGGTCAGAATCAGCGCGCGAGCCTGAAAGACGCGGGGCTGCCCAAGCTGCTGCGCATGCACTTCGACCCGTCCCGGCTCCCAGCGCACCCCTGTAACTACCGTCTGCAGATGCACCCGGACCCGCGTAAGGTTAAGGCGGCGGTACAGGGTTTCTACCAGGCGATCATATCCTCCTACTGGACGAAACTGGGGATAGTCGGCTGCTTCGTTGGCCCGCACGCGCCAGTCTTCGGCCAGCGCCTGCAGGCTGAGTTGCTCAGGATCGGCGGCCTCAAAGCTTTCGGCCACGATGCGAGCCAGCGCCCGCGTCGCCGTCTGTTCCTGCGGTAGCGCCTGCTCCAGAAAGGCGGCAAACGCACTGTCGGGCGCTTCAGGCGGGGGCAGTTGCTCCAGCAGCGGACGAAGGGTCCGCACCAGGTCGATGGCCTGGACCCGTCCCTCCAGGAACAGGCCGTGCGTTTCGGGCACCTGCATCAATCCGATACCGCCCTGACGAAGAAGTCGGAGCGTCACGGCCGGTCGACCATGAACGAACTCCGCCCCCAGTTCCACCGGAATCGGAAAAATGGAATCGCGCCAGGTGTAGATGCGTCCTCCTATGCGATTTCGCGCTTCCACTAACAAAACGGTGCGGCCGGCCCGGCCCAGCATTTCAGCAGCAGCCAGGCCAGCCGCACCGGCACCAACTACAACGACATCCCACATAGTAGGATACGGCTCAATGCTCTCCGATGCCGCGCAGCAGTTTTTCGGTTTCCTCCTTGTGGCGCGTCTCGTCGCTGATAATCTCTTCCAGGTCGTTGACCAGGCCGTAATCGCCCAGCGCTTCGGCCTGCTTCCGTCGCTGCACGTAGCGGGCAATCGTTTCCTCTTCAGCCTTCAGCACTGCTTCCAGCATGGCCCGGTTGCTGTCGGCCAGCTTTACCGGCGCGGGCTTCGTGGTGGGCAGTCCCCCCAGCGCCGTGATTTTGTTGGCCAGAAACTGCGCATGCCGCAGCTCTTCCGGGATTTCGCGCTCGAAGAATTCCTTCAGGAACGGCCGGTGAATGCCACTGGCCATGGCCGCATAGGTCGCGTACATCACAATGGCCTGGTACTCGTGCGCCAGGTCCTCGTTGAGCCCTTTGATGAGCTGTTCGCGGGTGACTGTTTTGATTTCCGTTTCCATGATGCGCTCCTGCGGTCTTTGAGTACAGGTTCCTATAGAGATAGGAATGTGCCCCTTGGCGTAAAGTTTGCCCTCAAATGCAACCGTTGCGGAAAGATTACAGAGGGCCTCGCACTAAAAGCCTTCCGGTGGAGCTCCCCCGCATGCATCCCGGAACCGCCCCTCCTCAGGCGGACGCCGCACGTTTTTTCAGCAGATACACGAACTGACCGCTGGCGGGCAGCACGTTCAGCACGGTAAAGAGCACCGAACTCCCGATCAGATCGTATGGCCGCACCCATTGAAGGGGCGGCTGCGCATACGGGGAATCAGGCGAAAGGATCAGCCAGAACATGCCCCCCAGGAAAAGCAGCGCTGCGACGCCGAACAGCAGGGCTCCCCCACCATTATCTGGAACCGCGTGGGCGACGAGGGCACCTTCAGGTACAGGAGCCACAGGATGCTATGAAGCAGCGTGCCGGTCGCCAGTGGTAAGAGCAGCAGTAGCCGCGCCCCGAGCGCACTCCAGGTCAGTCCGACCAGCACCCCCAGCAGCAACCCGGCCATAGCACCGCTAAACCGCCGCAATCGTCTGAAGACCTGACGGCTTACAGGAAGAGGCGGCGGGAGCTCAGCCGTCGACGGATCCTCTTCAGGCCAGGCCACAGGTAGTCTCAGCAAAACCATACTCAACACAAGCCACACGACCTTCCAGAGAGCAAACTCAGAAAATCCTATTAAAAATCCTATCAAATAGAAGGATGCAACCAGGCCTGCATAAAACCAAGCCAATCTTCTTATTACTTTAATTTTATATGTTTTAATAGGACGAAATAAATAGAATAAAATATAATTATTATCGTAATCTAATTTTGCATCAATAAACAAATCTCGTGATAAACTATAGAAATAGAAAAAAGGAATCTGAAACAGGATGTCAATATACCTTATATACTGTGATCGAAATCATGGCGCGCCTTGGTATAATAAATGAGGAGTTTTCAGTTGAGGTCTCCGTATTGCCGGGCGCAGGCAATGATTCCCTGAAGCGTAGTGCCACAGCAATGGCCGATCACCTCGCCATTTGCCGTCACCGGTACACAGGTAAACCCGCCGCCTCCACCCCGAGGCCATCCCGGCGGAGAATCGCCCAGAGAATGGGAAGCAGCATCATCTCCTATCTCTTTTGAACTGAAGGGGTGTTAAGAGTCATTATTTGTTAACTTCAGGTAAAAAAATAAAACAAGCTAACGTCTTCTTTTCAATCGAGTGGTCTTGCAGAGGCATCCAATCAAACAGCTACGCGTCGGGCTGGCCCTGCCAGCATTGAAGTCCTCGCTGCCGGGCTGCTATGGCAGCGGCCTCGGCGAGGCTGCGTTCTGTAAAGACACCGAACAGGGCCGAGCCGGAACCGGAAAGCGCGGCGTACGCCGCGCCGCGTTGCCGTAGCCATTGTTTGAGGGCTTTCAGTTCCGGATACCGTGCAAACAGCGGTGCCTCAAAGTCGTTCTGGAGTTCCCGCTGCCAGCGCTCTGGATCGTTGGACGTGACGATTTCAGCAAGCGAAGGCCCTTGCGATGCACGGGGTTGCACCAGCCGGTAGGCCTCGGCCGTGGCAATCCGAAACGAGGGTACCAGAACAACCAGGTGAAAGGGAAACTGGTAGGCCGACAGGGGCTGCAGTTGCTCGCCTCGTCCTGTAGCCAGGGCTGCCGGTGCAGGCAGCAGAAAGAACGGCACATCTGAGCCCAGATCGGCCGCCAGCCGATGCAGCACGTCCGGCGCGAGGGAGGTGCGTTGCTGCCGCAGCAGCAGTTGAAGCGTGGCCGCTGCATCACTGGATCCGCTGCCCAGCCCCGCTCCATAAGGCACCCGTTTGTCCAGATGCAGCCATCCCGTGAGCGGTTGATGCAGCAGATTGGCCAGGCGCCCGGCTGCCCGCACGCACAGGTTGCGTTCGTCGGTCGGCAGCGCCGGGTCGGAGCAGGTAAAGGTAAAGCGATCCGCCGGCGTCAGCGTCAATCGATCGGTCCACGGAATGCGAAGCAGCACGGTTTCGATGTCATGGTAGCCGTCCGGTCGCCGGCGAAGCACGCGCAGGCCCAGATTAATTTTGGCCGGTGCGAGCTGCACCAGGGGTTGCTCCTCCAACTTTCGCATGAATTCGTTGCGTACGGTTGCAGATTATCGTAGCTTAGCCTCAAGTAAAGCACCCGCCAAGTTATTGCCTATCGCACGCAGATTGCCACCATTACGCACGCATTGCTTCACAACGATGATGAAGTTTTCCTTATGGGTCGCATGCACTGGTTAAGCATTACGGGTGGGCTTTTATTGCTCTGCGCCTCTTCTCTTTATGGGCAAGAACTCCCTCCCGCGCAACGGCAAACGCTGCCGCTTCCTTTTCAGCAACTGCTGCAGCGGCAACTGGAACGATCTGCCGAAGGACTTGCCCTGGAGGGTCCGGTTCGACCAGAAGCCTATCGTGTCGGTCCCGGCGATGTCCTCACGATCCTGATCGGGGGTGCCTTTGGCCAGAAGCTACGGGTGGAAGTCTCCGCCGAAGGCAAACTAACCCTGGCTGAAATCGGCGTGTTACCTGTGGCCGGGAAGTCCCTGGCTGCCGTGCGGGATACCGTACAACGCTTTCTGCGGCCCCATTTTGCAAACGTCCCTATTGAAGTCACGCTGAGCAGACCGCGCTCTTTTTACGTCCACATTACCGGAGCGGTACCCAGACCAGGACGCGTGCGCGCATCGGCTACTGCACGCGTCAGCGATATCATTGAAGCGGCCTTTGAATCCCCTTCGGAGATTACCCCACCGCCTTCTTCCGAAGTTGCTCAAGAGTCGCCAGCCTTGCTTTCCGCTCCGTTTTTACGGACGTATCGTGCTGAATCCTCGTCCGACTTTATGCCCGCCCTCCGCAACGTCTTGCTACACCGCCGCGACAGTACCACCCTGCGCATCGACCTGTTGCGCTACTACACGACGGGCACGCTGGCGCACAATCCTTATTTGCAGGATGGTGACGTCATTGAGGTACCTTCCTTTCATGTGCAGCGCGATGCGGTAATTGTACAGGGCCCCGTTCCCTATCCCGGAGCCTACGATGTGCGCCCTGACGATACGGTGCTCGATCTTCTTGTAGTGGCAGCAGGACGCGACGGCTTACACCACCTCACCGAAGTCCGGCTCATCCGCAAACCCGCTGCAGCCGATACAGCGACAGCCTCCCAGCTTATTACAATCGACTCCTTGCTGCAGCATCCGACGCGGGCCCCTCGGCTCCGGCCAGGTGATCGCGTGATGGTTCTTGAACCAGAGATGGCCACAGCCGCAGCCTACGGTTTTGTGCGCTACCCTGGCACCTACCCCATCACGCATGGCAAAACCACGGTGCGTCAGCTCATCAAAATGGCCGGAGGCCTCCTGCCCGAAGCCAACCCCCGCGTTGCTTACATTGAGCGAACCCGCTCGTTCTACTTTAAAGGTACGGCTCAGGCCACCGACCTGGATTTCTTTGGCCGCGCATACCTGCGCCAATCTCTGCAGACGAACCGAATTGTCGTCAATGTCGCGGATATTCTGGAGGGGAAGGCCCCCGACCTGCCCCTGTATGACGGCGACCGCGTGGTGATTCCCCGGAATGAACAAACGGTTTTTGTAGCAGGCCATGTCGCTAAACCAGGCTATGTGCCCTATCAACCTGGCCAGCCTGCCCGCTACTATATCCTGCAGGCAGGAGGCCTGGGCCCCCAGGCCCGAGCCGTGTACGTTTTCGATGCCGGCACTGGACAGGTGCGGCGTGGACTGGAGGCCCCGGTTTATTCCGGCGATACGATCTTTGTGGATCGTCAGCCAATGGCCGACACGCCAGAAATTGCGCAGTTGGTGCTGAACGACCAGATTTCCCGCCGTCAACATCGCATTCTGACCGTTCAGACCATCCTGACCGGAATTTCGACCATTGTCGGCATCATCACTGCCTATGCCGCCATTACCCGTTGATGGCCCTATGGCTGCCCAACCTACATCCAATGCGCAGCACGAACGAACGTGGGAGGCATTGCGCCACCTTTACGGGGCGCGTCGCTGGATCGCTGGAATCACCGCACTGGCTGCTATCGGATCGCTTATTGTCAGCCTGCTGCTGCCCAACTGGTACCGGGCCACTGCCCGCGTACTCCCCCCGGCCGGCGCTGGCCTCAGCCCTCTGGCCTCGCAGCTATTAAACAATCTGCCCGGCTTTCTCGGAGGGATGCTGGGAGGGGGCAGCACGGCCGGTTACGAGCGCTACCTGAGCATTCTCTCCAGCCGAACGATGCAGGAGCGACTGGTCGACCACTTCAATCTGATCGCAGTCTATGGATTGGAGGATGAGGAGCATCCCCGCGAGGCAGCCATTGAAGAGCTGCGCGACAATATTTCCTTCGACGTAGACCCCGACTTTGAGTACCTCGAGATCTCGGTGCTTGACCGCGACCCGCAACGAGCAGCCGACATGGCCAACTTCATGGTAGCGGAGCTCAACCGGATCAACGCGGATCTGCTCACGCAAAGTGCTCGGCGCTACCGAGCGTACGTCGAACGACGCTACCGGGAAGCGCTGGCCCGCCTCGACTCGGTACTGGACGCCCAGCAAGCCTTCCACGAGCAATACGGTCTGTTCGATCTGGAAGCGCAGGCGCGCGGCTTCCTGGAGTACGTGGCCACGCTCCGCGCCGAGGCACTTCAGACGGAAATGCAGTACGAGGCGCTCCGCACCCAGTTTGGCGACGAAAATCCCCAGGTGCGCGTGCTGGCAAAAATGAAAGCAACGGCCGAACGGCGCTACCAGGAAGCCCTGGAAGGCCAGGAACGCCTCCTCCCGGTTCCCCAGCAGGAAATTCCGGCCGCTTTGCGTCAGTATTTCGAGCTGGAACGTGAGCGATTGCTCCAGACGCGCATTCTGGAAGTGCTGGCACCGCTCTACGAACAGGCCCGCTTCGAGGAAGAGCGGCGCGTTGAGGCCGTGCAGGTAGTTGACCCGGCCGTTCCTCCAGTTAAAAAAGCCTGGCCACGCCGGTCGCTTATCGTGCTGGGCATCACCCTGGCTGCGCTTGCCCTGAGCATTCTGTTCGTGCTGGCCCACGCCTGGTGGCAGACGCAGCGCGAATTACTTCGTCAGCATGTATTCCAGCCTCCAACGGCTACTTCTTCCAGCCCCCAGCCTCAATCTGCCGAGCAAGCGTAACTTTTACGCCATTTATTTCGTATTTTTTTAGTATCTGGGTTCCCCTCTAAACCATCAGGACAGGCTATGTGGCTGCTCGTTGCTCTGGCGCTGCTACTCGCCTCGCCCTCCGACTCAACCCGACGCAACGAGATCGTTCCCGGACTGCACCTGAGTACCAGCCGGTGCGAAGCGCTCTGGGAGCTGGACTGTCGGCGCCCACGACCACTGGCCGCCTTTGCCGGCGATTTTCCCCATCGCTGGCCCTTCCGCGAAACCGCCCTGTACCGCTCGCTGCCAGGCCTCCGTTACAACCGTGTAGAGGGGCTGGTGTTGGGACTGGGCACCGAACCGCTGGAATGGACCGAGTACGACCGCGTGCGGCTGCTCGGACAACTGGCCTATGCCTTTGCGTTGCGTCGCTGGCGCTACGAAGTTGGCGCCGAAACGGTGCTCAATCCGGCCCGCCATGAAGCGTTCTACCTCAAGCTGGGCGGTGGCTACTATCGCACCACCCGCACCGACGACCTGTGGAAAACCACCCCGCTGGAAAACACGCTGGCCGCCTTCTTTTTCGGCAATGATTTCTATGCGCTCTACTACGAAACCGAAGGCTGGCAGCTCTACGCTGTGCAACGCCTGACGCGCTACGCACAACTGGGCCTGGGCTTCCGCGCCGAAGCCCACCGGGCGCTCTCTCAGAAAACCCGCTGGGCGCTGTTCGCCCGCCAGGCGGCGGACTTTAACCTGCCTGCACGGGAAGGCCGCCGGCATGCCCTCGTGCTGACGCTGGACGCCGGCCGCATTCTGGCCTACAAAGACCTGCCAACCGGATGGGCCCTCCGTCTCCAGGCAGAGCTGGGACGCCACCTGGGAGGTGAGCTTCTCTACAACCGCTATGTAGCTGACGGGCGCCTTTACCTCCCAATGGGCCACTACAGCCGACTGAACCTGCGGGTGCGTGGCGGATGGGCCGACGCCACCGCCCCTATCCAGCAGCAATTCTTCCTGGGCGGTATCGGGTCGGTGCGGGGCTATGCGCAGAATGCATACGTTGGCACGCGCATGCTGCTGGGTAATGCCGAACTGGTCATTCAGGGAGTGTCGCTGGTGCCCGGCGAAGTGATCGAAGACCTGGTCTTCCTGGCGTTTTTCGATGCCGGATGGGTCAATGCATTTGGCACCGATACCTTCCGGAGTCGCGACATGCTAAGCGCCGCCGGCATTGGCCTGGGACTGGACGAAGGCCGAAGCATACGTCTGGAGCTGGCCTGGCCGCTTCGCGACCTGGGTCAGGGATACCGACCATCGCTCTGGTTCCGCATCAGTCCGGCCTTTTAAACAAGGAGGGGGCCAGGCGGCCCCCTCCTTTGCGCTCAATGCCTTCCGGTTGAACCAAAGCCGCCTGCGCCGCGCTCGGTTTCGTCCAGCGAAGCGCGTTCATCCCACGAAACCCGGGCATGGCGTGCCACCACCAGTTGGGCAATACGTTCACCGCGCCGGATCACAAAAGGCTCTGAGCCCAGGTTGATCAGCAACACCTTGACCTCGCCCCGGTAATCCGCATCAATCGTTCCCGGACTGTTCAGCACCGTGACGCCATGCCGGGCTGCCAGGCCACTGCGCGGCCGCACCTGGCCTTCGTAACCCGGAGGAAGGGCCAGCACCAGCCCGGTGGGAACCAGCGCCCAGCGTCCCGGCTCCAGCACCAGGGGCTCGTCTTCCGGAACCGCCGCCCGCAGATCCATCCCAGCGCTGTACGGAGTTGCGTATTCAGGCAGCGCCAGTCCTTCGGCATGCGGCAGTCGCTGAATCGGCACAACCAGCGCGTCGATCTCGGTAAGCGTCTTCGTTTCCATCAGGATACTGGTTTTGCTGCTTTTAATCTACCTGTCCCATCAAACGCCGCACCGCCGGGCTCACCAGGAGCGCAATCAGGCCAGCCGCTCCGGTAATCATCGCCACGCTCCGGAAAAGCTCCGCGGGCATCAGCGTCTCCAACTGACCGGCCACCAGCCCTGCAAACAGGTTCCCCAGCGCCGCTGCAATGAACCAGAAGCCCATCATCTGGCCTACCCGTCCGCGCGGCGCCAGCTTCGTAATCGACGACAGCCCAACAGGCGACAGGCACAGCTCGCCTACCGTATGTAGAAAATACGTTACCACCAGCCAGGCGGGCGAGACCGGATTTTCGGGCGTGGCGTGAGCCGCTCCCCAGGAAAGCACAAAAAAGCCCGCCGCCAGCCCCAGCAACCCCAGCGCAAACTTCACCGGAATGGAAGGATTTGCCCGGCGCTGCGCCAGCCAGGTCCACAGCCAGCCAAAAACTGGTGCAAAAATGATAATGAACAGGGGATTAATGTTCTGGAGCATGCTGGCCGGCATCTCCCAACCGCCGAACTGACGGTCCGTCAGATCGCGCGCAAACAGGTTCAGCGATGAGCCGGCCTGCTCAAAGCCCGACCAGAACAAGCCTGCCAGAATAACCAGCCACAGGATCACGACGAGCCGCCGCTTTTCCAGGGCTGTATGGCCGCCGAAGAAGAAAATATAGGCGAAAAACAACAGCGTGATAATGACCACGCCCACGCCCAGACTCTGAGCCAGCGTCTCCAGCGAAAGAGGAAACTGCCCGGTAGCCAGCAGATAGCCGCAGAAAACTACCAGGGCAGCGGCAATGCCGGCACCAGTGTAGAAGCGCTGGGCCCGCCGTGCCAGTACGGTTTCATCTTCACCTGGTGCTGGCCGAAAGAGACCGGCTTCGCCCAGATATTTCTCGCCGACTTTGTAGGAAATCAGGCCAGCCACCATGCCAATACCTGCCAGCGAAAAGCCCAGGTGCCAGTTGTAGCCTTCCCCCAGCAGGCCGCACAGCGTGGGTCCCAGCACAGCGCCAATATTGATCCCCATGTAAAAGATGGAAAAGCCGGCATCGCGCCGCGCACCGCCTTCTGGATACAGCTCTCCCACGATCGTGCTGACGTTGGGCTTAAGCAGACCGGTGCCGATTACGATGAGGGCCAGTCCTAGAAAAAACGTCAACTGCGTCGGAATGGCCATGGAGAAATGCCCCATGGCAATAATGACACCGCCTACGAAAATGGCTTTGCGCTGCCCCCAGAGCTTATCGGCCAACCAGCCGCCCGGCAGCGAAAGAACATAAACAAAGAACGTGTACAGACCATAGATGGCCGTAGCCGTGCCAATGTCGAACCCCAGTCCCGGGTTTGCCTCCGTAACCGCCGTGGTCATAAACAGCACCAGAAGCGCTCGCATGCCATAGTAGCTGAAGCGCTCCCAGAGCTCCGTAAAAAACAGGGTGGCCAGACCGCGGGGATGCCCGAAAAAGCTTGTATCATTTACAAGCGCCGAGGCGCTGGCCGCCATTCCTTCCGGTTTGTTTGACATAGTTGCAGTCCCTCCAATTGGTACAACATCCACCTATTGCGGCTAAGCTTAGTAAATCTCCTGAAAAAAAAGTAAGAGGCCGGTCCCGAACCCCCTGTGAAACCGGAGCGCGGCCGTTTTTTTAGAAGGTATTCGCTATGAATCGAACCGGCATCGCCGTATATTCGCGCGGTTGTATAGCTTGTCCGGGGACCATCACTTAGCGGAGGAAACTGCATGAGCAACCAGCACGGGCAGGAAGCCTTAGCACCCGGCCGCGACCTGCACGGCCCACGCACGCACACCTGCGGCGAACTGCGGCGCACCCATGTTGGCCAGGAAGTAATCCTCAAAGGATGGGTTGACACCCGGCGCGATCTGGGTGGCGTCATCTTTGTCGATCTGCGCGACCGGTACGGCCTGACGCAGCTTGTCTTCTCCCCGCAGGACAATGAGGCGGCGTACCGGTTGGCCGACCGCCTGCGCAGCGAATACGTCATCTCGGTACGGGGCGTGGTGCGCGAGCGTTCTCCGGAAACCATCAATCCCAGGCTGGCCACCGGTGAGGTTGAGGTGCGCGTCCATGATCTGATCATTCTGAACACAGCCGAACCGCTTCCCTTTCCGGTCTCCGCTCATGAGGAGAAACGCACGGCAACCAGCGAAGAGCTACGCCTGAAGTATCGCTACCTCGACCTGCGGCGACCGGAGCTGCAGCGCAACCTGCTACTCCGCCATCAGGTCTACCTGATCACGCGCCGCTACTTCGATGCGCATCAGTTCGTCGAAGTTGAAACCCCCGTGCTGACCAAATCAACCCCGGAAGGCGCCCGCGACTTTCTGGTACCCAGCCGTCTGCATCCCGGGAAATTTTACGCACTTCCGCAGTCGCCGCAGCTCTACAAGCAGATTCTCATGGTCGCAGGCCTGGACCGCTACTTTCAAATTGTCAAGTGCTTCCGTGACGAAGACCTGCGGGCCGACCGCCAGCCGGAGTTCACCCAGATCGATGTGGAAATGACCTTTCCTACCGAGGAGCAAATCTTTACGCTCATTGAGGGGCTCATGCAGGCCATCTGGCGGGAAACCCTGGGCGTTGACCTGTCCCTGCCGTTTCCTCGACTCTCCTATCAGGAGGCGCTGCGACGTTTTGGCTCCGACAAACCCGACACCCGCTTTGGGCTGGAACTGCAGGAGATCGGCGACGTCTTCCGCGGCTCCGGCTTCCGGGTGTTTGAGCACATCCTGGCCCAGGATGGCGAGATTGTCGCACTGGTTGTACCGGGCATGGGCGACCAGGGCCGCGGCTATATGGATCGCCTGGACAAAGAGGTCGTGCGCAAGCAGATCGGCGCCGGCGGGCTGGTCTATTTCAAGCTGCCCTCAGACGGCGGCCCCATCTACGCGTCGGTCAAAGAACACATTCTGGCGCCGGAGTTCGTTCAGCGTGCTGTTGCGCAACTGGGAGCCCGGGCTGGCGACCTGGTGCTCCTGCTGGCCGGTCCAAAACCGCAGGTTTACCTGCAAGCCGGCGCGTTGCGCCTGCACATGGCCCGGGAGCTGAACTTGATCCCTCCGGCCGGCCAGGCCCCCTGGCACTTTCTCTGGATTACGGATTTTCCGCTGCTGGAATGGGACGAGGAAGCCGGACGCTACTATGCCATGCACCACCCGTTCACCTCGCCCCACCCGGATGACCTGGAGCTGCTGGAAACCGATCCGGGACGCGTACGCGCCCGCGCCTATGACCTGGTGCTCAATGGCAACGAGATCGGAGGCGGCTCGATCCGTATTCACCGGCAGGACGTGCAACGTCGCATGTTCCGCGTGCTGGGCATTGACGCAGCCGAAGCCGAGCGGCGTTTTGGGTTCCTGCTGACCGCCTTCCGGTACGGCGCGCCTCCCCATGGAGGCATTGCGCTGGGACTGGATCGCATCGTCATGCTGCTGGCTGGTGCCGGATCGCTGCGCGACGTAATCGCGTTCCCGAAGACCCAGCGCGCCCAGGAGCTGATGTCGGATGCCCCCGATGAAGTCGCTCCGGAGCAGCTTGAGGAGCTCCACATTCGCGTTGTGCTGCCCGAAGCAGAAACGTCAGGCTCCTGACCGGACCGTTTGCAACGCGCCCCGTTACCTGGTGCAGAACCTGCTGATGCGCATATGCGCATTGTCTGCGCGCATCAAGGCGGTCCTGTCCTATGAGCCCCGCATTTGAGCGAATCGATCCCGGGCGCGGCAGGGCATGCCCTGCTTTGCCAGAAGTCCTTTTCCCCTTGAAGCGGGGCACATTCTTCCTCATATTGCCAGCCTGGGACAGAGCGCCAGCCGAGAGTTTTCTGCAAAACCTGCTTTGCAGAACATCATGTCCACCACCTACCGCCCTGCTTTCCTGGAGCTGTTTGCCCGGCGTTTTCATTGGGATGCCTGGGAGCAGATAATCCGGCAACAGGGCTGGACGATCGACCGTCCGTACCGAAGTCGGCATCCCCTCTTTCCAGAAGTCATCTACCCGATCGACTATGGGTACATAAACGGCACGTGCAGCAGCGACGGAGAGCCCATTGATCTGTTTGTGGGACAGGGCCGTCGTGGTCTGGTAGGGGCGCTTCTGACCATTGATCGACGGCGACATAAGCGCGAAGTAAAACTGCTGTACAATTGCACGGCCGAAGAGGTGTACCTGGTGAATGGGTTTATCAACTTCGACCGGCGGTTTCTGGAAGGCTTTCTGGTGCTCCGCTATCCTATGTCGTTGCTGTGGAGCGACTCTGGGTGAGCCGGGCGGCTACGAGCATCTGCAAACAGGCGCCGGACAAAGCTGGGCAGAGCAAACGCAGCCCGATGCAGCTCAACATTGTAGTAGCGCAGACGATTGGCGAAAGGCGCCAGGCGACGCGCAGCCTGCTCTGAATCGAAATCGTCTACGGGATGCAGCCGTTTGCTGGCCAGCATGAAGGACCAGAGTCCCATTGGATAGGTAGGAATATGGGCCAGATACATATGCACCTGAGAAAAAAGCCGTCCCAGCATGGCGTGGGCTGCCTGAATGGAAGCCTGAAACGTCTGATCGAACGGCGATTCACTCTGCGTAACCAGCATGCCGTCTTCGCGCAAGAGACGGGCACAGTCCCGGTAGAATGATTCGCCAAAAAGCCCTTCGGCAAACTTCACCGGGTCGGTAGAATCCACGATGATTAGATCGTACGTAGCAGGCGCTGCTTCTCGCACAAAGGCGGCCCCATCAGCCACGTGCAACCTGGCTCTTGGATCGTCAAAGGCCCGGCTGAGCTCCGGGAAACAGGTTCGAGCGGCCTCAATTACGACCTCATCAATTTCTACCAGATCTACCTGCTCGATTTCGGCATAGCGGAGCACTTCCCGTAGCGTGCCGCCGTCGCCCCCGCCCACGATGAGCACCCGCCTTGGATGGGGCAAAAGACACAGGGCCGGATGGCAGATCATTTCGTGATAGACAAATTCATCCCGCTCGGTGAGCATCACCAGCCCATCCAGCGTCAGCACCCGTCCAAAAGCGTCTGTCTGCAACACCTGCACCTGCTGGTAGGCACTCTGTCGGTTAAACAGAATGCGTTCAACGCCAAAGCTCAGTCCGGTTCGTCCCTGCCAGAACTCGGTGTACTGAAACTGATATTGTTTGGGTGCTGCCATGATTACGGTTGATTAAAACAGAAGCGGCGTGGTGCCTCTTCTCCCTGGAAGCTACACCACGCCGCGAGTACGGTTCATGGGATGCTGCGCGGACTCAGGCGGTTGCCGCCTCTTCAAGCACGGGTTTGTGGGGCACGCGCTCAGGAAAGAGCCCTCGTTTGAGCTCCATGCTGGAAACGTTCCGTGCCCGGAACTGCTCCTCCAGGTACTGCTGAATGATCCAGGGGTCAATGGTATCGCCGCATGTAAAAATATCAACCGCGGCATAGCCGTGCTCCGGCCAGGTGTGGATGGCTACATGCGACTCAGCAATAACCACGACGCCACTAACGCCGTGGGGACTGAAGGAGTGAAACGTGTCGGTAATGACAGTGGCACGGGATCGACGCGCGCCCTCAATCAAAATTTCCCGAATCAGGGCCTCGTTGTTGAGCACCTCTCGGTCGCAGTCATAGAACTCGACCAAGATCTGCCTTCCGAGTGCTTGCATCGGCTACCCTCCTTTTGGTTTGCACCCCCCGTCTGCCACAAACGGGGAAACATTGTATGGTGAACAATTAATGCCTCCTGACGGAGGCACCCCATACAACCGCAGTCCTGGCGAGCGAAGGGTAGGAGGACGCCGGAAGACGTTGGCCACGCTACAGACGCGTCCTCTTTAGCTTACGAACTCGCCAGCCGCTAGCGCATCACGAGCACGCCCTGCCTGAGCAGAACGCCTCGTGAAAAGACGCATTCAAAGAACGCGGGCGTTGCGGTTCAGGATCGTACCTGGTGGCAGCAGGCCCTTTCCTGAAGCAGGAACAACAGTAAAAACTAAGCAGCAGAACGATCTTTGTAAAACCCAGTCTTCCCCGACTTTATTTTTTCACAAACCCCCCGCGCCACTGGGCGGCCAATGAACGACCCCCCTATCACGGAGTTCCTTTTTGCTCCCCTTTAGCACCGCCCCACAAGGGGCCATTTAGCAATTTTTTACGATGCTGAACTCACAAATGATATGAAACGGCCGGAACCCTCTCGTCTGCTATGCGTTGCCCGCTTCAAACCGAAAGCAGGCGAAGTTACAGGCTCTCCTTTTCATCTGTTCGACTTAACCAGCTACCAGCCATGAAGCATCGGCCCACTCCAGTGTATCTGGCCTGGCAGCACGGCGGGCATTTCCAGACCACGGCCATGCTGCAGGTAGCGGGTCGATGTTGCTGTATGGGCTGATCGCCTCTCCACACTTCCGGTCTGTCTGATAATTCCCTTAGTCCTTGCTATAGGCAGAAGGGGATAGTTGTATCCCGCTCAAAGTAAGCGGGACCCCTGATCCGTTCAGACCGGCCGTCTCGAACAGGGTATCTGTTGCATCCCGGCATACTGCGGGTTGTGTCCACTTTGTCCACCGTCCACCAACGCATTGCTGGCTTATGTCTGCGCCTAAAACGTTCGTTCGCTACGGCCGCCGCACCCAGGAGCTCACCTGGGAACTGGTCCTCAAACGCAACAGCATTGAACGCTTAAAACAGGAGCGGCCCCCCCTGCGCGTCGTCGAGGAGCTTCCGGCGCTAATTGCGCGGGGCTACGAAGCCATTCCGGAAGAGGATATTGTGCGCCTGTACTGGTATGGCATCGCGCACGACAAGCCCAAGGTGGGCACCTTCATGGTGCGCGTCAAGGTGCCGGGGGGCCTGCTACAGCCCCATCAGCTCCGGGCCCTCGGCGAAATTGCTGGACGCTACGGGCGCGACTACGGCGAGCTGACCACGCGCCAGGGCATCCAGCTTCACTGGGTAACCATGGATAAACTCCCCGAGGTGCTGGAAGCCATCGCGCAGGCTGGTCTGACCACGGTCGGCGCCGAAGGCGACACCGTCCGCAATATTACCAGTTGCCCGGTCAATGGAATCAATCCGGCCGAATTGTTTGACGTCCGGCCGGTCATCGAAGCAGCCGCCCGCTTTTTCTGGGGCAATCCGGACTACTCCAACCTGCCGCGCAAACACAAATTCACGATTAGCAGTTGCCCCCATCAGTGCAACGCACCGGAAATCCACGATATCGCGCTGATCGGGGTTATTAAGGACGGCCAACCGGGCTTTGCCGTCAAGGTGGGAGGGGGCCTGTCCGCTACACCCCGACTGGCCCGGGACCTGGGCGTTTTCGTGCCTGTCGATGAGGCCGTCGAAGTACTGGCCGCCATCACCGACGTCTGGCAGCACAACCTGCGCTACCGCCTGAGCCGGGCCAAGTCGCGCATCAAGTTTCTGGTAGACGACTACGGCCCGGAAGGAGTGCGCCAGATGGTGGAAGAACGCCTGGGACGTAAGCTGGAAGACTTTCGCGCTCCCGACCCGCTGCCAGGTGGCAACCACCTGGGCGTCCATCGTCAGAAGCAGGACGGCTTTTACTACGCAGGATTTCCAGTACCTTCAGGACGGGTAACCGGTACCCAGCTCCGCCAGATTGCCGACATCCTGGAGAGCGTCGGAGGCGACATTCGCTTTACGCGCGAGCAGAACTTTATCCTGGGCAACCTCCCCGAGGAGCGCCTTGCCTGGGTGCTCGATCAGATGCGGGCCATCGGCTTTCCCATTGAACGTCATCGCCTCTACGGGACTTCAACCGCCTGCACCAGCCATCAATTCTGCAACTACTCTGTTGCCGAAACCAAAGAAAAACTCGACGAAATCATTGAGGCCCTGGAGACGCGCTACGGTGACGAAGTGCAAGATCTGACGATTTATATGGACGGCTGCCCTCACGCCTGCGCCCACCATTGGGTTGGCGACATCGGGCTGCAGGGCACGCGCACAGCCGGTCCAAACGGCACCAAGATCGAAGCCTATGACGTAACGCTCCGAGGAGGACTGGGCGTGCGCGCGGCCATTGGCCGTCCTATCCTGCGCCGCATTCCCGCCACCGAAATCAGTCAGGCTATTGTCCGCCTGGTAGGCGCCTGGCTGCAGGAACGCCGTCGCCGGGGCGCGCACTACACGTTTCAGGCCTTCTGTGAGGCGCACTCCAACGAAACCCTGCAGGCTATCGCCCTGGGTAAAATGACGGTTGAAGCGACAGAAGCGACCGATGCCGCCCGCATCCGCATTCCTGGTCCGCTTCTGGAGCTGACCGACGGTAGTGACGTGATTGAAGTCAACGCTCCTACCGTCCGCGCCGCTCTGGAACAGGCAGGCCAGCGCTACCCCAAACTCCAGGCCGCTGTGCTGACGCCGGACGGCCAGATCAATGAAGCCTTTACCCTCTACGTGAACGAAGAGGACATCCAGGGCCTTCAGGGCCTCAATACCCCGCTCAAGCCGGGGGATGAATTGCTCATCCTTATGGCAATGTCCGGAGGTTAAGCGCGTCGTTCACCCACAAACAACCTGACCGGGACTATGGCTCGCCAACCCCTGTTTGACGATCTGGAAATCGGCGAAATCGCCCTCCAGTTAGATGACCAGGAGCCCGAAGATGTGATTGCCTGGGCGCTGGACACTTTTGACGAAGACCGCATCGCCATTGTCACGGCACTCCAGGCCGACGGCATGGTGATCCTGGACATGGCCTACCGGATGAAACCCAACATCCGGGTAATGACGGTCGACACAGGGCGCTTGCCCCAGGCCACTTACACCTTCTATGATCAGGTGCGCGAACGCTATCCGGAAGCACGCTTCGAAGTGCTGTTTCCGGATTATCGGGAGGTGGAAGAAATGGTGCGCCGCCACGGCATCAACCTGTTCTACAAGTCGGTGCCGCTGCGCCTGCTCTGCTGCCACGTACGGAAAGTGCGGCCCCTCATCCGGGCCCTGGGCCAGTTGGACGCCTGGTTCACGGGCCTGCGTCGTGACCAGTGGGCCTCACGCGCAGCCATCCGCAAAGTAGAAATCGACCACGACCACGATGGCGTGATCAAGATTAACCCCCTGGCCGACTGGACGAAAGAGGATGTGTGGGCGTACATCGAAGAATTTGACGTGCCCACGCATCCGCTTTACGCCGAAGGCTACACCAGCATCGGCTGCGCTCCCTGCACCCGTCCGATTCAGCCGGGCGAAGATGACCGAGCAGGCCGCTGGTGGTGGGAAACCAATGCGCCTAAGGAATGCGGCATCCACTGCCCCATCGAAACCGGCGGCTTTGAACACGAAATGGAAGCCATTGTAGGCCACGGATCCCCCGAAAACGGACCGGTTCACTAAAAACCCCAATCCAGGATGCCGCTAACCATTCCTGAAGCAGCGCGAGAGCCGCTGGTGCAGGAGCTGACGCGTTTTGCAGCTTCCATGCCGGACCCCGAAACGCGCGCCCTGTACCAGCGGCTCCTGGAAGCTGCTGCGGCTGGCGAAATCGACGAGACGTTAGACGAAGCGCTGGGACGCTTCCTGGAAGTGGCCCTCCAGACCGGCCGCATTCGGCACCAGCATGGCCCCCACGAAGAGAAGATGCTGCGGGCGCTGTTTCATCAGACGCAACGCGGCCGCCAGATTCTAAGCGCCGTCCAGCAGGCAAACCAGGCGCTTCGCGCGCTGGAAGGCCACACGTTGCGTGAACTGACCTTCACGCCGCAAAATCCCGGGACCTATCGCCTGACGCTCGCTACCGACCAGGTGCGTCTGACGCTAGAAATCAGCGCCCAGGGAGTCTGGGTCGAAAACCTCACGGTAGGCTGATGATGAACGCTTTTATCCCTTACGTGCAGGCAGTCGGTCGCGGCGAAAAGCTCAAGCGTGACCTGACGCGCGAAGAGGCCCGCGATGCTATGCACCTGATCCTGGACCGAACTGCTACGCCCGCCCAGATCGGTGCATTTCTGGTTACGCAGCGCGTAAAGGGCGAGACATCGGACGAAATCGTGGGCTTTGTCGAAGCAGCCCGAACGTTCTGCCACCGCATACAGCCGCGCGTTGCGCGCCTGCTGGACCTGGGCGTGCCCTACGACGGCAAAGCACGCACGCCCCAACTGGCCCCGGCCATTGCCCTGATGGTGGCCGCGGCTGGCCAGCCTGTTGTGCTACACGGCGCACCCGACATTCCAACCAAGCAGGGTGTTACGCCAGCCGATGTGATCCAGGCACTGGGAATCTCCGTCGATCAACCACCAGACACCGTCGCCCGCCAGATCGAAACCCTGGGAATTGGCTACCTGCATGCCCCCCGCTTCGCGCCAGCCTGGCATGCCCTGACCCCCATCCGCCAGCAGTTTGGCCTGCGCACCGCCCTCAACACCGTGGAAAAACTGCTCAATCCGGCCCTTGCTTCCTGCAGCGTGGCCGGGTTCTTTCACCGGAATTATCTGCTCCGAATGCGTCCGGCCGTCCGGCAGCTTTTCCCCCAGGGCTGGCTCGCGCAGGGAATCGAAGGCTCCATTGAATGCCGCGCTGGACGCACCACCCGGTTGTATCCGGCCGATGAGACCGCCGCACCGCTTATCGTCGAAGCGGCCGCGCTTGGCTTTCCGGAACCAGACAACTCCGAGGTGCCGGCCGATCCGACACTCCACGCCGAAATAACCCGGCACATTCTGAGCAACCAGGCCATTCCCGCCCGGGATACCGCGCTCCTAACAGCCGGCGTATTGCTTCACCTGAGCGGCCACGCCGACAGCCTGACGGTCGGAATCGAACAGGCCCGCGACGCGCTTGCCAGCGGAAAAGCTTTCCGCCTGCTTCGCTACTGGGAAGAGTGGACGCAAGCAGCACGGGCGGCCGGCTAACGCCCCCTACCCGGCCTGCTGTTCGGCCACTACCTGCCGGCAGAAAGATAACACTAACCGCACGTGCGCGTGCAACATAGGAACCAGTTCAAGCCGGTCCATACGTTCCTGGGGTAACTCTGGAAGTCCGGGCGGACTGATACGCCCCATCCAGAGCCCCATCTTGTCGCGCAACAGGCGCTCTCCGGGAAACTGGCCAGCCGGCAGATGCGCTTCGTAGAACGTCTGCTTGCGCTGCAACCGGCCGTACACCTCGCGCCCGATCTCCTCCAGTACGTGCTGATCGGTCTGATGGAGCAACCAACTCCCCAGCAAATAATCCCGATAGGTAAAAGGCAGTGCCTGCAAAGCTGACCCCACCGCCTGCTTTAGTGCCGGTTGCTCTCGAAGCCCTGCTTCAGCCGCCCGCGCCGTCGCCACCGCCACCAGACAGAGCGTCTCTTCAGTTACCAGCTCAGGATCTGCCATATCCATCGCGTCAAGCACGCGTCCAATCAGTTCTTGCGTGGTGTGCAGCGTGCCTACCGTACCAAACGCAGCAATCCGGGCGGCCTGTGCTTCCAGCATGATGCCACGTGTTCTAGTGACGGCTGCTACAGAAGGTCCGGGCCTTCGCGCGTAAGCAAACGACTCGCCACGCACTACGATGCGTTTGCGCGCCGTTTCCTCTACTGGCTGTCCGCACCTTCAGAGGCTGTTCTCAAGCGCACCGATCCTCAGCGACCCTGTTACGCACGCGTCTCCGAAACGGTCGCCCTTCGACGCACAACCATTTGGCCGGTACGCCTCATGTCTCTTCTATCAGAGGCTCTGCACTGGCCAGTTGCCATTACATGCCTGGCGGATCGAAAGGGTCCAGGCGCCTTCCTTTAAACGGCATGCGTTTTGATCCTCCCTATCATTGCTTTCTGCAACAGCCTGCCTCGTGGATGTCTTCTGTCAAACATAAGGCTGCAACCTCCAGCGACCGAGCTGTTCCACTCCTGCCCCCGGGCCAGCGCAAGGGACAACTGGAAGAATTGCTGGCCTTGCTTGATGTGCTGGAAGTCGTGCAGGCAGGCCTGAAAGATGGGTCAGCGGAGGCCTTCTCCTCCTTACAGCGTCTGCTGCAGGCGCTGCATGGAATTGCCCGGCGCTATCCTTCCCTTCGTCTACGCCAGGCTTTACAGGCAATCTCAGGGCACGCCCACCGAAATGACCCCAACGCCCTGGAACAACTGCTAAAGCAGCTTACCGACGTAGTGGCTGCCCTGCAGGAGATCATTGAGCAGATGGCTATCCCCGAATCCCATCTACTGCTCATTGAGCCCGATGAAGAGACGGCTGCTCTGCTTCAAACCATGCTGACCGGACCTGGGCGAACCGTTAGCGTAGCGCGCACCGCAGCCGAAGCACGTAATCTGCTGCAGCAGACGCCTGCCACGTTGATTATCATGGAACTGAACCTTCCCGACGAAGATGGACGCAACCTGTTGCTCTGGCTGCGCGGGCGCTCGCTAACAGCTTCCACCCCTGTCATTATCCTGTCGGATCGTACGGAGCCGCACGTCAAGGCAGAATGCTATGCCCTGGGAGCCGATGCCTACTTTGAAAAACCTTTTGATCCGGTCAATTTTATGGCGACCGTTACGGCCCACCTGACGCACCACACCGTACGACACGGCGTTGATCCCCTGACCGGTGTGCTGGACCGCGCAGCCCTCGAAGAAGCCTTTCTGCACGCCCGCAAGGTCTATCCGCCCGATCGCTTCCCTATCTGCATAGCCCTGATCGACTTCGATAATCTTCAGGCCATCAACCGCCGTCATGGTCCCGATCTTGCTGACGCGGTCCTCCAGCAAGGCGTGCAGCTTCTGGCTTCTGTCCTTCGTCCCTCTGATCTAATCGGTCGGTGGACCTCGGATACCTTTTGCGTCCTCTTTTTGAACACGCCCCTGGAAGAGGCCATGCGTTGCCTGGAACGCGCGCTCATGGCACTGCGCCAGACGCCTTTCCAGGGGCATCAGGGCCAGCCCTTCTTTGCCACTTTTTCAGCCTGCGTGCTCCAAGTTCGCCCCTCACACGATTCGTTAGCCCAACTGGTTGCCGAAGCCCAGCGCTGCCTGGAACGCCTGGGAGACCGCCGGCAAGGGCGTCTCATCACACCGGAGACGACTATTACCCCTGAAAAACGCCGAGTATTAGTAGTCGAAGACGATGAAGACATTGCGACGCTGATTCATTACCGGTTAACGCGCGACGGCTTTGAGGTCGTGCACTTTGCCAATGGGCGCGAAGCGCTCACGTGGGCCCGGCAAAACGTTGCCGATCTGGTTATCCTTGACCTCAAGTTACCTGGAATGGATGGGTTTGAACTTCTGCACCACCTGCGCCAGCTTCCAGCATATACCGCAACGCCGATTATCATTCTGACCTGCCTGAACCAGGAGCAACATGTACTGCGGGGGTTCGAACTGGGGGCCGACGACTACATGGTCAAACCGTTCTCTCCGGTTGAGCTAAGCGCCCGGGTCCGTCGTCTTCTGGAACGCCATCCCACGCCTACCTCAATGGACGATTGAACGGCTCGAACGTCTTCCATGAAGTGGTTCGATCCGACACGCTTTTTCTCTCTTTCGTACGACGCCCTGCTCTTCCGCCTGGTGATCGATCTACTGATCGTGCTGTCGGGGCTGGCTTCAGGGCTTGTCGTGCTGGCCATCCTGCTACGCATTCGCAACGACCGGCTCCAGCAGACGCGCAAGCAACTGGAAGCAATGTGGCGACCGCTCCTGATGAAAGTGTTAATGGGAGAGTGCCCGCCTGCCGAGCTGCAACAGCGCATCGCTCCAGCGCACCGGTTCTTTTTTCTGGAATTTGTCTATCGCTACGCTCGTCGCGTGCAGGGTCAGGATTTCCAGACACTCTGCTTGTTGGCCCGTCCTTTCCTGCCCTATATCCGCGATGAACTGAAAAAAGCGGCGCCGGAAGAACGGGCACGACGACTTCAAATTCTGGGATTACTTGGGTTTGAAGACTACCAGGAGGATCTGATTGCCGCCCTGGACGATCCCTCTCCCCTGGTAGCTATTGTAGCGTTTCGGCAACTGGCGCGAGGCGACCGTCCCGAATTTGCTCCGCTACTGGTAGCCAAACTGGACCGCGTCCGGCACTTCAGTCATGAAATGCTGGCTTCCCTTCTGGCCAGCATGGGTGGTTGCGTGTTGCCCCCGCTCCGGGAGATACTCCGCGACCCCTCGCAGCCTGCCTGGAGACGAGCTATCGCCGCCAACGTACTGGCCCGCCTGAACGACGCGACAGCCGGTCCGCTGGCTGCGCAGGCGCTGCAAACCCCGGAGCTGCCCGGCGCCCTGCTCGTTGCCCTGCTGCGCCTGCTGGGCACGGTAGGCACCCCGGAAATGCTCCCCGTGCTCCGTGTCTATCTGACACACCCAGAGGAAGAAGTTCGCGCCGAAGCAGTTCGCGCCCTTGGTCAAATCGGAGGTTCGCAAGCCGTTCCGTTGTTGGTGAAAGCCCTGGACGATCCTTCCCCCTGGGTGGCGTTTTTTGCCGCCGCGGGTCTGCGTCGGGCCGGTCAGAACACCCTGCTCCGCCAGATTGCTAACAGCAAGCATCCGCGGCACGATCTTGTCCGTCAGGTCCTGGCCGAGGAACGACTACCCTCCGACACTGTCTCTCCATGAAAGAGGCTTTCCTGGCTTTTCTTGCAGTTTTTCACGGAATTGTCCTGGTGTACTATGTGGTGCTCAACGGGTATTATCTGATCACCAGTCTGTTTGCATTCTGGGCGCTTCGTCGCCATGCTCGCCGCGAAGCCTCTATGGATATCGACGACCTGATTGCCACAGCCGGTGCTCCCGCTGTAACGCTCATCGTGCCCACCTATAACGAAGCAGCTACCATTGAAGAAGCCTGCCGCTCGCTGCTCAGCCTTCAATATCCGGAGTATGAAATCCTGATCGTCAATGACGGCTCTACCGACAACACCCTGGAGGTGCTACGCCAGACCTATCACCTTATCCCGACTCCCCGGTACCCCCTGGCCCGCATTCCAACAGCCCGCGTGCGCGCGACCTATCAGAGCCGCACCCATCCTAACCTGTGGGTCATTGACAAAGAAAACGGTAAACGAGCCGACGCAATCAATGCGGGCATCAACTTTTGTCGCACGCCCCTGCTCTGCATTGTAGATGCCGATGGGATTCTGGAACGCGACGCCCTGATTCGCATTGTTCGTCCCTTCCTTGAGGATGACCGGACGATCGCGACCGGAGGGATCATCCGAATTGTCAATGGCTGCGTGGTCCGGGATGGCGTTGTACAGGAAGTGCGCCTGCCTCGAAATATGCTGGCCAAGTTTCAGGTATTGGAATACCTGCGGGCCTTTCTGGCTGGCCGCGTCGGATGGGATGCCTTAAAGATTATGCTGCTCATTTCCGGTGCTTTTGGCATGTTTCGCCGATCCCTGGTGGTCGCTGTGGGCGGTCTGGCGCGCGACAGCATCGGAGAAGACCTGGAGCTGACCGTTCGCCTGCATCGCTACTGCCGAGAACGGGGCCTGCCCTATGCGATCCATTTTGTCCCAGACCCTGTAGCCTGGACGGAAGTGCCAGAAACAATCGCAACTCTGGGGCGACAACGCGACCGCTGGCATCGAGGATTGATCGACACCATGCGGCGTCATCTTCGCCTGCTGCTCAATCCACGTTATGGCCGCATTGGTATGGTCGCCTTCCCATACTTTTTCTTTTTTGAGATGATAGGCCCGCTGATTGAGTTTATGGGATACATTGTCTTTACCGTAGTGCTGCTGCTGGGCCTTGCTCACCTGCCTTTTGTGCTGCTGTTTCTGACGGTTACCATCCTGTTAGGAGCCGTAATTTCTTTTGCAGCCGTAGGGCTGGAAGAACTGAGCTTTCGCCGCTACCCACGCATTCGAGACCTGCTGGAGCTATTTTTACTGGCCTTTCTGGAGAACTTTGGCTATCGCCAGCTGCACACCTACTTTCGGTTTCGGGGCTTTATTTCCTACTTCCGGGGCCAGACCGGCTGGGGTCATATGGAACGAAAAGGATTCCAAACAGCCTGATACCCATGCGCTTGCTGCTTGCCATTGGCCTGGGATACCTGATGGTGCTTCCATCAGTTGCACAGAAACAGTCCCATTGGCACCTCTTCACGTTTTACTCCTACGAAGCCCTCAACCAGCAGCGCCCAGCCTGGCACGTGTGGCACCTTGGACTTCAACGGCGTCTTGCCCGTCAGACCGTGATCGCCGATGTTACCGTGCACCAGCGATTCAACCGACGCGACGTAGCCTGGGCGCTCGATAGCTGGTCTACCCTGTGGTCAAAAGCCTACGGCAACCTGCGGCTGCAGTATGCGCCAACCCCGCAGTTTTTACCCGCTGCAGAGGTTTATCTTGAACTCTATCAGGGCCTGGGAGCCTGGGAAGTGGCGCTTTCCGCACGCTCGCGCTTCTTTTCGGACAATACGGTGCCTACCCTGGGACTGGCCCTGGCGCGCTATGAAGCCAACTGGTACCTGCGTACCCGTACCATGCTGACGACCCTGGCAGGCCACCTGAACTGGACGCAGACGTTTATGGCCCGCCGCTACTGGCGTCCTCCTCAGGAGTTTATAGATCTGCAGGTGGGGATAGGCCGCGGCGTAGAAATCATTGACGTGGGGCCCGTGCTGCAGGCTGTTCGCACCTACTTCGTGGCCATCCGCCTGCAACGGTTCCTAAGGCCCTCCCTGGGCATCTCGGTCGGGCTTACCTACAGCAACGACGACCTGTTTACGCGGCGAGGCATTCTGCTGGGATTGCTACAGCGCTGGTAGCGCTCACGCGCCCTCGGCTTCTTCCTCGGAAGCCCCTCCAATCGCCCGGCGCATTTCAGTGTCGGCTTGAATATTGCGCAGGTTGTAGTAGTCGAGCACGCCCAGATTGCCCTTGCGAAGCGCTTCGGCAATGGCCTTGGGGATTTCCGCTTCGGCCTCAACCACCTTGGCGCGCATCTCCTGCACCAGCGCCCGCATTTCCTGCTCACGCGCTACAGCGGCTGCCCGCCGCTCTTCGGCCTTGGCCCGGGCCACGCGCAGGTCCGCTTCCGCCTGATCGGTTTGCAGCTTGGCCCCGATGTTTTCGCCTACGTCCACGTCGGCAATATCGATTGACAGAATTTCAAAGGCCGTGCCGGCGTCCAGTCCTTTTTCGAGCACCGTTTTCGAGATACGATCTGGATTTTCCAGCACTTCCTTGTGCGTTTCTGCCGACCCGATAGTTGACACGATGCCTTCGCCTACGCGGGCGATGATGGTTTCCTCTCCAGCACCGCCTACCAGACGTTCAATGTCAGCGCGCACGGTTACCCGTGCAATGGCCCGGACCTGAATGCCATCTTTCGCGACGGCCGAAACCGGGGGTGTTTCAATCACTTTGGGATTGACCGACACCTGCACGGCCTCGTACACGTCGCGTCCGGCCAGATCAATCGCAGCAGCCCGTTCAAAGCTCAGGTCAATATTCGCTTTATCTGCCGAAATCAACGCATTGACAACCTTTTGCACGTTACCACCGGCCAGGTAGTGCGCTTCAAGCTGAGCGGTTTCCAGATGAATTCCTGCTTTATGCGCGGTAATTAGAGGCTTAACAATCACGTGCGGCGGCACTTTGCGCAGCCGCATGCCCACCAGATCACGCACCAGTTTGAGCCGAACGCCTGAAAAGTAGGCGGTAATCCAGAGGCCGACCGGCACAAAGTAGAAAAACAGGGCCACACCTGCCACGATCAGAATCAGCAGGATCAGGCCAGACGAGAATAGCAGTTCCATGGCGACCTCCTAAAAAATTAGCCGCGGGTGCTGTAAGCTACCACGCGGCATGTACGAGCGCAACAGCCCAGAAGTTGCTTCAGCGTGCCGTTGTCTTTCGATAGTCTCCGCTGGCGCCTCCGGTTTTAGCCAACAACTGAATATCTGTGATAACAATCTCCTTAGAGAGCGACTTGCACATGTCGTAGATCGTCAGCGCTGCAATGGAGACCGCCGTCAGCGCCTCCATCTCCACGCCTGTGGGTCCAGTTGCCTTGGTGTAGGCGCGAATTTCAATACTGTTGGTTTCCTGGTTAGGCTTCAGCTCCAGGTCAATGGCGGTCAGGTTAACGTGATGGCAGAGTGGAATCAGGAGGCTGGTCTGCTTGGCCCCCATGATGCCCGCAAGCTGTGCGACCGTCAGCACATCCCCTTTCCGCACCTCATGGGCCGTGATGGCCCGCAGCACTTCGGGTGGCACGACCACGCGTCCGCTTGCTACGGCAGTCCGCACGGTTGGCCCCTTGGCTGAGACATCCACCATACGCACCCCGCCTTCCGGATCCAGGTGCGTCAGCGCATACGAGGGCGTCTGCAGTTCCTCCGGCATTGCGGTTCTGATTTTGGTTGCGGGCTATGAAAAGTATCGTCGTCAATACTGGCCGAATAAACAGCCAACCCGAAAGGAAGTTCACCGCGGAGCAGGACACAGCGCAGCAGCTTCCGGATCGGCATAGACGCATTGGCCGCCCAGAAAGGTCGCCAGCACGCGTGTCTGGAGAATTTGCGCTGGCGGCACGGTCATAATGTCGTGTGAAAGCACGACGAAATCGGCATACTTACCGGGCGTCAGCGAGCCCAGCTCATGCTCTTGAAACGCCGCATAGGCAGCGTCCAGGGTAAAGGCCCGCAGTGCTTCTTCGCGCGTAAGCCGCTGCTCGGGATACCAGCCACCCTCCGGCCAGCCATCGGCGTCTTGCCGCGTAATAGCTGCATAAAACCCCAGCAGCGGATTGACCGACTCAACCGGAAAGTCGGATCCAAAAGCCAGGCGCACGCCATGCTGCAGCAACGTGCGCCAGGCGTACGCCCCCTGCACGCGCTCAGGGCCAAGCCGGTCTTCGGCCCAGTACATATCGCTGGTAGCGTGCGTGGGTTGCATCGACGCGATTATGTTCAGTTGTGCAAAGCGAGCAAAATCTTCGGGTGCAATTACCTGCGCGTGCTCTACCCGATGGCGTCCCACCGTGCGCCCCAGCGTCTGCAAAGCCTTCTCGTAAACATCCAGCACCACACGTACGCCCCGATCACCGATAGCATGCGTGTTGACCTGAAAGCCACATTGCATAGCCCGCGCGACCATCTGCGCAAACGCTTCCGGCTCATAGCGTAGCAGTCCCCGATTACCGGGATCATCGCTATAGTCGGCCAGCAGGGCGGCCCCTCGGCTTCCCAGCGCTCCGTCAATGTACAGCTTGACCGAACGCACCGTCAGACGCCCGCCATAATTCAACAACGGTCCCTGAGCGCAGAAGTGCTGAAACGCCTCTCCCAGCCCATCCACCATCACATACAGACGTAACGTAAGCGTCCCGGCATCTACTGCCTGCTGGTAGCGCCGGATCGTCGCCAGGCTGGTGCCAGCATCATGCACCCCTGTCAACCCGAAACGATTGGCCTCGGCAACAGCCCGGCGCAGCGCCTCGTCCAACTCGGCTTCTGAAGGCGGCGGAATGTGCCGCGCTATCAGATCCATAGCTGCGTCGATAAACACACCGGTCGGACGTCCCTCGGCATCCCGCACGATGTGTCCCCCTTCGGGGTCTGGAACGGCTTCTGTCAGCAGGGCCGGGTAGGCCCTGCGGATGGCAGCGGTGTTTGCCCAGGCGGCATGCCCGTCAATGCGCACCAGCCAGACGGGCCGTTCTGGAAAGACCGCGTCCAGCATCTGGCGGGTGGGGAATTCTTTGACCGGCCAGTCGTTTTGATCCCAGCCACGTCCCAGCAGCCAGGCATCCCGGGGCAACTGCTGCGCAAACGTCTCCAGCCGCTCCAGAATCTCCTGGACGGAACGCGTGCCCGTCAGATCGGCCCGCATGCGGTTCAGGCCCAGCCCCATCAGATGCGCATGGGCATCGATAAACCCGGGTACTACCACGCGTCCTTCCAGATCAATATGGGGAGCATCGGGGTAGACATCTGTAAGCTGGGCCGTGGTACCAACCATCAGGATGCGGTCGCCTCGAACCGCCATCGCCTCGGCCACCGGCTGGGCCGGGTCGACCGTGTACAACCGTCCGTTGATCAGCACATAGTCGGCCTGCCCCTGCGCCTGGCGGGTGCTTACAAGCATGGCGCCCATCGCCAGCAAGATGTAGGCATACTTCATCAGGATCCTGCTTTTGGCTTGCGTTCTACCCAGAGCGTTACCGGCCCATCATTTACCAGACGTACCCGCATCATAGCCCCGAAGATACCGGTCGGCACAGGCCTGCCCAGCGCTTTTGCCAGTTGCTCCACAAAGTACCGGTAAAGCGGCTCCGCCTTTTCAGGCGGGGCCGACTCGGTAAACGACGGTCGATGTCCGCGCGAGGCATCCCCATAGAGCGTAAACTGGGACACGACCAGCGCCTCTCCCTGCACATCACGCAGCGAACGGTTCATTCTTCCGCTTTCATCCGAAAAGATACGCAGGTTGGCGCACTTGCGGGCCAACCAGTCGGCTTCTGCCCGAGTATCGTGCCGGTGCACGCCCAGCAGAATGAGCAACCCCGGTCCAATAGCACCGGTGATCTGGCCGTTCACTTCCACAGATGCTTCGGAGACGCGCTGCACGAGAGCAACCATCTTCACCTGGACTGTTCCTTCAACCATTGGTGCAGAAAGCTAACAAATGCCCGCAACGCCTGCCCTCGATGACTGAGGCGGTTTTTCTCTTCCATGGACATTTCAGCAAATGTTTGCGTATGCCCCTCCGGCACGAACAGGGGATCGTACCCGAATCCGCCACAGCCGCGCGCCTCTTCTACAATCCAACCTGGACAGACCCCCTCAAACAGGTAGAACGTACGGGCGTCTGGCGCAAAAGCCAGCACCGTTCGGAAGCGGGCGCGGCGGTTTTTCATGCCCTGCAGCCGCTGCAGCAGCAACGCCCGATTGTCGGCATCGGTCGCTTTCGGACCGGCAAAACGCGCAGAGTGCACCCCCGGCGCCCCTCCCAGCGCTTCTACCTCCAGACCGGTGTCGTCGGCCAGCGTTGGCAATCCCGTAAACGCCTGCAACGCCCGGGCTTTTCGGATCGCATTACCCTCCAACGTGGCCGCATCTTCAATCACTTCTGGAGCGCCCGGAAACTCTGCAGCGGCGCGCAGCGTGATCGGAAGATCCGCCAGAAGCTTCCGCAATTCAGCCAGCTTGCCTGGATTGCGCGTGGCCAGCACGAGCGTAATAGCGGGTCGAGATTTTTCCATGAATGGTCGAACAACCTGCCATTTAACAGAGGTTTCATGGGGATCAGGTCGAAACCTCCGAACGCTTTGCTTGTTGCAGCACCTGCTGTTTACGAACGATGGCTTTTAATTTAACGAACGGAATCTCAAAACCAAACAAACGGAGGTACCTTGGCACGCCCAGGCGTTGGTATCAAAGTACGAGAGAACGAACCGATCGACCGCGTTCTGCGTCGCTTTAAACGCGCGGTCAACCGCAGCAAGGTATTGCGGGAGTATCGCCAGCATATGTTCTACATCAAGCCCTCAGAACGGCGGCGCATCGAGCGCCAGAAGGCGCTGCGCAATGCACGTCGGCATTCTCAGTCCTGACCCATTGGTAGAACGCACCACGGAGGCGACCTGCGCAGGGTAGGTCGCTTTTTTATTGGCGGTTACTGGTCTGTTCCTGTTCAGATAGTTTGCTGCGGTTTCCTTTGCTTCAGGCCAGCGCCTGCCGCAGAATCTCTGCAGGATGCCATGCCCGCCGGCCCGTTGTCTCCTGAATCTGCGCGCGGCAAGAGGTGCCTGGTGCGGCAATGAGCGTTTGATCGTCGGCGGCCCGCACGGCCGGAGCCAATCGTCGCTCTGCCATCTTCAGGGAAATATCCACGTGCTCTTTTTCGTATCCAAAGGCGCCGGCCATCCCACAGCAGCTCGTGTCGAGCACTTCGACCGTATAGCCAGGCGGCAGCGACAATACCTGCGCCGCCGCTTCTGTCCCAACCAGCGCTTTCTGGTGGCAGTGCACGTGCAGCAGCACGTTTCGAGCGGCATCGGTCCAGCGCACGCGGTCAAGCCTCCCTTCGTCGGCCAGCCGTGCGACATATTCCTCAAAGGTAAGCACGCCGCGCGCCAGGGCACGTGCTCGCGGATCGCCGGGTAGCAGGCTGAGCAGCTCATCCCGAAACGTCAAAATGCAGCTCGGTTCGAGCCCGACAATGGGCCATCCCTGCTCTACATAGGGATACAACCGTTCCAACGCGTCGAGCACCTGCTGCTGCGCTTCGCTGATCAACCCTTTAGAGATCAGCGGACGTCCGCAGCAGGCCTTTTCGTCGGGCACCACTACCTGGAGTCCCAGATGCCAGAAGAACTCGGTGGCAGCCTGCGCGACCTCAGGGTGATGATAGTTGTTAAAGGTATCCACAAAAAGAACCACAGTGGGTCCCTCAAGCGCACGTTGCTGCTTCCGAAACCATTGCGTGAAAGGCTCTGCCGCAAAGAGCGGAAGCTGTCGCCGGGCACTGATGCCCAGCAAGCGATCCATCCCCCAGCGCACCAGCGGATTGCGCAGGCTCAGGTTGGCCAGTCGCGCCTTCCATCCGCCCCCGATCCAGCGGGCCAGTCGAGGCTGGTGAGCAAACAGCCGCGCGCGCAGCGGCATCCCATTGGCTTCCCAGTACTTGGCCAGCCATTCCGTTTTCATCTTGGCCATGTCTACATTGGACGGGCATTCAGTCTTGCAGGCCTTGCATTGCACGCACAGTTCCATCACCTCATAGAGCGCCGGACCGGTCAACTCCTCAATCGGCAGGGCTCCCGACATGACCGACCGCAGCGCGTTGGCGCGTCCGCGCGTTGTATGCCGCTCATCGCGCGTGGCCATATAGCTCGGACACATCGCGCCGCTTTCCAGCTTGCGGCAGGCACCGTTACCGTTGCACTGTTCAACCGCCCGTGCAAAGCCCCCTTCTACCGACCAATCCAACTCTTCGATCAGCTCAATGGTATGGTAGGTAGGTCCCATGCGCAGGTTTTCCGTTAGCGGCGGCGTGTCAATAATTCTGCCCGGATTAAGCAGACCATTTGGATCAAAGATGCGCTTGAGCTGGCGGTAGACTTCGTAGAGCTCGGATCCCAGAAATGCCCGGTTGAGCGCCCCCCGCACAATCCCGTCGCCATGTTCGGACGACAGCACACCTCCGTATTTTTTGACCAGCTCCATAGAGCCCGTAGCAATCTCGCGCATCTTCTCCACCTCCCGCGCGTCCTTCGTATTGATAAAGGGGCGAATGTGCAAGCAGCCGGCCGAAGCATGCGCGTAGAAGACGGCTCGGGTGTTTGTCTGCTGCAGCAGTTGCTCCAGATCGGCTACGTAGTCCGCCAGATGTTCAACCGGTACTGCGGCGTCTTCGATGAGGGGGATGGGCTTGTAGTCGCCCTTGACCCCCATAACCAGCCCCACGCCTTCACTGCGAACACTCCAGACATTCCGAATATGCGCCGGCTGAAGCGCTCGCACCACGGCATACCCCTGACCGGCTCGCCGCAATGTGGCTTCCAGCACGTCCAGTCGATGACGCAGCTCTGCGTCATCTTCTCCGAAGTACTCGGTGATCAGCACCGCACCTGGATCTCCCTGAATAAAGGTGGCCAGGCGGGGGGCATAGCCTGGCGCTTGACGCGTTGCCTCGATAGCTACGCCGTCAAAGAGTTCAACAGCCGACGGTCGGGTCTCCAGGATGGTCGTTACCGCCCGGAGCGCTTCATCGCGCGTATGGAAGTGCACCACGCCCAGCGCCGTCCGCTTAGGACGGGGCACCAGATTTACGGTCAGCTCTGTGACAACAGCCAGCGTGCCTTCACTGCCGCAGAGGAGTTGCGCCAGATTGCGTTCTGGAGCATCCAACAGATATTCAAGCCGATAGCCGCTGTTGCGCCGCCAGTGGCGGGGCGTCTCGCGCGCAATGACTGCCTCTTTTTCGCGCAGCAGCGCGTCCAGTTCGCGATAGAGCCGGCCTTCGGAACCATCGCGGCGCATGCGCTCGGCCCAGGCCTCAGGCGTTAGCGCTTCAAAACGCACAGGCGTCCCATCGGCCAGTAACACCTGCGCCGAACGCACATGCCGAATCATGTTGCCATACAGGATGGAGTGCGCGCCTGTAGCGTTGTTCGCCAGCATTCCCCCCAGGGTCGCCCGGCTACCACTGGCCGGATCGGGTCCCACCATTAGCCCATACGGTTTGAGCACAACGTTGAGCTGCTCCAGCGGGCAGCCAGGCTCTACGCGCACCCAGCGTTCCTCCGGATTGACCTCTAAGACCCGATGCAGATGGGGCGTAAAATCTATGACCAACGCTTCATTCACAGCTTGCCCGGCCAGCGACGACCCGCCGCCCCGCGGCAGTACGGGTATCCCAAATGCCTGCGCCATCTCCAGAGCTGCCTGCACATCGTCCACATGCGCCGGCAGCAACACCCCCACGGGCTCCATGCGGTAGATGCTGGCATCGGTGGCATAAAGCGCCCGCGTCATGGGATCCATGCAGAGTGCACCGCGAAGGTGAGGGCGCAGCCGGGCAGCAAACTCTTCCAGGCGCTCAGTTGAAAGGATGGGACGGGTGGGACGAACCAGCGTTTCCATAGAGCTTCCTAGATGAAACAATCGGCTACATCATAATTCTAACGGCTGACCAGAGCGGGGCAGCCATACGTTCACCTCTGGATAGAAAAACTGAATATTGTCGGCCATCCATTCGCGTGCTTCTTCGTCCCCATGCACTAAGATCACATGGACCGGCTTCAGCCGTTCGACCAGGCGCAACAGGTCGCGGCGATGACTGTGCCCACTGAAGCGAAAGCGTGCCACTTCGCATCGCAACGGCTGCGGACCTCGTTGTTCGTCCAGCACAATTTCTTCAGCACCCGACTCGGCGGCTTCGAGCAATCGCCCGGCCGGTGAATCTTCCTTTGCAAAACCTACCAGAAAGATCCCATGACGCTCATCTTCCACCAGGAGCTGCGCCATTCGATTAGAGAGCGACCGCTCAAACATCATCCCGCTGCTCAGTACGTAAATGGCCGGCTCCGTCAACGCAGCCCGCACAGCTTCCAGCCGTCGGGGCAGCCGCCGCTGCTCAACCCGAAACACCTCGAACGACGGATCCAGACGAGGCGTCACGAAACGCGTCCGGTCATACAGATCTGCAATAGCCCGCATCGTACCGGCTGTATAGACTGGCACATCGGCCGGCAATGCCTTTTCTCGCTTGAGCCGGTCGATCACGGCCAGCACTTCCTGCGCCCTTCCTAACGCAAAGGCCGGCACCAGCACGCTTCCCCCCCGATCCAGCACGCGCCGCACTGCCTCCCCAAAGCGTTCTTCTTCCAGCCGCCGCGTGGTGCGCTCCGCCTCTGGATCTGCTCCGGCCGTTGACTCCAGTATGAGCACATCTACCGGCTCTTCTGGGTAGTCACCGCCCGGAATGATCGCCTGCGCCCGCATGTTCGTATCACTCGTGTAGAAAACACGCTGGCAGCGGCCGTTTTCCTCATGCGTCAGCAGCACCCCGGCTGCTCCCAGCACATGGCCCGCATGGTAAAAGCGAGCCCGCACCGGTGAACGTCCCCGCAGCCCGGTCACGCTGAAATCCTGCCCCGGCTCATGCGTTAGATACAGATAGCTATAGCCTTCCAGTTGCTTTTCGTCGAAAAGCGGCCCGTAGTTTGAGCGACCTTCCTGCAAACGACGCCGCTGCAGCCGCGCCGACGCCGGTAACAGTAAATCAGCCAACTGGCGCGTTACGCGCGTCATGTGCACCAGCACGTGGGGGAACTCACGCAACAGGACCGGCAACGCGCCGATGTGATCGTGATGGGCATGGGTCACAATGGCGTGATCAATGTACCAGTCCGGATTGCGATGGATAAGCTCAAAACGCGGTAGGCTCGCTGGCCCTTCTTCGTTCGGATCTACCCCGACGTCCAGTACGAGTCCTGTTCCATCCAGCTTCACAAAATGACAGTTGGCCCCAATAGCTTCGGTAGCACCCAACGCTACAAAAATCATCTTCTACGCTGACGACTCGTTGAAAACATGGGGGTCTTTCTTCAAATCCGGCCGGATCGACCCTGCCGAGGGCCAAAATGTTTCCCGTTTCCTTTCATGAATTTGACGGTTGATGCCCATACAGGTGCAGAAAATGTAGGATGCTGTCAATGCCCTGCCGAAAACGATCCAGTCCAAAGTGTTCATCCGGCGAATGAATCGCATCTGAATTCAGCCCGAAACCCATCAGCACGCTATCCAGTCCCAGCAGTCGCTTGAAATCGGCCACGACGGGAATAGAGCCTCCCTCCCGGGTGAAGTAAGGACGGCGCCCGAACACCCGCGCCATAGCTTCCGCAGCCGCCTGCATAGCAGGGTGCCGCGTATCGACCAGCACGGGCTGGGCACCATGCAGCGCGGTAAAGCGAAGCTGGCAGGTAGGCGGCGTGTGCTCCTCGAAATATCGCCGGGTTTTCTCGAGGATGTCCTCCGGATCCTGATCCGGCACCAGGCGCATGGAAATCTTCGCACCGGCCCTGGCCGGCAACACCGTCTTGGCGCCTCTGCCCTGGTAGCCTCCCCAGATGCCATTCACGTCCAGCGTCGGCCGGGCTGTAATGGCCTCCAGCACCGTATAGCCCTGCTCCGTACGAACAGCCGACACGCCAATCTCTGCCTTCCAGGCCTCTTCATCGAAGGGCAGTGCGCGAAATGTGCGGCGCTCTTCTTCGGTCAACGGCCGCACGGCGTCATAAAAGCCCGGAATCGTAATGCGGTGGTTTTCGTCATGCAATCCAGCAATCAGCCGGGCCAGCACGTTTATCGGATTCTCGACCGCTCCCCCATACACCCCGGAATGCAGGTCGCGCGCCGGACCGGTCAGCTCGACTTCCACATAGGCCAGGCCGCGCAGTCCGTACGTGATCGAAGGTACACCCGGCGCAAACATAGCCGTGTCGGAAATGACCACAACATCGGCCCGCAGTAGCTCGCGGTGCGCTTCAATGAACGGAGCCAGATGCGCTGAGCCCGACTCTTCTTCTCCTTCCAGCAGGAATTTCAAATTCACCGGCAATGTACCGGCCGTCCGCAGATAGGCTTCAGCAGCTTTCACATGCATAAACAACTGGCCCTTATCGTCGCAGGCTCCCCGTGCATACAGCATCCCATCTCGAACTTCGGGCTCAAAAGGCGGCGACGTCCACAGCTCCAGCGGATCAGGCGGCTGCACATCGTAGTGGCCATAGACAAGCACCGTCGGACGCGCCGCACCTGCCATGTATTCGGCATAAACAATGGGATGCCCCTCGGTTTCAAAAACTTCCACTTTCGGAAAACCCAGCGCTTGAAAATGGGCGGCCAGCCATTCGGCAGCCCGACGCACCTCCGCCGCATACGCCGGATCAGTACTGATCGACGGAATGCGCAGCAGCTCTTTCAACTCCTCGACAAAACGGGCAAAATGCGTCTCAACATAGGATAACGCCTGATCGGTCATAGCCTCAAAGGTCTGTCCTGGGACTTAGTCTGGTTTGATACGTGCCAGCACTACGTAAAGTGCCATTGATCAAAGCTACACAGGCTTTTCATCAGGACTTAGCGGAGGATGCTTGTCTCAAAAAAAGATTTTTTGCTTCTTTTTAGAGCAACCTGCCTCGGCAATGCGGCGGCGTTTCTTCCCATACCGCCTGCTAGCCCTGCTGCTGAACGTGACGCTGATGGGGCCGCTTTTGCCCTGGGCGGCATGGAGCGTACTGGACAGCCATCGCTTCACCTGCCACCATATGATCTGTCCCCATCAGCAGCAGCAACAGTGCACCTGCCACCGGAGTGAGGAGACCCCGCGCTGGCAGCATTGCCATGACGAGGCGGCCACGATGCCCGGTAGTGCGTCGATCATGCCCTACGGCCCTCTCCCCATAGCTGTGACCTGGTCCCCGCCTTCCGCAGGGGCGCCAGTCGCACTGGCAGATCCCGATCCCCCGGCACAACACCCTGTTACCGACATCTTTCATCCTCCGCGACGGAAGCCTGCGTCGTACGGCCTGAGCTGAATGCAGCCGTACTGGCCTCTCTTCTTGAGCTTCCGTTTCACCTGATCGCAGGAGGATGAACCATGCGTAGCTATTACCTGATTGTTGTCTGGTTGACGTGCAGCCTTGCTGTTTCCGCACGGGCGCAGGCCGTGCTAACGGGACAGGTACTTGATGCCGAAACCCGCGCTCCCCTGCCCGGCGCCCACGTGCTCGTCGATAGCACAACCTACGGGACGATCACGAACGCCGCCGGCCTGTTCACGCTGCGTCTGATGGCCGGCCATTACTCGTTGCTGGTCCGCTTCGTGGGCTATGAACCCGCCCACTATTCTATCGCGCTGAAGGCCGGCGATACGCTGTTCGTGCCGGTGCTCCTGCACCCCACCCGCTTTGAGCTGGAAGGCATTCAGGTAACGGCCCTGCGGCCGGATCTGCGGCCCACAGCGCAGCTTCAGGAAGCGGCCGTGCGCGAGGCGAACCCGCGCGATGCCGGCGAACTGCTCCGGGCTCTGCCCGGCCTGGCGGCGGTGCGGCGCGGACCGCTCGGCCTTGACCCGGTCATTCGCGGCCTCCGGGAAACTGAAGTGGGCGTCTACCTAGACGGCTCGCGACTCTTTCCGGCCGGACCGGCCCGCATGGACTCGCCCATGAGCCACTTCGACCCCACCATTATCCAGTCGATGGAAGTGGTCAAGGGGCCCTATGCGCTGACCTGGGGCGCCGGGAACCTGAGCGCCATCCGGGTCGAAACGCGCGGCCTGCGCACGCTGGCACCCGGCCGCATGCAGGGCCGCCTGCATGCCGGCTACGACACCAACCTGAACGCGTTTGAAAATGGCCTGCAGCTCGGCTACCGTCAGGGAACGCTCGGCCTGCTGGTGCAAACGGCCTGGCGACAGGGAGCCGACTATCGGGCTGGCGACGGCTCGCGCATCCCGGCCCACTTCCGCTCCCGCGAAGTGCGCCTGAAACTCGGCTACCTGCCCCACCCCGACACCCGCCTGGTGATCGCTGCCGGCTATCAGGCCCAGCGCGACCTCGACTACCCCGGCCTTATCCTGAACGCCGACTTTTTTGACGCCTACACGTTTTCGGCCACTTTCCACCGCACGTTCCGCCGAAGGCTCATGCGGAGCCTGTACGTGCAGGCCTACTACAATGCCGTCGATCACGGCATGGACAACGACGACAAGCCGACAGCCCGTCCCGATCCCAACCGCATGCCGCCCTTTGCGCTCGACGTACAGATCAATTCGGGCATCGATGTCGTCGGTGGGCGCCTGGCGCTCAAGCTGGCTCCGGGCTTTGCAGACGAGCTAGAAATCGGAGCCGACGCCTACCACACCTATCGAAACGCTACGCGGTGGATCCGCCGCCGCGATACTGGAAGGCTCCTGTTTGAGGATCTGGTCTGGCCCCGGGCGCGCATCACGGATGTCGGACTGTTCACCCGATGGACCCATAGCCCGGCGCCCCACTGGCAGGTGGCAGCCACCGTCCGGCTCGACCTGGTGGCAGCCCGCGCCGATACTGCCAGCACGTTCTTCCTCGAAAACGTAGCCACCGATCTAACTGCGCACGAGGCCAATCTGAGCGGAGCGCTGACCGTGAGCTGGCTGCCTCATCCACGCTGGAGCGTGGCCTTCGGGGTGGGCTCGGCCGTGCGCACGGCCGACGCGACCGAGCGCTACGCCGACCGCCTGCCCTCAAGCAAAGCGCAGATGAGCGCCGAGTTCGTCGGAGACCCGACTCTGCGTCCTGAACGGAGCACGCAGGCCGATCTCTGGTTGGAAACCGCCCACCCGGGCTGGAGCCTGTCGCTGAACCTGTTCGCTCGACGCCTGGACCATTACATCACCATCGCGCCTACCAACCTGCCTAAACGGTTGCCCCTGAGTCCTCCCGTAGTCTTTCGCTACGTGAACGGAACGGCCACGTTCTATGGCGGCGAGCTCACGCTGGCACTGCGGCTGCATCCTGCGTTGACGCTTACCACCACGGGCAGCTACCTGTGGGGACGCGACGAAACGCGCAACGAGCCGGCCTTTGGCGTCGCCCCACCACGCGTGGACCTCAGTCTCCGCTATGAACCTTCGGCCCGTTTCTTTGCCGAAGCTACGTGGCACCGGGTCGCCCGCCAGAACCGCGTCGCCGTCAGCCGGGGCGAAACGCCCACCGACGGCTACGCCACCATAGATCTGAAAGCCGGCGTCCGCCTGTTTCAGAGCGGACGGCTCCAGCTCGGCGTGCAGAACCTGACCGACGTGGCTTATGCCGATCACCTGAATGCCATAAACCCGTTCACCGGGAGCCGCATCCTGGAGCCCGGCCGCGTGTTTTTCCTGGAGCTGACGCTGGCGTTCTGACGCATCCGACCGGCAGGTCCGAGCTTTGGTCGATGAGGACGGCCAGACTCGGGCCTGCCGGTTTTCTCTCGCCCCAGAAACTACTCCGCCACGGCTCAGACCGCCTCGCATTGAGCCTATCCGCGCAGGGCTTTACCCTTTCATTCCCTGCTACAGGTTTGTTCTTGAGAATACTGATTGCCCCATCCCGGGCTTTTCTGTCTCATCCCCCCTCTCCTCCAAGGAGGACAGGCTTGATGAAAGGAAAATGTTTGCCTCCTCCCTGCCGGGGAGGAGGACAGGGAACACCCCCACCAACCCAACCCATGACCTACG
>NZ_FRAU01000005.1:293194-321268 GCF_900142415.1 Rhodothermus profundi
TGCTGCAGCAGAATGCGGCCGTGCTGGCCCGCGGCACGCTCGACGGCCTCCGGGTGCAGGCAACCCCCGTGCGCATCGAGGGCCTGACCCTCACGCAGAAAAGCAGCCTGGCCATGGCCGCCCAGCGCGGCGCCCTGGTGGTCTTCGAACCACTGGGACTGCAGCAGGGACGGCTGCGCTACTACGACCCCGAAGGCCGGCTGCGCTGGGAGCAGACGCTGCCAATGATGTTTCGGGAGGACGAGGCCTGGGGCACGTGGCTGGCGATCTCGGAGGATGGGCGGCGCGTGGTGTTGTACGAGTGGCGCGGGGAGAGCTGGTCGGCGCGGGCGGTGCTGGACGAGACGGGTCGGGTGCTGGGCGAGTGGATTGCAGAGCTGCACATGGCGCCCAGCGGACGGTATTTCTACGGGGCTTCTCGGTTCAGGTTTTTCGACGCAGAGTTGCGGCCGTTGGCTTTAGGGTTGGAGGAGGCGTTTGGGATCAAGGCGGGGGAGGGGCGTGTGGCGCAGTATCGGGTCTTTCGTGGGGATCGGCTGGTGGCGCTGGTCAAGCCGTCGCGTTCGGAGCCGCTGACGTTGTTCGTGTACGACTTGACGCAGCGCAGGGTGCTGTTCCGCCGGGCGTTGAGCTCGAATTTCCATCTCAAACTTCGAGAAGAAAGAGCCGATTTGCGGGGTTCGACGTTTGTGGTGAGCATTGTTCGCTGGATGCAGCGGGGCGTGTTGCTCTGGATCGTGGATCTGGAGACGGGGCAGGTGCGGGAGCAGGTGATCCGCAGGTTCCATCATCTGCTGTTGTCGGAGGACGGGCGGTTTGTGGTAGTGGGAGATCTGGTGCGAGAGGGCGGAAAAAGTGTGAACTACGTGCGGCTCATTGAGGTGCGGACGGGTCAGGAGCAGGGGCCTTATCGGATTGAGGGAGGGATGAAATATCCGCGGTGGTGTTGGGTGGAAGGCGGGGAGGTTCGGCTGTACGGGTGGCTTCCGGAGCGGGTGCCGGATCGGGAGCTGGTGGTGCTTCGGGGCGGGAAGGTGGTCGGGCACATGTACGGATGGTTTGGGCGGGGGTTGTCGTTCGGATATGTGCCGGTGGGGGTCGCCTCGAAGGCGGTTGTTTTGCAGCAGGTGACGCTTACACGTTGAGCCAGTCTGCTACAACCTCAAGCAAGCGTTTCCGTCATGAAGCGTTTCTGGCTATCCATAGGGGGCCTGCACGTGGCGGTGGTGGTTCTGGGTCAGGTACCAGGTCCCTGGCCGATCAGCAACAGTTATGAGGAGCATGCCGACGTGATCACGAGTGCCTTTGGGCCGCGGAATAATGGGGGGCGCTAGCAGATCCACTATGGCATCGACCTGAACCGACCCGGTGGCGGCGAAGGTGATCCAATCTATGCGTCTTTTCTTTCTGTGATCCTAGACTGTGGGACAAGAGAATCAGGGATCGGCCACTACATCGAATTATCTTTTGCCGACAGTTTTGATCCGCCCAATGATCCGGACGATGGAGAACAGCCCGGCGTGCTCAAATACTGGCACCTTCAGGGAAATCCCTGCGACGGTCTGGGCTTGCACCCTGGCGATGAGGTAAATATAGGCGCTGTGATTGGTTATGTAGGTGGGTCTGGTGCTGCTACCAGTGCCCCCCATCTTCATCTGGGATATTATCCCAATTGGAATTATGCAGGGATAGAACACGAACGAGAATATTCATACAATCCTGTTGCTTTATTCAATTATGACATCAATTCTTCCTGGGATGATTTTGAGGTAAGTAACGTACGGGTAGAGCAGCAGGACGAGGTTTACTGGTTTACCTTCGATGTGCTGGTCAATCCCCGACGTCTCGATCTGAACCGAATCGAGGTCAGGTTTCAAGCAGTCGATGTGGAAGGATTCTTTCGGTCTCATGACAGAGACCTGATTGATAGCCAGACAGGATTTCCCCGTCGCCCTGAGGAAGACGATCCGTATTATGATCCCAATAATGGTTATTATCGGCCTCCGGTGTATCAGGAAATTGACATTATAGACTTTGAAGGACGTATCGGATATGACTCCGGCCCGCGTGTTACCAATGCCTGGCTGGGGATGCAGCATGAGAATTTCAGCACATACAACGGCGTTCGAATCGAGCCGGCTGCGCTGAACAACAGCAGATGGTCTGGCTACCAGACCAATCGTCATCGGTATACAATCAGATTTAGATTACGAAACGAAATATTACGCAATTTATTAGGCGGAATACAGTATATTTATATTGATATTTATAGTATTTTTAGACCACAAATTCCTATTGATGTAAATATCCAATGGTTTGATTTTGATTTGCCGGTTACCTGGGTGGAAGAATGGCCGTACAACCTTGATTCGCTTTCTACTACAGCGCGATTCATTACCGTAGAAAATGGCGGTGTAATTTTGATCAAGAATGCCGGAAGCACCGAGCAGGATCATGTGAAATTCAGGGGGACGCTGACGCTTCGCAATGGTGGCACGCTCTGGTTGGAGAATGGTCCAGACTTTAACCACCGAACCTTCTTCACCAATCAGGGACATATCATCTTTGAAAACGGAAGCCGACTCCACTTTGGAGACTACGCCTGGTACATCAATGAGGGCACCACAGAATTTCAACCCGGGAGTGAAGTAACGTATACAGACGCGCGGGGAGAATACATTGAAAGAGGAATAACGATCGGCAATACAGATCTCAACATTGTCAACTTTGCGTCCTGTCTGCTATTGCAAGGAGGAACATTTCGGTTGGGCGCGGGCAGAACGCTCAGTTTCAGTGACGGAGCTTTTTTCGCCTCGCAACAGGGCACACTGGTGCTGGAAGACAATGCCCGGCTGGTTTATCGCGCCTCAGCGCGGCCCCTTGTTATTCAGGCAGACCAGGGCCCCACGATCTTCAAGCTGGGAAAAAATGCCCAGATCATATTTGAGCGGCCGGTTGAGGTGGTGGGCACCGCGACGCATCCGGTACGGTTCGAACGGCTCGAGCCCTCGCAGCCCTGGAAAGAGCTGACGCTGCGGGCCGACAGCAATCGCTTCGAATACGTGGTCTTCGACGGCGGCACCAAGACGGTCGAGATCTTCAGCCGGGGCAACGTGTTTCGCTTCTGTCGCTTTCGCAACGGCTGGCGGGGACTTAGCTCGCATTTCTATCAGTATCCCGCCAACCAGGGGCGGAGCAGTTTTCGACTGGAGCAGAGCATCATAGAGAACAATCAGACGATAGGCGTGGTGGCCTATCATGCCGACGTGACGCTGCAACAGGTGACGGTGCGCGGTAACGGCCAGGCCGGCCTCTGGCTCTACGACGGCTACGGGACCATAAGCCGTAGTGTGATCGAAAACAATGGGGTAACTGCCAGCAGCCGGAGTGGCATTGAGGTGCATTACAATGCGTATCTGCTGTTTCCGGGTTATGAGGCAGGGGGGCCTCAGAGCTACAACCGGATCGCACGCAATGCCCACCACGAGGTGTACCTGGCTGCAGGGGCCGACGGGGCCTGGCTGGGCTATTGTACGCTTTTCGGACACCCGCCCTTCTATGAGGAATTCCACGACGGAGATTACAATGCGATTTTCGATGATGGGCCCCAGGCCAGTGGAGAGAAACTGGTCTACAATGCGTCGGGAACCAACGTGCTGGCGCGTTGCAACTACTGGGCGGGTGCTGGCGCGAGTAAGTTCTACGGACCGATTGACCGTGCCTATGCGCTGGGTTACGATCCGACGGGAAGTTCGGGTGCCAATGAAGGGGGCGTACCGGCACGGGTGGCTTCGAACGCGCCGCCGGTGGTGCCAACAAATGGGTTGGGCGCCTCGGTAGCGGCTGCGCCGGGCGTGAGCGTGTCGGTGGCAATAGCCGAAGAGGACGAGGCGTTGCGGGCGCAAATGCGGACGCTGCGCGCGCGGCTTCTGTCGGCCCCGGAGGCGCCGGAGGCAGCCCGGTGGTTGCGGGAACTGTACGCGTTGGAACAGGCGGATCGGTGGGATCGGCTGGGGGAGCGAACGGCCAATCGTCAGGTGCGGGCGCTGCTGGCCAAGCGGTTGCTGGCAGGCGCACATCTGTCGGCTGCAGGGCGACGGGCTGGCGAGGTAGCCCTGCTGCTGGAGCTACGAGCGCTGCTGGCGGCCGGGCGTTATGCGGAGGCAGCGGCGCGACTGAAGTTTTACGATCGGTGGATTCGCGAGGCGGCGCATCGGCGAGAGCTTCGGTGGGCGCGACTGGTATTGCTGGAGCAGGCGGGCCGGTTGGCAGAGGCGCGGGCAGCGCTGACGGCTCTGGAGGCAGCAGCTTCAGGAACGGAACGGGCGACGTGGTCGGTGCTGACCGAGGCGCTTGGCACGCAGGCGGCCGCGGAGGTAGCGGCCGCAAAGCGACCAGAAGAAGCGCCGCAAGGGATGGCAGCGGCTAAGGAAGCAGAGACGAAGCCGGAGGCGCTGGCGCTTGCGGTGTATCCGCACCCGCTAAGAAATCGAGGAATGTTGATGCTGGGATTGCCAGAGGCAGCAAAAGTGCGGGTGGTGGTGTACGACGTGCTGGGTCGGGAAGTTGGCGTATTGCTGTCGGGGTTGCAGTCGGCGGGATGGCATCGGGTGGTGCTGGACGGCCGACGCTGGCGGAGCGGGTGGTACGTGGTACGGGCGGAGATAGTGTGGATGGACGGTCGAGTGGAAGTGCGCACGCAGCCCCTGCTGCGGATGCCATAAGGTAGGGGCCAGACCGCACTGCAACCGACATGGTCAAGGCATAGCGCTGTTTTGGAGGACGCACCCGCCCGAAGCGATCAGTTTTCTTCTGCCGATCATTCCTGAAGCCCCGAGCCTCTGGCAGCATTCCGGATCCTGCGACGCGTTCGTAGTCTTTTCTGTGGGCGCAGGACGTTTTATCGACCGCTTATTTTTCGCCACGGTCTGGTCCAGTCCCTCCTCCCCTTCTTTCTGCCGATCGCTGTATATTGTGCCGTTCGCATGACCAGACCGCAGGGTTGTTGCCATGAAGAAGCGTTTGTGCCTGTTGCTGCTGGGATTGCTGCTCGGGGAAGGGCTGCCGGCGCAGCCCACCGCCTTTGCCCCACTGGACCTGCCGGCTCCTAACGCCTATCGCACGGCTTCGGGGGAGCCCGGCCCGGCTTACTGGCAGCAGCGCGTCGATTACCACATTCGCGTCACGCTCGACACCACCACGCACCGGATCACAGGCACCGAGACGATCACCTACACGAACAACGCCCCGGTGGCCCTGCAGGAACTCTGGCTGCAGCTCGACCAGAACCTGTTTGCCGCCGGAAGCCTGGGCGATGCCCTGATCGAGCCTGGCTCGCGCTGGCGGGGCGCTTTCAAGGGCGGCGGCTTTCAGATCACGCGCGTTGAGGTGGTGCAGAACGGCCGCCGGTACGCGCCGCACTACCTGATCGACGACACGCGCATGCGGGTCGACCTGGACGAGCCGTTGCCTGCTCGAGGCGGCCAATTGCAATTGGAGATCGACTTCAGCTTCATTGTACCGGCGTACGGCGCCGACCGCATGGGCCGTCTTAACGTGAAGCAGGGCACGGTTTACGAAATTGCCCAGTGGTATCCGCGGCTGTACGTTTTTGACGACGTGAACGGATGGAATGTCGCCCCCTATCTGGGACAGGGCGAGTTTTACCTGGAGTACGGCAATTTCGAGGTCGAAATCACGGTTCCGCGTAATTTCATCGTGGTGGCCACCGGCGAGCTGCGCAATCCTGAGGAGGTGCTGACGGCCACGCAGCGGGAACGACTGGCCCAGGCTCGACGGAGCGACGAGCCTGTACACATTATTCGTCCCGAAGAAGTGGGCCGCCCCGAGATGCGTCCGGCCGGTGAAGGACCGCTGACCTGGCGCTTCCATGCCGAAAACGTGCGCGATTTCGCCTGGGCGGCCTCACAGGCGTTCATCTGGGATGCCGCTTCCTGGCAGAATGTCCTGGTAATGTCAGTCTATCCGCAGGAAGGGCTGGGCACGCCCGAACAGCCCGGATGGGAACAATCGACTCGTTACGTACGCCACAGCATCGCGTATTACTCGCAGCAATGGTACCCCTACCCGTATCCAGTTGCCATCAATGTGGCGGGCATTGTGGGGGGCATGGAATATCCCATGATCGTGTTTTGCTCGGTGCGGGCGCGCGGCCAGGCCCTCTTCGGCGTAACTGACCATGAGTTCGGCCACATCTGGTTTCCTATGATGGTGGGCAACGACGAACGCCGCTATGCCTGGATGGATGAGGGGTTCAACACGTTTATCAATTACTATTCAAATCAAGCTTTCTACGGCCAGGAGGCGCGACGCCTGGAGCGCCTGCAGCCCGACTACATTGCCCGTCGCATGCAGGACTCGCTCGTGCACCAGCCCATCATGACCTATCCAGACCAGATCCGGCCGCAGGCCCTGGGCTTTGTAGCCTATCGCAAGCCCGGCTTTGGGCTCCGGTTGCTCCGCGAGTACGTGCTGGGACCGGAGCGTTTCGATCGCGCCTTCCGCGCCTACATTCGCCGCTGGGCGTTCAAGCACCCGCAGCCGGCCGACTTCTTCCGCACGATCGAAAACGTCGCCGGGGAGGACCTTGACTGGTTCTGGCGCGGCTGGTTCTACTCGACCGATCTGCTGGACCAGGCGATCGACAGCGTGCAGGTAGCTAGCGGACAGACACGCCTGTACCTGCACAATCGGCAGGGCCTGGTCTTTCCCGTTGTCGTTGAGGCCACCTACCCGGATGGCCGGAAAGCCCGCTACCGGTTTCCCGTCGAACTCTGGGCAACCGGGGCTCGCCAGGCCATCGAGATTCCCGGCGAAGCCGTGCAGGTCGTGCTGGATCCGGACTCCCTGCTTCCTGACATAGATCGGGCCAATAATATCTGGCCGGTCCATACCTCTACCGAATAGCGACTACCGGGCGGCTCCCTCCGCGGAGGGAGCCGCCTTTCTGGTATAGATGGCACCCATGCGGTAACTCAGCCTGACGCCGAACCATGAGCTTGATTGCGTTGTTGCGGGGCATTCTTGGACTGACGGTCATCCTGGGACTGGCCTATTTGCTCTCCAGCGATCGCCGCCATATCAACTGGCGCACGGTGGCCGGCGGTCTGCTACTTCAGATCGTGCTGGCCATCTTCATCCTGAAAGGTCGTGAGCTGGGCGCCTGGTTTGCGCCTCTGGGCTGGCCCAAGGAGTTTTTTGCCTGGGTCAGCTCGTTCTTTGTCCTCGTGCTCAACTTTACGACCGAAGGGGCGCGTTTCGTATTTGGCAACCTGGCCCTCAGCCCCGGTCTGGACGACAGCCTGGGCTTTTTCTTTGCGTTTCAGGTGCTGCCTACCATCATTTTCTTCAGCTCGCTCATGGCGGTGCTCTACCACCTGGGCATCATGCAACGCATTGTACAGGCTGTAGCCTGGGTGGTCAGCCGCACGCTGGGCACCAGTGGCGCCGAGTCGCTGTCGGTTTCGGCCAATATTTTCGTCGGACAGACCGAAGCACCGCTGGTGGTCCGGCCCTACCTGGAGAAAATGACGCGCTCGGAGCTGATGGCCGTGATGACCGGAGGAATGGCGACGATTGCGGGGGGCGTCATGGCCGCCTACATCCAGTTGCTGGGCGACCCTTACGCGCAGGCGCGCGGACTAACGCTGGAAGCCGCCCGACTGCAGTTTGCCGAGCACCTGCTGGGAGCCAGCGTGATGGCTGCCCCGGCTGCGCTGCTACTGGCCAAGATTTTGATTCCCGAGACCGGACAGCCGCTTACGGCCCGTACGGTACGCGTATCCATTGAGCGCAGGACGCGCAACGTGATTGACGCCGCCGCGGCCGGCGCATCTGATGGCCTGAAACTGGCGCTGAACGTTGGGGCTATGCTGATTGCCTTCATTGCGCTCATTGCCATGCTCAACTACTTCCTGGGCTGGGCTGGCGGCCTGGTCGGCGTCGAACTCTCGCTGGAGCGTCTGTTTGGCTGGACGCTGGCGCCCGTGGCCTGGCTGATCGGCGTGCCCTGGAGCGATGCGGCTCAGTTTGGGGCTCTTGTGGGGACCAAGCTGGTGGTCAACGAATTTGTGGCCTACCTGAATCTTTCGACGCTGATCGGCCAGAACGTGCTTTCCCAGAAGGCCATTGTCATGGCCACCTTTGCGCTATGCGGCTTTGCGAATTTTTCCTCAATAGCTATCCAGATCGGCGGTATTGGTCCCCTGGCCCCCTCCCGCATCTCGGAACTGGCTGAGCTGGGGCTCCGCGCCGTGCTGGCCGGCACGCTGGCCAACATGATGACCGCCACAATTGCTGGCGTGCTGATCGGCTAGCGACTAGCGTTCTGGAATCTGATAGCGGATGTTAAAACGCACCCAGGAAGGAACGGCCTGCCACGTATTGCCCTGGCGGACGTAAGCCGGCTGCCAGCGCATCTGTGCTGTAGCGCGCATGGCCAGCCGGTCGAGCACCGGATGAACGCCTTCCAGCAACTTGATCGCCTGGGGCTGCCCCTCGGCGTCCAGGTATACCTGCATTTCGACCTTGCCGGCCACTCCACGTGCAATCAGGCTATCGGGGTAGACAATGGGCACATCTTCGCCCAGTCTTGTAACAGGACGCGGTTCCCGGAAGTATCGTTGGAGCTCCCGATAGCTTTCCTGTCGGAGCCGGTCTACTTCGGCCTCCAGATCGCCTGAAATAGAAGTCTGCTCCAGATCGGGTGTAATATGGCGGTTGAACAGCGAGTCGATGATCTCCGGATGCACGCGAAACAGGGGCGTCAGGCTACGCCGAACCGCCTGCACCAGCACTTCGCCGGCCGCATAGGTCCGCGAAACGGATGCCATCGGAGTTCCTTCCAGTCCCATGGCAGCCAGCGACGTCAAATCGCGAAAGGCAAGCGTAGTATCTACGCCATCGCGCCACCAGCGACCGTCGGCAGCCTGCCACCCTGCAGGGGGTTCCAGAGACGTGGACGGCTGGCATCCTAGCAGACCCAGCAGGAGCGTAAGTAGCAACAGACGAAAACGGATCACCATTGGGAGCAACAGGATTGCATGCGAAGGAATCACACCGGGCCAGCAAAGATACGGGTAGCGTACCAGAAGCACAAATGTGCGGCCGGTCAAGACGCAGGCGTATCGGCTGATGGAGACGTTTCTGAACGCGTGGCCAGGCGTACAAAGTAGCGACGACGGTCCATAGCCACCACCCGCACCCGACTACCGGCCGCAATGTACTGCCCTTCCGTAGCGGCTTCAATACGTTCACCTTCAATCTCCACAATCCCAACGGGACGCAGCGGAGTGACCGCAATGCCTTCTTTGCCCAGATAGCGGGCGCGGTGTTCCCCGGACCGTTCGGTCGCTTCGCGCTTCAGGGAAGTGGCCAGCACAAACTGACGCCAGGCCCCGCTACGCCAGAGCACCAGAAACAGCACGCCACCAGCCACGAGCGTACTGACCAGTACGGCCAGGCCGGCCAGCAGTCCGGATGCCGTAAATGCATAGCCCAGGCCAAACAACACGAGAACCACCCCTATGATTCCCGCGATGTTCATCCCGGGAATCAGGTATACCTCGGCCACAATCAGTGCAAGGCCGATCAGGATCAGTGTTATGGCAAACAGTAGTTCCAAGGCTCGTCAGGCATAGGTATCAGGATGCCTCGCCTTCCAGGTCGCGAAGCGGGCGAACTTCTATGCGGTTGCCCTGCACGCGCACCACTTCAACCGGCATGCCAGCCGGCACAAACTGGCCAGACGCCACCACATCGTAGCGTTTTCCTTCGATTTCAACCATACCGGCCGGTCGCAGCGGGGTTACCGTTCGCCCCTGCTTTCCGGTAAGCTGCACCGCCGCATCTGAAGCCGTGTAGCCCTGCGCCCGCGACAGTCCTGTCCCCAGCACAAGCTCCTGGAAACGCCGCGTGCGTGGAACATACCGCCCCAGCACGGCGATGCTCACACCTGACAAAGCAAGTGCGCTCAGGAGCGTAAAAATAGCCTGACCGACTTCGCGCATCGACGGAAAGGACAGGCCTACATTGCCAATCAGCGCCGCCAGCAGACCGGCCAGCATCAACAGAATCCCTGCAATACCGGCCACCCCAAATCCCGGAATGACCAGCAACTCCACCAGAAGTAACCCGACCCCTGCCAGGAAAAGCAGAATTTCCCAGAATTCAACCAGGCCGCTCAGATAATTGGGCGCAAAAAACAGCAAGGCACCGGCCAGCGCAATGAGCCCCGGAAGCCCCACACCCGGCGTCTGCAACTCAAAGTAGAGCCCCCCCAGCATCATCAACAGAAACAGCGTCTGCAGCACCGGCAATGCCAGCACGCGCAGCACCCGCTCGGTACCTGTCTGCGCAAAGGCCACCATCGGATGCGGGCCGTATCCCAGCACCTGCAACGCTTCTTCTACCGAAGCGGCCATGGCATCCGCCACGCCCAACTGCAACGCCTCCTGCGCTGAAAGCGTCAGTACCTTACCGGCTGGCACCACGCCTTCGATGGCCACATCTGGATCCACCATAGCCTCCGCAATGCGCGGATCGCGCCCGTTGGCTTCGGCCGTGGCGCGCATCAGCCCGCGCATATAGCTCTGGTATTTATCTGGAGCCGCTTCACCGGTAGTGCCTTCCACTACGGTAGCTGCCCCGATAGAAGCCCCGGGCGCCATTACGATCCGATCGCAGGCATAGGCAATCAGCGCGCCGGCCGAGGCTGCATTCCGATTAATAAAGGCAATGGTGGGGATAGGCGTGTCCAGAATACGCTGGCGGATCTGGTCTGCGGCAACCACCAGCCCCCCAAAGGTATCCATGCGAAATACAATAGCCGCGGCATCGTTGGCTTCAGCCTCCCGAATAGCACGTTCAATGTACTGCACCAGCACCTTGTCCACCATGCCCTCTACCGCCACCACGTAGACCGGTCCCTCTGAAGCACGGCCGGCCATAATGCCGGATAGCAGGCCAGGTATCAGGATAGCAATTCGATATATGCGCCACATAGCGGGTAGGCACCTGACTCACTTTTTCTCCACCTACGCAAAATTTTTTCGGAAGGTTCAGTAAGACGCGGCAAATGCGACCGGCCCCTGCGCCAATTGATAGATATGCTTGCGCGTGATTTTCGCTTTCGGAAGATGGCGCCGCACGAATTGTTCAAAACCGCTACGCGTCCAGAATTGCACGTGTCCCGGATCTTCACTGACGCCCAACCATTGCCCTAGCCTGTTCAGCCACTGGAAATAGGGCTCCAGCGGCACCGTGATGACGACGTACCGTCGGGCTACGCGTTTCAGCTCGCGCATAGCCCGGTCCGGATCATCCAGATGCTCCAGCACCTCACTGCATACGACAGTATCAAACGCCTGATCTGGAAACGGAAGCTGGTAAATATCAGCCTGTTGGAAGGTGGCACACTGGCCAAAATGCTGGCGAGCATATGCCAGGGCCGTTTCCGATAGATCGACGCCGGTAATATGAGTCTCTGGCATGCGTTTTTTGAGAAAAGCAGCCACAAAGCCCTCTCCACACCCGACGTCAAGCACCGTTTGCGGTTGTGTGGCCTCCACAAGCTGCCCCAGGGCGTTCAAGAATTGCTGGATATGCCAGCGGTAGAGCCGGTTATTGACGGTGTAGCGTCGGGCATTGCTGGATCCTGCCATATCCCGTCTTTTATGGTTCAATCAAAACAGGCGTACCGACCACAACAAGCGGCCAGATCGCATCCAGATCCTCATTGCGGAGCGCCACACATCCCTGCGTCCAGGTAACCTGCTGACCGGTGCCATCGCCGTGGATTTCAATCCAGCCTCCCAGGGCTGTATGCATGGGCGGCATACGAAAATGCGCTTCCGCTTCGACGATAGCGCGGTATTCGGCTTCGCTGATCAGCCCTTCCCGCAATCCACGCAGCGCGTCATCCGCCGTCGGGTAGTTCAGCACAAGGGCTTTGTAGTACTGGCTTCGGGCATTTTTGGCAGCCACATAGAAGACCCCTTCGGGCGTGCGCCAGTCGTCTGGATTAGCGATGCTGCCGCGCCGCCTTTTGTCCGAAAACGGATTCGTGCCCAGATCTACCGGAAAGCTACGCACCAGACGCGTGCCCCGGTATACAAAAAGCCGCCGCAGACGCTTGGAAACCCGAAGCCACACGTTGGAAAGGTCGCGCGCCACCACGTACCCTTCGGCCCCGTCCTGCGTGCGCACGCGCCACCAGGTCCCCACCCGTTCCAGCAGGCGTACCGGTTCGCGCCGACGCAGCAGGAGATAGGCTCCTTCCCCGGGCCGCGCATGCAACAGCGTCTGTTCAACCGCTACGTAATAAAGCGCCTGCCCGGAGTCCGGCGTGGTTGCCTGCAGCCCACTCCACACCAACAGGAAACCCATCCAGATTGCTATCATGACGGTACCGCATGCCTGTGGGGCTGTGAAGATAACGCAAACCGAGCGCTTATGCTACGAAGCAACCGCTTTTTGCCATCGTTTGTTGCGGGCAACGCACCATTGATAGGCGGCCAATACCCCGTCAATACCCGATGCCTCCATGACGTGGGCAACCTGCTGACGCACGGATTCGGTAGCATTGGCCGGAGCAAACGCATACCCTACCAGTGCTAATGCGCCCAGATCGCCGTTTGAATCGCCAATATAGGCCACTTCGCCCGTCTCCAGCGCTAGCGTTTCCAGGAGCCATTGCAGCCCTTCCCGCTTCGTGAATCCCCGGGGGACCACGTCAATGGAAATGTGCGTGTGAAACACCTGAAAAGCCGGAAAATGCGTGGCCACATATTCCTCGACAACCGGTACCCAGCGCAAGATCTCTTCCGGGTAGGGGCTCACCATACCCGCCTGGGAACGCTTGCCAATGTCCAGCATCAATGACGTGCCCGGAATGCAGTGCGCGACCATCCATCGGCGCAACGCCTCAACCTGCTCGGCCAGTTCTTCTGTAAAGGCCGGGTGCCAGCGCACGCTAGCTGCCCGGGGGTCGAACATGCCGGCCCCTGCTTCGAAAAGAACAGGCACCTGCACGCCCAGCGCCTGGGTTACCGCCTCTACATAGGGATATGGTCGGCCCGAGCAGATCGAAAAGGCCGGCAGGAAAGGATGATCGCCCGGTTGCCCAGCCCGACGGGCCAGTTGCGCCAGCTCCTGAAAACGATCCAGCGCAAATGGCTGATACGGCTCTGCCAGACAGCCATCAATATCAGAAATGAACAGGCGAATCATTAGGTCGCTCAGCTTATGGATAGACAACGCGCATTAGAATGCCGACAGGCGCCACCTCGGGTTGCTCCGTAGCTTCTGGCAGGTGCAAGGCGGCGGCGCGGGCATCTACGTACCGAACCTGCGTCCCCTGCCGGATAGCCAACTGAAACGGCACGCCCTGCAGCGTACCTGCGTCGCCTACCACCTTCCAGGTAAGCCGGCGCTGCTTGGCGTGCCACCACACGCGGAGTTCCGGAAGCCGATCTCCATAAATCCAATAGTCAAACAACGGGCCCAGCTCCTGCCCGCTGATCTCTTCGAGTACCGCTCGAAAGCCTTCGGTTGAGAGAGGTTTGCCGGCAAAGCGATAATAAATGGTCTGAAGTGCTCGTCGGAACGTCGCATCCCCCAGCTTCAGCCGGAGCAGATGCAGCACACAGGCACCTTTACGGTACGGCACCCAGGTCAGGTGCGTTTCTGGATCCACGTAGCGGCCAGGCACCAGCGCTCCGTGCAGGCGCAGCGCATCGGGCGTCAGGCGCGCCATATCGACCCATTGTCGTCGGGCCACCTCAAGGCCATCGAAGTCTTCGTAGAACAGCGTGGTCAGGTATGTCGCCATTCCCTCGGCCAGCCAGAGATCCCGCCATCCGGCAATGGACACCCGATTACCAAACCACTGGTGCACCAGCTCGTGCACCTGCACTCCCTCCACATCCCCCAGCTCAAACAGATCGGCTCGCAAAAAAGACGCCGAAGCATTTTCCATGCCCGCATAGCCGATGGGAACCTGCACCACGGTATAGCTCCGATACGGGTACGCTCCCAGCCAGCGGCTCAGCCAGCGCAGCGCTTCGGGCGTCCGGCGCAGCCGGTAAGCGCGATCGCGATCAGAAGGAAGCAGGTAGTAATGGATGGGGATGGAATGATCTGCAATGGTATCCACGCGCACAAAGTTGGCCACCGCAAACGCAAAGCTATAGGTAGGGGCGGTCGCATCAAGCTGCCAGTGGAAGCGTACGTGCTCGGTAAGCGTGTCGATCTGCACCAGGCGGCCGGTCCCTGCTGCCTGGTAGCCACGTGGAATAAGAAGCCTCAATGTCAGGGTGGCAGGATCCGATGGATGATGCACCGCAGGCAACCAGGCACACCCCCGATAAGGCCAGGAGTCGGTAAACACCACCCGTTGTCCCAGATACGTTGCTTCGTAAAGCCCTTCAGGAGGAATGCCGTGGTAGGCAAGCGTAATCCGATTGCGCAGCGTTCCGTTTAGCGGGATAATCAGACGTCCTTCGCGTCGCACGGGAGCCACCGCCTGTCCATCGACCCATGCTGAATCGACCGTCAGCATGTCAAAGCATAAAGGCAGCTCGGTAGCCGACGGTGTGCGGCGCACTTCCAGCGTTACGCGTCCTTCTAACCGACGCGTTTCCGGATCAAGCCGCAGCGTTACCTCATAGTGCCATACATCAATGCCCACGGGTGGCAGGTAGGCTGGCCGCGGAGGCACCCCACAGCCAACCCACAACAGCAGGGCCAGCCAGGTCCCCCAACCCGTGAGGCCGGTTATTCCCTTATCTGAAGGCATTCCCTTCACGTCTACCCTGCGTTCGACTTCTCTACCCCCATTGCTTGCGCCAGCGTCTCAATCAACTCGTCTGAGATTCCCATGCTACTAAAGCCACCGTCATGGTACAGCGTCTGCATCGTTACCATGCGCGTCAGATCACTCAGCAGCGTGACGGTGTAGTCGGCGCAGCTTTTCGCGTCCGCATTCCCCAGCGGCGCAACGTGCTGCGCAAACTCGTACATCGCATCAAAGCCTTCAATCCCCGAACCGGCCGTGGTCGGGGTAGGGCTCTGCGAAATCGCATTGATCCGAATGCGTCGCTTACCTAAGCGATACCCCCAGGAACGCACGATGCTCTCAAGGAGCGCCTTGGCATCCCCCATCTCCGAATACTTTGAAAAAGTGCGCTGCGCCCCGATATAGCTCAGCGTTACGATGGATGCCCCATCGGCCAGCGCTTCCTGCCGGAGCGCGCAGTGAATGATGCGATGCAAGCTGATGGCCGAGATGTCCAGTGTTTTGATGTACCAGTCGTAGTTGAGCGCTTCGTAGGGGCGATGCTTCCGAATATTTAGCCCCATGCCAATGGAGTGCACGATAAAGTCCAGCGGTCCGAAGGTCTCTCGAGCCTGCTGGAAGAGCGCCATCAGGTCCTCGTTGTTCGTCGCATCGGCCCAGATAATCGGACTTCCTGTTTTTTCGGCCAGTTTTTCCAACGTGCCCAGCCGTCTGGCTACCGGTGCATTCGACAGAATAAAGCGTCCGCCTTCGCGGTGCACCGCTTCAGCAATGGCCCAGGCAATGCTCTGCTCGTTAAGCGCGCCAAAGATTACGCCTTTTTTGCCTTCCAGCAAACCATAGCTCTTTTCTGCCATAGGACTCTTGTTCGTTTGGTGGACAGGAATGCTCGAAGATAAAAAGCCTGTGCCATTCACGTGTAAACGTGGTGCAGCGGCGCGACCAGTTCGCAGAGCGCCTCGTGCAGCCGTCCGTTCGTTGCCAGGATCTGGCGAGCAAAGAGGGGATCAGGTCGCTGGTGAAAGTCAGTCACCCGTCCTCCTCCTTCCTCGACCAGCAAGATGCCCGCCGCAACATCCCAGGGACTCAGGCCGGTTTCAAAAAAGCCGTCAAAGCGTCCGCAGGCCACCCAGGCCAGATCAACCGACGCCGCTCCGGGGCGGCGCACCCCGCGCGTTGCGCGAATGATGCGTCCCAGTGCTTCTAAATAGGCGTCCAGATGCGCCATTTCACGGTACGGGAAGCCGGTCGTGATCAAAGCTTCGCGAAGCGTGGCCGTCTGGCTGACGCGGGCCCGCACGCCATTGACATAGAGGCCACCTCCTCGAACGGCGGTGAACAGCTCGTCATGCGGCACGTCGTAAACGACCCCGACCACCGTGCGCCCCTCATGTTGCAAGGCCAGGCTGACCCCATAGGGCGGGACGCCATGCGTGAAGTTGGTGGTTCCGTCAATGGGATCAATAATCCAGTGGAACGAAGCGGTCGCCTTGCCATTTTGCTGATCAGGCAACACCTCTTCGGCCAGAATCGTGTGGTCAGGGAAATGCTGGCGAATCTGTTCGGTCAGAAAGCGCTGCACCTCTTCATCAGCCTGCGTGACCAGTTCGTTGTACCCTTTTTCTCGGACGGTCACCCGTCCTGCATAGTAGCGGACAATTTGCCCTGCCTCACGGGCCAGTTGGGCAGCCACTTCAAGTGCGGTTTCATAGGTCGGGTGCAGATCCATCGTCACCTGGAGCTAAGGGCCCGGTTGGATCGTTCTGTCAGCGTTTTGCCTTCTAAACGCCGAGCATCTATGCGTTCCCTGCTGTGGATGGGTTTCCTGTGCGTTTTGCTCGTGGCCTGCGAGCCCTCGACCTCTGGTCCTTCGGCGCCTGCGGCCGTCTCTGAATTAGCCCCTGAGGCTAGCCTGGTCCTGGAAGCTTTTAACCGGCTGGCCCGGGACACTTTCCAGCTAACGCGTACGCTGGTTGTGCTGGACGCAGAGGGCCGTCTGCTGGGCCAGGATCAGCGCGAAGGCAGCTACCGTCCCGATACCGGTCTGTACTGGGTACGGGTTAACCGAAAGGGCCAGTTTCCGGCCGGACCCTTCGGCCAGGCGGTAAGCGATGCGCCGCGCACGCCGCTAACTGTGGTGCAGTTGCTCTGGCCGCATCCCCTACCCTTTCTGCAACCACGCCAGCGCGATAGCTACCGTTTTCAACGGCTGCCCGACACCTTATTTCTGGGGCTACCCGTGACCCGCCTGCTCGTCCTGCCAGCCACCGTCAAACGCGCCGCATCCGCATCCCTGCAGGGCGTGCTGTATCTCAAGCAGCAGCACCTGGTCGGTGCCGAGCTAGAGGAAGCATGGACCACATTGTTTGGCACAGAGCGTCGCTACCTGAGCGTATGGCTGCATCCGGCCGACGGTCGGCTACTTCGAGAGCAGTTGCTGATAGAGGTTGATCCGCCGACTGCACCGCCTTACCGCTTCTGTCTGGAAACGCAGTATGTCTATCCGGACCGGGCACCTGTCGAGCGCTTTCCTCCGCCTTACCTTCGCGCCCACGATTGTTTATGGACAGAATGAGGTCTGCTTCCCAACCTCTCGGTGACCATGTGGCTGGCTTTAGACCTGGGCAACAGCGCGCTAAAAGGTGGCCTTTTTGACGCGGGCCAACTGGTGCATACGTTTCGTCTGGCAGCGCAGGACCCGAGCAGATTGTCCGAGGAACTGGCTGCGGAGCTGGCCGGTCGCTCCCTGACGCGTGCGGCTATGGCGTCGGTTGTACCGGCTCGCACGCCTGTGGTGCAGGAAGCTGTGCAGCGCTATGCGAAGGTGCGGCCTGCGCTGATTCGCCCGGACTGGCAGCTTCCTTTTACGTTGGCTTATGAGACCCCGCATACGCTGGGAACCGACCGGCTCGCAGCGGCGGCTGCGGCCTGGGTAACCTACGGGCAACCGCAGCATCGTCCGGTTCTGGCAATACTGGCAGGCACGGCCCTTACTATTGAGGTAATCGACGAGCAGGGCTGCTATCAGGGAGGTGTAATTGCGCCCGGTCCCCAGCTCATGCAGCAGGCGCTGGCTCAGGGCACAGCCCAGTTGCCGGAGGTTCCGCTCGAATGGCCCCGCTCACCGGTGGGTCGCTCTACGCAAGCTGCTATCCAGGCTGGTCTGCTCTATGGTTTTGTCGAATGCGTTAAGGGATTGTTGCGGCGCCTTTCCAGCACTTTTGTTACCGCGCCGGTGGTTATTCTCAGCGGCGGCTGGGCTGCCCTGCTAAAGCAGCACGCAGCGATTGATGTGCACGATCCCCATCTGGTGCTTCGCGGCATTTATCATCTCCTGGAGCTCAATCCAGAGCAGGGCTTACCGTGAGGCGTGGACGTGTTGCTCCAGCAAGGCCGCAATGCGGGCAATGACCATGTCGATGGCAACCTGATTGTACCCTCCACCTGGAATAATCACATCAGCCAGACGTTTGGAGGGTTCAACGAATTCCAGATGCATGGGGCGTACGGTTCGCTCATACTGTTCCAGAATGGATTCGATAGTGCGCCCCCGCTCCTGCATGTCGCGTCGAATACGCCGGATCAGCCGCACATCATCGGGCGCATCGACGTAGAGCTTGATGTCCATGAGTTCCCGCAGCTCGGGTTCGGCCAGCACCAGAATGCCTTCGACAATGATTACCGGACGGGGTTCAATGCGTACGGTGTAGGGCTCACGGGTATGGGTGGTAAAATTATAGACAGGTTTTTCGACAGGCTGGCCAGCCAGGAGCCTTTCAAGGTGCGTCCGTAGCAATGGCGTTTCCAGTGCGTCTGGATGGTCAAAGTTAACCTGCGCGCGCACTTCAAAGGGAAGATGGCTTAGATCGCGATAGTAAGCGTCATGCTCAAGAACAGCGATCTGCTCCGGCCCAAACGCTTCAATGATGCGGCGCAGCACGGTTGTTTTGCCCGAGCCTGACCCACCTGCAATACCGATCACCACGGGACGCCCCATCGCACTTTAGCCTCGCTTAACCATGACCAACACCGCCCGCCGCGTTGTCTCATCAAACTGGCTGGCCTCTTCGTCCAGCATAAATCCTTCCGCCTCCTGCCAGGCTTTCAGCCCTTCGATCCCTTCGAGCCCTTCGCGCACGATAAAATTAACCAGCCGACCACGCAACGGTTTAACGCCGTGTGATACCGGCCGCCGCGTTCCACCTTCCTCCTGGTAGAATTTGACCTCCACCATCTGGCGGTAGGTGTGCGCATCTTCCCACGCCTCCTGGTGCGCCGCCGGCAGCAGATTCCAGACAAAGCGATCCTTGAGCAGCGCGTTAAGAATCGGGCTGATGTAAGGACGCCAGTAGCGCGAAACTTTGCCAATACCGGGCACTACGGCATCCATGCGCAGACGATAGTTTGGGATCAGATCGTCGGGCCGAAGGAGGCCGAACATGCCCGAGAAAATAATGGTGTTTTCCAGAAAGCGGCGCTGCGCGCCGGTTGGCAGTCCGGGAAAGTCCAGGGCCTGGTACATGACGCCCGGGCTGTAGCGATCAAGTGCAGCCATGCGAGGTGCTTTGTAGATGGCCAGGTTTACCTGAATGGCTTCTTCGAGCGCAGGGCCCTTCACGCCGAAAATCTTTTCCAGATCGTCGCCGCTTTGAATGACCTGTTGCACCGCATCGATCAGCCGTCGCCGCTCCGGATTCAGTTCGCTGAAATAGTTGAACGTGTTCGACGCGCGATAGTCGAACATATCAGGGGCCAGCGGATTCCCGCCGGACTTTTTGCCTTCGGCCGGCGGCAGCAGAATGGCGAATTCGGGCATGGATCCTGGCAGGCCGAACGATACAGGCTTCAGGAGTTCGCGGACGTCCGTTTCCGGCGTAGATCGCCCAGCAAGGCGTCAATATCCTGACGAATGTTTTCAGCTTCAGCGCGGGCACTCGCCACCAGGGCTTCGCCCGTGCGGCGCGCCTCGCCCGGCTTTGGCGGATGCAACAGTTGCTCCCCCAGGCGTTGGATGCGTTCGCCCAGATGCTCTAACTGGTAGGTCAGCCGTCGCCGCAACTGTCCACCTGTCTCGGGAGCAATCAGCAGGCCCATCACAAAGCCAACCACTCCTCCCAGCAGCGCGCCAAGCAGTCCGGCACGAACCACCTCACCTGTGGTGTACGTTTTTCTCATCCCTGTCTGGCTTGGCCCGTATTTAAACAACGAAAAGCTACGTCGAAAATCGACCGCAGCTTTTCTTACCGGATTAGCGTTTCTTCTTCTTGTGGCGGTTCTTGCGCAGCCGCTTTTTCCGCTTGTGGGTAGCAATTTTTTTCCGTTTCCGCTTCCGTCCGCAAGGCATAAGCCACTACGCTTTGGGCTGGTGGTAAAAATTCCATGCTGAGCAGGGTAAACGCTGAGCCTGACGGACCGGTTTCTCAGGTTATTGGCTGGCATCTGTGAAAAAGCAGCCGTATTTTCATTCTAACTCTACCCTGCGTCAGGTGACAGGCAGCATGCCTTCGCTGTTTTGTGCTCACACCAGACCTTTTCCGTACCTGGAAGCCGGGCCGGCCTCGGCTTTTCCGCCGGTTGTGTTGCTCTATGGCATGCTGGGCGAACCGGCAAACTGGGAGGCGACGGCTCAAGCGCTGAGCATAGCTGGCTACCGGGTACTGATCCCGCTACTTCCCATCTACGAATTGCCCCTGCAGGAGAGCAACCTGCCGGGTCTGGTTACCTTCCTGACACGTTTTCTGGACAGCCTCTCGCTTGAACGGGTCGTGCTGGCGGGGAATTCGCTGGGCGGACATCTGGCGCTGCTGTACGCGCTGCGCTCCCCCGAACGCGTGGTTGCCCTGGTGCTAACCGGTGCTTCGGGCATCTACGAAGTCGAACTGGGCACCTCGACGCTGCGACGCTACGACCGGGAGTATATCCGTGAGCGCGCAGCCCTGACGTTTTATGATCCCTGCCACGCGACCGACGAACTGGTGGATCGGGTGCAGGCCCTCCTTCACGACCGCCAGAAAGTACTCCGCCTGATCCGCATGGCCCGTTCAGCACAATCAGAAACCGTCATGGCGCGCCTGCACGAGCTCACCATGCCGGTGCTGCTCATCTGGGGACGTAATGACCGGATTACTCCTCCTGAAGTGGCAGAGACCTTTCGGAAACATTTACCGAACGCGACGCTGCACTATATCGACCGATGCGGACATGCCCCTATGATTGAGCAACCGGTGCACTTTAACAGGATTCTTCTGCAATTTCTGCACCGCCATACCCGAGCTGTTGTCTCAAACGGACGCACGCGGTCTGCTTTAGCGGACACGTCCATGCCCGCTTCGCCTTCTGTTCCCTCTTCTTCATAAGAGTCCTCTCTGCTGGCATGCTGCTTGCAGGGGATAGCTCATGGCTGCGCGCTCTGCCTCCTGGGTGTTGCATGCCACTTGCGGTGAGCCTCCGCCGATCGGGCAGGTACGAAGGGTGAGCGTACCTGCCCGATGCTTTTCTGGATCCTCCGGTTCGCCTGCCGGTACCTGTAGCAGTAGCTGCAGATCTGAGCTATGCGGAGCTCGCTGCTGATTCTGTTGCTGGGACTGGCCTCTGCGGGTTGCAGTCCACGCCTGGTTCCGCTCTACTACGATTACCGGCTGCCGGATACAACCGCAGCCGCCTTGCCTCCTGTAGCACGCGCACTACAAGCAGCAGGTTGGGAAACGACGCAGCTTACTCCCACACTTTTGCAAACCGCACCGCGGCCGTTGCAGCACTGGGGACTGTATCGCGTCATGGTGCGCCTGGAGGCCGTGCCAATCAATGGACGCTTTGTACGTCTGTTTATTCATCCCTACCGGCAGTACTTCACCGGCCGACGCAGCAAGATCCCTTATCTGCCGGCAGGCCTGCGGGCCACCCTGCTTCCTCGCCTGCATGCGGCCCTGCAGGCAGCCGGATTGACGCCAGCCGGCACGGCACTGGAGCGCGACCGCTCTCCGCTCCGCTAGTAAGGGAACTTTTTGAAGATTCATTGGGTTGGGAAAATGCGTTCTTTGATGGGGATGAACTGGTTTCGACGGGTGGTAGACGCACGGCAGGCTGCGTGCCGAGCTGCCTGGCATGCTCGTTAATCTCGCCAGGAAAAAGTAAGTGCGAACGACTACTCGTACGCGATGGCGGCCTAATTAAGCCCGCCATCTGTCTCCCGCGCAGCGCGTCCGCCCGCGCGCGGCGAGGCATCGTCGGAGGCGGACTGGCTGTAGCCGGTGCCGGCTGAACCGGCGCAGCGAGATACCCATCAGCCTGGGTCCATGCCTGGCCTCGCCGGCCGGCATACGGCATGGACGACACCGAATAGGCCGGCTACGCACGTAGACGCCTGACCGGGCGGCCATCCGGACGCGGGTTCGACTCCCGCCATCTCCACCACAAACAGGCCGTAAGCCCTTTGCTTCAGGGCTTACGGCTTTTCTTTGTAAATCCCACCCTACACCGCCCGCAGGTGCCCTTCGATTGCCAGCATGCATGCTTGGGTAGCGACCCGAATAGCGAGTCTCTGTCACCTCCACTGCACCCCTGCGCATCCCTTTGCCTGTGGCCCTCCTAAATCTGTCATCACGCAAAACTCAGCGCGCCATTGCCTTACCGCTTAACGCGCTGCTTCCGCTGCTGGCCTGCGCCTCCAATCCAGGGACAATCTTCCTGCTCACTCAGCTTACAACCTGGGCTGCTCCGCTAAAAAGCACTTTCCGCAAATCCGACCGACGCATCGTCAAATTTTCAGGAAGCTCTTTCAAACTCCCAGCCCAGGTATTCCCAGACGCAGCCTGCGCGATGATTTTTTGATCACCGGTGAAACAAACCGGGTCACCTCGTCTTTTCTGTTTGCACCAACATCTGAGAAGGTGATGACGAACCAGCAACCACAACCGCATCCTGCAATGTCCCGTACGTTAGAACAGCTCTGCCAGCATCTGGCCAGGCAAATAGGCCCAACCCTGCTCCATCGGTTCCATCAGATGGGCTGGACGACCGCTACGCTACGCGATGCGGAAGCTTTCGTGACAAAGATTGTAACAGAAGCCTGGCGCACCCCGAAAGAGCAGTACGAGCGCACCATCGCCGCCTGCGTTAACCACGTACTGGAGCCTGTGCTGAAGCTGCACAAGCGCTCGCGCACTAACATTGCTCTGGAAGTGCTTCCCAGGTAATAATCACCTGATCTGCCTCGATTATGCGTCCCCTTTACTTTTACTTTTGCCCATTCCTTGTCTTTCTGGCGCTTCCCCTGAGCGCGGGCGCTCAGGATACCGTAGAGGTGGTGCCACCACCACGCTCAGGCAGCCTGGCGCGCAGTCCGTTGGCGCTGGCCATAACCTGGATTGACAGCACCTACGTAAAGATTGTCTACAGTTCGCCCCGTAAGCGGGGCCGTGAGATCTTCGGGGCGCTGGTCCCGTACGGCGAAGTCTGGCGCACCGGCGCTAATGAAGCCACCGAAATTACCACCACGGGCGATTTAATCTTCGGGGGACATCACCTGCCAGCCGGCACCTATAGCCTCTATACAATTCCTTACCCCGACCACTGGACCATTATCATCAACCGGGGGCTGGGCCAATGGGGTACCTTCGACTATGATCCCAAGCTGGATCTCTTTCGCTTCGATGTGCCCACCCGCCAGACAGATAAACGCTACGAGGGCTTTACGATCTCCTTTGAAAAAGAAAAGGACCAGACCTACCTGTACCTGCGCTGGGATCGCACTGAAGTGCGCATTCCGGTAGCGGCCGCTTCAGAGCAGACTGACTAAAGCACTCCGTTGGCAACAGCACGCCTTTGCATTACCCTTTCAGAAAGGCCGCGCCGCCAGGCAGCTACGTGTGATGCGGAACGCAGCACGCACGCCATGCCCCCGTCACAATCAACTGCCCCGCGGCGCGGCCGCACACCGTCTTCCTCTCTGCTCGCTGCCCTCAAACGCGTTTCTTAAAGGGCTGCCAGCTATTCTGTGTTACCCAGACGCAACGCCTGCCGGCCATGCATCCTGCCCCTTGACTCCGGGATGCGTCGCTCCTGAGACAGGTAGCCTGATTTTGCTTCAAATGCAGAAATATGCTCTGCGCCTCTTATCCCGAACGGACATTGCACCTTCACGCTAAACAATCAAGCCATAAATAGAAAAAAGCCTGGTACCGTTCAATTTCACAAAACAATCTGCTGGCCCTGGTAAACCAGCATGCTCTACCGGTAGCCAACGGATCAAGTACTCTGGTTGAATTTGCCAGCATGACCTGTACGCTCATAGCTGCTTCACCGGGCAGTCTCTAGCTGAGTCGACCCGGTACAATTCCTGCTTCATACGCTAACAATTTTCTCCATACGTCCCTGTTGGACTTTTTAACTACAGCGTAAATTCTGGTTGGCAATGGGAACGATTTCTGGTATAGATATCCTTTTTTTATTCCTTGCAATTGTCCTCTCAAAACCAAACCAGAATGCAACCAATGGCACCGATCAAGTTTGGAACGGACGGTTGGCGTGCAGTCATTGCCGATGACTTCACCTTTGCCAATCTGGGCCGCGTCGCCCAGGCTACCGCTCGCTGGTTGAAAAAACGCTATGGTGATCACCCAAGCGTAGTTATCGGGCACGACACCCGTTTTCTGGGACGAGAGTTCGCCGAACACGTCGCCCGCATCTTCGCAGCACAGGGCATTTCTGTACGTCTGGCCAGTACATTTACTACCACCCCGGCCGTAAGCTGGGCGACCCAGCACTTTGGTTGCCAGGCCGGCATCGTTATTACGGCCAGCCACAACCCTCCCCAATACAACGGATTCAAGATCAAAGCAGACTTCGGGGGACCGGCCTCACCTGAAATGATCGCCGAAGTAGAACGCGAACTTCCCGAGGCCACTCCACCCGCCAACCTACCCTCCTTTGATGACCTGGTTAGCGACGGTCATATCGAACTGGTGGACCTGAGCACCGCATACCTTGACCACCTGCGCACCAAACTGGACATCAACGGCATCGCCCAACATCTGAAAGTGGCGCACGATGCCATGTTTGGTGCCGCCCAGGGCATGGTGCGCCGCCTGCTGGGTGCCGAGCGCGTCGTTGAACTGCACTGTGACTGGAACCCGGGCTTCCATGGCCAGCCTCCCGAACCCATTGAGCGCAACCTGAAGGAACTGGCCGAGGTGGTCGTCCGCGAACGGTGTGACCTGGGCATGGCCAACGACGGGGATGCCGACCGCATTGGCCTGTTTGACGAAAACGGCCGCTTTGTTACCTCGCACGAAATTCTGGCCCTGCTGGTCAAGTATCTGCACAAGGAGCAGGGACTGAAAGGGGATATTATCAAGACGTTCTCTACCACCCACCTGCTTGACAAGATGGGACAGGCCTATGGGCTGCGTGTCGAAACAACGCCCATCGGCTTTAAGCACATTGCCAAGCAGATGGTCGCGCGCGACGTGCTCGTAGGGGGCGAAGAGTCGGGTGGTATCGCCGTCAAGGGCCACATCCCTGAACGCGACGGCATCTATATCGGACTTCTCGTCGCAGAGTTACTGGTTCTTCGGAAGAAGAAACTCTCTGAGCTGGTGCAGGAACTCTTCGACGAATTCGGCCCGCATCACTTCTTCCGCATCGACCTGCACACCACCGACGAAAAGAAACAAGCGGCCCTGGACCATCTTCGTCAGACAGGGGGTCTGAAAGAGGTGGCCGGCGACGCCGTACGTGATGTGCAGACGCTCGATGGCTTTAAGCATATTACCGACCGCGGCTGGGTGCTGATCCGGCCTTCAGGTACTGAGCCGCTCCTGCGCGTCTATGCCGAGGCACCCACGCCTGAGCTGGCCGAAGCCTATGTGCACCACGCCATCGAACAATTAGGCTTTGCCGAAGTGGCCGCCCACTGATCGCCCCCTGTTCCCATACCGCAACGCCAGGCCCGACAGGCCTGGCGTTTTTTCTTTCAGCGCTGAGGCGTATGGGCAAAGCGCCGCCCCAGTTCGGCGCAGAGCTGTTCCAGGTAGTGCTGATCAATGGCATTAAAGGCGGCCGGTTCGTCGGAATCAACGTCCAGCACAGCCAGCAGGCGACCGTCTGGCGTCAGCACGGGCACGACGATTTCCGACTGCGTGGTCGATGAGCAGGCAATATGGTCCGGGAACCGGTGCACGTCGGGCACGAGCTGGGTCTGACGCGTGCGAGCAGCTGCCCCACACACGCCCCGGCAGAAGGGAATGCGCAGGCATCCATGCGTGCCCTGGTAGGGGCCTACAATGAGCAGATCGTCGGAAACCGCCCGGTAAAACCCGGTCCAGTGATAGTAATCGAAGGCGTGGTGCAGCGCGCAGGCTACCGTCGCCATCGCGGCGATCCAGTCCGTTTCGCCTTCGAGCAGAGCGTCGATATGCTGGAGCACCGTTTCATAGTGCCGGGCCCGTTCTGACCCACCGGCATCGACCGAAAGCGGCGAAAGTGCCTGCAAGGATACCGCCATAGCCCCCTCATCGTTCGCAGTAAATGTCCGGGGCCCTTTCTACGCAACACCCTCGCAGAAGATGCCCCTACTTCCCTTCCACGCCCCTTTTTCCCCCTCCGTCGTCCTGCGACAGTTCCCTCCCAAAGGGAGAACCGCTTTTCCGGGCGCGTTATTAAACAACGCTGGCATCAGCACCCAACACAAATGTTCACGTATATGTCTGCATATCCGGTGCGTTATTGAACGCGCTGACATCGGCACCGAACCCCTACGTCCCCGCAGGGCTTTCTCTGCTTTCCCCCTCCCCTGTGGGGAGGGGGAACACCCCCACCAACCCAACCCATGACCTACGCCAACACAATCCCCCAACGAAAACCCAACAAGGACTTGACATACCACCCGATGGAGACCAAACAGGGGCTTGACAAACCACCCCCTTCATGTTTTCTTTCCCCACAACCACGGCGACGTGGTGACCCTCTCCGTCACCAGCCGTTCTCGGTTGACTCGGAAGCCCTTTTCTCCCCAACCGAAAACGGAAGAAGCCATGAGACGCACACGGCTTACCCCCCCCTTCTACTCCTGGGACTCTGGCTGGCGCTGAGCACGACACTGCAGGCCCAACCGGTGCCGCTCTTTGAAGAAGCTTCGGTTTCGATGCAGGCGCTCGGACCGCAGGCGCAACAACGCCAACAGGTGTTGCAAAAGCTGCCGATGGCGGTGCACCTGCAACTGGTGCGGCTGCCCGAAGAGCTCTGGCGCCATCGTTCGTTTGTGCTGGCGGTGAACGCGGCGGGTCGGCTGGTGCCGGGCCGGGGTAAGGGCCTTGGCACATTGACGGTGCGGCGCGAGGCGCTTTCGGTGCTTTCGGAGGAGGCGGTGGCCTGGAACGGGCGGATCTATGTGGGGGCGGACACGACGGAGGCGGTGGGCGAGGTGTCGCTGGTGGTGTTGCGGACGGGTGCGGTGACGGGGCATGTGCTGTTGGGGATTGGGAGTACTGGGTGCGGCCGCTGGGGGGTGGGTTGCACGCGCTGGTGACGATCGACCCGCGGAAGTATCCGCGCCCGCCTGCGCCTCCTGCGCGGGGCATTTATGACGTGGGGGCGGTAGGCCCTCGGCCGATTGCGCCTCCGAAGCGCAACGTTTCCGCGCCGAAAGGTAGCGTTTCGGAGAAAGCTGCGGGCACGTATGTGGGGGGTTCCACTGGTTTGTGGCCGCAGGCTCGTTGCAGTCCGGAGGTGGTGCGGGTGCTGGTGCTGTACACGCCGAAGGCGGCGCAGGGTCGGGACATCGATGGGATCATTTATGCGGCCCTCAACGATGCGAACCAGGCTTATCGCAACAGCCAGATCAACAACCTCGAACTCCGCCTGATACACAAGCAGCAGTTCAGCTTTTACATCGGTGGCAATGCTGAAGAGGATGTACGGAGTTTGTACACCGACTCTCAGGCGCAGGCGTTGCGGGACCAGTACCAGGCGGACGTGGTGGTATTGCTGATCGATTCGGAGGTGGGCGACTGGGATCCTGAAAACCCGGATGGTCGAGTCCATGGCGTTGCGGGTGATGTGCTGTTGGGCTCTTCTGGCGAGCAACTTATCAACGTCGGGGAGGTCCGTCAGAAGGCATATGCGATCGTTTTGGTCGACTTTGCCAGTAGTGGGGACTACACGTTCACGCATGAAGTGGGGCACATTTTCGGAGCCCAGCATGACCCGGAAGACGGCATCTATCGGGAGGCGGAGGCAATTCCCTACGCGCGGGGGCATCG